>VGVT01000121.1 GCA_016873935.1 Betaproteobacteria bacterium | reverse complement strand
GGATCCGCGCGAGCATGGCCGGCGGTGCCGCCGACGTGAAGTGCCTGATGAACCACCCGATGGAGAACGGACTGCGCAAGGACGCGAAGACCGGACAGATGGTGCCCGCGCACCACATCACCACGGTGACCGCGACGCTGAACGGCAAGCAGGTCATGGACGCCCAGTGGGGCGGCGGCCTGAGCAAGAACCCCTACCTGCACTTCCGGGTGGGGGGCGCCAAGGCTGGCGACACGGTATCGGTGACCTGGGTGGACAACACCGGTGACAAGCGCACCGACGAGGCGAAAGTCGCCTGAGTCCGTCGCATCACGAAAAAGCCGGACTTCGGTCCGGCTTTTTTATTGCTGTTCCCCGGCCCTCAGGCGCGCTCGCCGACGAAGGGGTTGTGCAGGCGTTCCTGGCCAAAGGTGCTCATGGGGCCGTGGCCGGGCACGAAAGCGACATCGTCGCCCAGCGGGAACAACTTGTGTCGGATGGCATGCAGCAGGGCCTGATGGTCGCCGCGCGGAAAATCGGTGCGGCCGATGCTGCCCTGGAACAGCACATCGCCGACGAAGGCATGGCGGCTTTCGGGTTCGAAGAAGACGACATGTCCGGGCGTATGGCCCGGGCAGTGGATGACACGCAGGCGCAGGTCGCCGAGTTCGACGCTGTCGCCGTCGTGCAGCCAGTGGTCTGGCCGGAACGCCTCACTGGGCGGGAAGCCGAACATGCGGGCCTGCTCGGGCAGGGCATCCAGCCAGAAGGCGTCGCCTTCCTCCGGACCGTGGATCGGCAAGCCCAGATCCAGCGCCAATTGCCGGGCGCCGCCGACATGATCCAAGTGGGCGTGCGTGAGCAGCAGTTTGTCGAGCCGCACACCGGCCTGTTCAACTGCTTCCAGCAAAGTGTCGACGTCACCGCCCGGGTCCACCAGCGCGGCGCGCCTGGTGGAGTCGCACCAGATCAGGGAACAGTTCTGCTCGAAGGGGGTAACCGGAAGAATCCGGAAGCGCAGGCTCATGACGCCAGGAAGGGATAGTCGGTATAGCCCGCTTCGCCGCCGCCGTAGAAGGTGGCCTGGTCTGCAGCGTTGAGCGGCGCGTCGCGGCGAAAGCGTTCCGGCAGATCCGGGTTGGCGATGAAAGGCACGCCGAAGGCCACCAGGTCCGCCCGGCCCGAAGCCAGCACGGCGTTGGCGCGCGCCTTGTCGTAGCCGGAGTTGGTCATGAACACGCCCTTCCACAACGGCCGCAGGTCCAGGGGCTCGAAGAAGGGACCCGCCGCGCCGGGGGCGTCGCGGCCCATCTCGGTGACGTGCAGGTAGGCCAGGGCGTACGCGTTGAGCAGCTCCACCACGCGGCTGAAGGTGGCGCGCGGCGCGGCATCGCGCATGTCGTTGAAGGGCTGCACCGGCGACAGGCGCACCGCCACGCGCGGCGCGCCCCAGACGCCGCAGACCGCGTCGAGCACTTCCAGCAGCAGGCGCGCGCGGTGCTCGACGGAGCCGCCGTAGGCGTCGGCGCGTTGATTGCTGCCGTCGCGCAGGAACTGGTCGAGCAGATAGCCGTTCGCGGCGTGTACTTCGACGCCGTCGAAGCCGGCCGCCAGGGCGTTCTTGGCGGCAATGCGGTAGGC
>VGVT01000120.1 GCA_016873935.1 Betaproteobacteria bacterium | reverse complement strand
AGGGCATGCGCAAGGGTGGGGCAGTCAATTTTACGGGGCCATGGTTAATTACCGTTAATAAACAATGGCTTATTGTATCATCATGGCAACCTGATGTCCCTCTTGAAATCTGACAAAGTAGAATTAAGTAAGTGCCATTCCCCTCTGGCCCCCTTTTGCAAAAGGGGAAGCAGGCAACCCATGGTTTCTGCCGTGCATTCTGGATTCCCGCCTATGCCGGCATGACGGAAAGGGCGAGGTCGTCACGTATCCAGCTTTGTTACTGCTCCTCCCCCCCGCCTTCCATGCCCAGTTCCTGGATCTTGCGGGTGAGGGTGTTGCGGCCCCAGCCGAGCAGGTTGGCCGCCTCGATCTTGCGGCCGCCGGTGTGGGCCAGGGCGACCTTGATGAGGGTACGCTCGAAATCGGCGACGAGGCCGTCGAGGATGCCGTTCTCGCCGCGACCCAGGCGGGCCTGCGCGCTGCGCGCCAGGGCCTCGGTCCAGTCCAGGGCGGCGCCGGAGGATTCGCGCAGGGCTTCCGGTGGCAGGTCCTTGGCCTCGATGACCTGGCCCGGCGCCATGACGGTGAGCCAGTGGCACAGGTTTTCCAGTTGGCGCACGTTGCCGGGGTAGGGCAGGGCGGCGAGAGCCTTCATCGCCTCGTCCGACACCTGCTTCATCTCCACCCCCAGTTCCTGGGCGCTCTTGCGCAGGAAGTGCTGCACCAGCAGGGGGATGTCCTCGCGTCGCTCGCGCAGGCTGGGCAGCTTGATGCGGATGACGTTGAGGCGGTGGAACAGGTCCTCGCGGAACAGGCCCTGACGCACGCGATCCTCCAGGGTCTGATGGGTGGCGGCGATCACCCGCACGTTGACCCGCACCGGCGAGTGGCCGCCGACCCGGTAGAACTCGCCGTCGGCCAGCACCCGCAGCAGGCGGGTCTGCAGGTCGGCGGGCATGTCGCCGATCTCGTCGAGGAACAGGGTGCCCTCGTCGGCCTGCTCGAAGCGGCCGCGGCGCGAGGCGGTGGCGCCGGTGAAGGCGCCGCGCTCGTGGCCGAACAGTTCGCTTTCCAGCAGGTCCTTGGGGATGGCGGCGGTATTGAGGGCGATGAACGGCTTGTCCCTGCGCGGGCTGTGCCGGTGCAGGGCGTGCGCCACCAGTTCCTTGCCGGTGCCGGTCTCGCCGGTGATGAGCACGGTGGCGTGGCTTTGGGAAAGCCGGCCGATGGCGCGGAACACGTCCTGCATGGCGGGCGCCTGGCCCAGCATGGCCTGACCCGCCAGGCCGGAATCCAGCCCGGGCATTTCCTCGGCGCGGCCACCTTCTTCCAGGGCGCGGTGGATGAGCTCGAGGGCGTGGTTGACGTCGAAGGGCTTCGGCAGATACTCGAAGGCGCCGCCCTGGAAGGCCGACACGGCCGAATCCAGGTCGGAATAGGCGGTCATGACGATGATGGGCAGGCGCGGCTGCTGGCGCTTGATGTGCTCCATGAATTCGATGCCGTTCATGCCCGGCATGCGGATGTCGGTCAGCACGGCGCCCGGGGTTTCCCGGTCGAGGGCGCGCAGGGCGGCCTCGGCGGTGTCGAAGATGCGGTGCGGCAGGTTTTCCCGCGTCAGGGCTTTCTCGAACACCCAGCGGATGGAGCGGTCGTCGTCGATGATCCAGACGGGTTTCATGGTCA
>VGVT01000119.1 GCA_016873935.1 Betaproteobacteria bacterium | reverse complement strand
GAGCGAAGCGGGTGAGCAGGTTGCGCTCGGCTTCATCGAGGCGCTGGAACACGCCTATCTCCAACTCGCCAGCCAACCGGCCATTGGCTCTCCTCGCTACGCCCATGAACTGAACCTTCCTGGCTTGCGTTCATGGCCCTTGCAACGCTATCCGTACCTCCTCTTCTACGTCGACCTGCCCAACCACATCGACGTTTGGCGTGTACTGCATAACCAGCGCGATATCCCTGCATGGCTGCACGAAGACCATGACACACGCCCAGGCGAGCCGCTCTGAACTGGAGTAACGAGTACGCCTCAGAGCCTGTGAATATTTTGGAAACGATCGCCAAACTGACCGTCATTCCCGCGCAGGCGGGAATCCAGATTGTGTATCCGATTGATTTTCTTGGTCTTGAGTTATACGAACTGGATTCCCGCCTGCGCGGGAATGACGGATTTGTGGGGCGTGGACATTTTTTCACAACCTCTCAGCGGGATTAGGGGTAACCACGGCATCCTGTTCGCCACCGACAGCAACCTGAGCTAGGAGCCTGTCGGACTTGAGCGATCGTAGCGAGCCGGGTGGGAGAGCGAGGACAGATTTGCCCATTTTTGAGGCGCATAGTGGGCCTATGCAACGAAAAAATGGGCAAATATGGACCGCTCTTCCCACCGGCGCAGTAGATCAGCCTCAAGTCCGACAGGCTCCTAGACCAGCCCTTCATCCGCGGCAAACTCAAGGTCGGCTCTGGCCTGGCAGCAGCCATCCTTCCGGGTTTCTGCGTGTCGGGGCCTGATCGACGCAAAGCCCTTCGGCATGCCGGGCTCCCTCACCCGCCGCTGCGCGTCGGCCTCTCCCGGGGGGAGAGGCGAAAAGGATTGCCTGTAAGCCCACATACAAGGGGTCGCGGCGCGGGCGCGCTTGTGTGGCAACCGGCCCATCCGCGGGGTATGGGCTCATGAGGGGGGGGGGACGGATCGGTCAGTGCTTCCCGGTACTGCCGAATCCGCCCTCGCCACGGTCGCTGGCGGCGAAATCCTCCACCACGCGGAATTCCGCCTGCACCACGGGCACGATGACCATCTGCGCGATGCGCTCGAAGGGTTGCACGGTGAAGGCTTCCTGGCCGCGGTTCCACAGGGAGACCATGAGCTGGCCCTGGTAGTCGGAGTCGATCAGGCCGACCAGGTTGCCCAGCACCACGCCGTGCTTATGGCCGAGGCCGGAGCGCGGCAGGATCATGGCGGCGTAGCCGGGGTCGGCCAGGTGCATGGCGAGGCCGGTGGGGATCAGTTGGGTTTCGCCGGGGTTGAGCACCACCGGCGCGTCCAGGCAGGCGCGCAGGTCGAGGCCGGCGCTGCCGTGGGTGGCGTAGTGGGGCAATTGCTCACGGACGCGCTCGTCCAGGATTTTCAGGTCGACGTGCATGGGTTTACTGGTAGCGGGTGTTGTAGAGCTGGGCGATGTGGGCGATGAGCCGGCGCGCCTGGGTGCGCTTGTCGGCCTGTTCGAGGACGTGCTTGCCGGCCTCGTCGAGCAGGATGAGCTGCACCGCGTCGGCGCCGACGGCTTCGGTGACGTCGTTGGCGACGATCAGCGGCAGGTGCTTGCGCCGGCGCTTGAGCTCGGCGTACTCCTCCAGGTTCTCGCTCTCGGCGGCGAAGCCGACGCAGAAGGGCGGCTTGGGCCGGCTGCTGATGTTGGCGAGGATGTCCGGGTTGGGCGCCAGTTCCAGGGT
>VGVT01000118.1 GCA_016873935.1 Betaproteobacteria bacterium | reverse complement strand
TTCCAGGTCAGCAGTTTCATGTCTCGCCTCCGTAGCGTGCTTCCAGCATAGCCGCCTTCGACAAGGATTCCTCCACGCCGGCGAGGCAAGAAAAAAGCCACCGGCGCCGTCGGGCGCGGGTGGCTTCGTGTCGGCCGCTGCAGGCGCGGCCGGCGAAGGGAAGCGTTACTTGTTGACCGGCGATTCCGGATCGAACAGGTAGGCCATCACGTCCATGATCTGCTGCTGGGTGAGGATGGCCTTGGCGCCGGAGCGCGGCATGTTGGAGCAGGCGAAGTACGTGTGCGGGTTGTAGATCACGTCGTAGGTGTACTTCAGCATGTCCGGGTTGATGCCGCGAATCTTGCCGTAGCCGGTCAGCTCGGGGCCCAGGGTGCCGCCGGTGCGGTCGGTGGCGATCTGGTGGCAGTTGTAGCAGTTGGCGCCGGGGCCTTGCTTGGAATGGTCGTCCACCTGATGCGCGGTGCGGAAACCGAAGCCCGACCAGGCCAGTTCACGACCCTTCTTCCAGTCACCCAGCTTGATGCCACCCTCGGGGTACTTGATGGTGGCGGCGGCCATTTCGTTGATGCGGGCGGTGGTCTTGTCGTCCAGCTTGACGTTCTTGCCGCTGCACAGGCGCTGGATTTCGTCCTGGGCCAGACGGTCGCGGCCGGTGGTGCCTTCCTGGGTGGCTTGCTTGTGGTCGAAACCGTCGGTCTCCATGACCAGGTGCTCGGCCAGCATGGCGGCGGAGAAGGGGGCCAGACGCACGCCCTTGGAATCGAACACCATGACCTCGTTGGAGGGCGCCGGAGCGGCCTCCGGAGCCCGCTTGCGCAGGGGGGCGGGCCGCTTGCTGGCGGCGGCGGGCGCGGCGGTGGCGGGCGCGGGGGTGGTGGCGGCCTGGGCGACGAGCATGGGCTTGTCGGCGACGGGACCGGCGACGGCGGTGCCCGCAAGCATCAGTGCGGAGGCTACGGCGATCGCGATGGGGGATTGTTTCAACATGGTTCGGTTCTCCTCGTGGATGCGCTCAGCGCTTCATGTCGGGCAGGATGGCCGGCTGGCCGCGGGCGGCGTCGGTCCAGAACGAGATCAGGGCGATGGAGGCGTCGGAACCGTTCTTGATGTTGGGATAACGCATCTGCCACAGGCACTCCAGCACGCGGTGCTGGCTGCTGCGCGTGGCCTCGTGGCCGACGCGGTAGGCGGGCCAGGAGATGGCCTTGGTCCATTCCTGCGGCACGCTGACGTTGGGCAGCACCGAGGCGCGGATGCGGGCACCGGTCTGCGTGTGGCAGGTGGCGCAGTTGAAGTCCATGCTGCCCGCGCGGCGGTAGAACATGACCTCGCCGGCGTCGCGCATGGCCTTTTCCAGCGGGTGCGACATGGGGGGATTCCACGCCATGCCGTTCGATTCCATGGCAATGAAATTGGTCAGTTTGGTGATGTCCGCGTTGGCGCCATGGCGCTGCTTGATGGCCGCGTCGTTGTCGGTGAAGCCCTGCTGGGTCTTCATGCAGTGCACCAGGCGGCTCTCGAAGTCCATGACCTTGCCGGTGTCGGCGAAGTAGCGGGGCAGTTCGACGTAGGCGCCCTTGAGCACACCGGGACCCATGCCGAAGTCACATTTTTCCAGGGAGGCGTTCTTCGGGCCTCGCGCCTGCTTGAACAGTTTCTCGCCCTCCTCCGCCGAGATGTAGGCCGGGTTCTCCGGCATCATCATGATGTTCTGCGGGCTTTGCGTGAGGTAGGAGGATTTGTGCTTCTCGATCAGGCTCTGCAGCACATCCTCCGGCATGCGCTCCGG
>VGVT01000117.1 GCA_016873935.1 Betaproteobacteria bacterium | reverse complement strand
GCTGGGCCAGCGTGTCTGCTACTGCCCTAGGAGTCCGGCCGGAAACCGGCCATGTTGGGCGTGTACGGAGAAGCGCGAACCGGATCGATGGCGTAGCGCCGCCAGTGGCGTGTCATGCGCGCCAGAGGCGCGCTGAGCGTTGCCAGGACGAGCAGGAGCAGGCCGAGCACGGCCAGGGCCACTGCGGAGGCCGCGTGAGCGGCGTCGGCGGCTGCCAGCAGGGTCAGGTTGGCCACCGCCGCCGCCATGGCCAGTTGGAACAGGGTCTTGGGGTGGCCCACGTAGCGCGCCTGGCGGATGCCCAACTGCACCAGACGGGCGAGACGATGCTCGGCCGTCTGGCGGCGACGGCGCACCGCGGCGAAGGCGGGACTGGCCTGAAACGCCCGCGCTTCCTGGAGCAGTGCTTCCTGCGGATGGAGCGTCACGGTGCGGCCGCCCGCCCCGGCGACGCACTGTGCCCGCAGGGGGCAAGCCGCGCAGGTGGCCGGCGCGAAGTGGAACATCCGGCGCGCGCCGTTGGGGCGCAGATCAGCCGTGGTCTGCTCGCCCGGACAGGTGCAGGTCCCCGCCGCCAGGTCGAGGGTAAACGCCGTCTTGGGGAAGCGCTCGCCGTTACGCACGGTCGGCACCTTCGCCCGGAGTGTCCGGCCCGCCGCGGCGAATGCCGCACGCGTCTCGCCGTCGCCGTACGCGCAGTCCCCGTCGGTCTCCGCGACCGCACACCCGGTGGCCTGCTCGGTCTGCTCGACCAGCGCCAGCGCGTCTTCATCGTCGGGTGCGTTGCCGGCCAGCACGTCGACCGCCGTGATGAGCTGCTCGTCGGTGTCGACCGCCACCGCGGCCTTGTGCCCGTCGAAGCGCTTCTGGGCGCTCTTGCGGCCGTGGCGCATCTGGGGATCGTGCACCGAGACCACCCGGTCCGGGGCTGTCCCCGCGCGGATGACCGGCCCCGTCTCTTTGCGCTCGACGTCCTGACACAGCACCCGGCTCAAGAGCCCGGCCGCCTCCACCAGCGCGCTATCGTCGGCGCTCCCCGCCACCAGCGTCCCCCGCCTCACCCGCGCCTGCTCCAGCAGCCGGTCGGCGTCGGCCACGATCTCCCCCAGGAAGCGCTCGCGCGCCGCCCGGTCGTCCCAGTCGATCGCCGCCCCGCCCTTGAGACTTACGTCACCGACGTAGCGGCCATAGCCGGCCTGCGTCGCCCAGGCGCTGAACGCGGTGCGGTCGCCTCGGGCCACCCCGGCCTGGGCCGCCAGCACCCGCAGCAGCACCACGATCCCGTCGGCCAAGAGGGTGTAGGTGTCCTTGACCGCTCCGCGCCCCAGGACCGGCGTCGTGTCCAGCGCCACCTTCAGCTTCCGGTGGCGCGCCAGTTTCCCCCGCCGCTTGGCCGCGGTCAGGCTCGCCTGAAACAGCTTCCGCTGCTCCTCGTGCACGACCAGTTGCGCCCGGAACTCCTGCAGCGTGCTCTTGGCGAACGGCCGCGCGTCGACCTCCACCCCCAACGCCACCTTCCACTGCAGGTCGTAGGCCGCCCGCCGCGTCGCCTCCTCGTCGGAGACCCCATCGTAGGTCTGCAGCACCAGCGCCGTCGCCAACAGGCTCGGCGGCACGCTCGGCCGGCCCCAGCCATCCTTGTACAGCGCCGCAAAGAGCACGTCGGGGAACAGCTCCCCCCGCTGGCTCGCCAGCCAGCCGTAGAAGCTCTCGCGCCCCACGAAGTCGGCGTAGAGCGTGTCCGCCTCGAACAGTCCCCGTTGCGGGCTCCGCCTCCCCAGCATCGCGCACCTCGTCACTGCGCCTGTCGACTCGCCGCCCAACGACGGCCGGTCAACCCCTCCGCCGCTATCCCTGCTATCTTACCCTGTAGCCGGCCCGGCCGCAGACTGCCCAGCAACCAACTTTCCGGCCGGACTCCTAGAACGCCGTCCAGCCGCCGTCGAT
>VGVT01000116.1 GCA_016873935.1 Betaproteobacteria bacterium | reverse complement strand
AGGTCGTTCAGGTCCGAGGTGGCGAAGCGGCCGCCGTCCAGGGGCACCAGGGGACGCAGTTCCGGCGGCAGCACGGGCAGCACTTCCAGGATCATCCAGTCCGGGCGGATGCCGGACTTCATGAAGGCCTCCAGCACCTTCAGGCGCTTGGCGTACTTCTTGATCTTGGTCTCGGAGGAGGTCTTCGACAGCTCGGAGCGCAGCTTCTCGACCTCGGCGGGCAGATCGATGCCCTTGAGCAGATCGCGCACGCCCTCGGCGCCCATGCCGGCCTTGAATTCGTCGCCGTACTCTTCCAGCTTGGCCAGGTAGTCTTCCTCGGTGAGGAGCTGGCCCTTGGTCAGCGGGGTCATGCCCGGCTCGGTGACCACAAAGGCTTCGAAGTAGAGCACCCGCTCGATGTCGCGCAGGGTCATGTCCAGCACCATGCCGAGGCGGCTGGGCAGGGACTTGAGGAACCAGATGTGGGCGACCGGCGAGGCCAGTTCGATGTGGCCCATGCGCTCACGCCGCACCTTGGCCTGGGTGACCTCGACGCCGCACTTCTCGCAGATCACGCCGCGGTGCTTGAGGCGCTTGTACTTGCCGCAAAGGCACTCGTAGTCCTTGATGGGGCCGAAGATCTTGGCGCAGAACAGGCCATCCCGCTCCGGTTTGAAGGTGCGGTAGTTGATGGTCTCCGGCTTCTTCACCTCGCCATAGGACCAGGAACGGATCTTGTCGGGGGACGCGAGGCCGATCTTGATGGCGTCGAATTCCTCGTTCTGGGTGACCTGCTTGAAGAGATCCAGCAATGCTTTCATCGTTTCATTCCCCCATTAGGGATAAACCTTGTACGGAGAATCGGGAAACGCGAAACGGGAAACGCAAACGCGCCCCGCAACTCACTTTTCCCGTTTCCCATTTCCCGCTTCCCGCTTTTCAGTAGCGCTCGAGATCGATATCGATGGCGAGGGACCGGATTTCCTTCACCAGCACGTTGAAGGATTCCGGCATGCCGGCGTCGATCTTGTGCTCGCCCTTGACGATGTTCTCGTACACCTTGGTGCGGCCGGTGACGTCGTCCGACTTGACGGTGAGCATCTCCTGCAGGGTGTAGGAGGCGCCGTAGGCCTCCAGCGCCCACACTTCCATTTCGCCGAAACGCTGGCCGCCGAACTGGGCCTTGCCGCCCAGCGGCTGCTGGGTCACCAGGCTATACGGGCCGGTGGAACGGGCGTGCATCTTGTCGTCCACCAAGTGGTGCAGTTTCAGCACGTGCATGATGCCCACCGTGGTGGTGCGGTCGAAGGCGTCGCCGGAGCGGCCGTCGTAGAGCTGCACCTGGGTCTTGGCCGGGGTGAAGCCATTGCGCTGGGTACGCTCGTCGTCCTCGGGATAGGCGAGATCGAGCATGGCCTTGATCTCGCTTTCGTGCGCCCCGTCGAACACCGGCGTGGCGAAAGGCACACCCTTGGTCAGGTTGCCCGCCATTTCCAGGATCTCGGCGTCCGTGAGGCCCTTGATGTTTTCGCGCTTGCCGGAAGCGTTGTAAATCTTGTCCAGGAACTTGCGCACCTCGGCGGCCTTGGTCTGCGCGGCCAGCATTTCGTCGATGCGCACGCCCAAACCGCGCGCGGCCCAGCCCAGGTGGGTTTCCAGGATCTGACCGACGTTCATCCGCGACGGCACGCCGAGGGGGTTCAGCACGATGTCGACGGGGGTGCCGTCGGCCATGAAGGGCATGTCCTCCACGGGCACGATCTTCGACACCACGCCCTTGTTGCCGTGGCGGCCGGCCATCTTGTCGCCGGGTTGCAGGCGGCGTTTCACGGCCAGATAGACCTTGACCATCTTGATCACGCCCGGCGGCAGTTCGTCGCCCTGGGTCAGCTTCTTCTTCTTGTTCTCCTTCATGCGGTCGAACTCGACGCGCTGCTTGTCCAGGGCATCCTTGATGCCTTCCATCTGGCGGG
>VGVT01000115.1 GCA_016873935.1 Betaproteobacteria bacterium | reverse complement strand
GCGCTCAACTGGTGTGTCGGCGAGATGGACAAACGCTACCGCCTGATGTCCGCCCTGGGCGTGCGCAACATCGCCAGCTTCAACGAAAAACTGCGCGAAGCCGAAAAGGCGGGGCAACCGATCGGCAATCCTTTCTCCATCACGCCCGAGAGTCCGGAAAGGCTGGCTACTCTGCCTTACATCGTTGTGCTCATCGACGAATTGGCCGATCTCATGATGGTGGCCGGCAAGAAGGTGGAGGAACTCATCGCCCGCCTGGCTCAAAAAGCCCGCGCCGCCGGCATCCATCTGGTCCTGGCCACGCAGCGCCCCTCGGTCGACGTGATCACCGGGCTGATCAAGGCGAACATTCCGACGCGGGTCGCCTTTCAGGTCGCCAGCCGCATCGATTCCCGCACCATCCTCGACCAGCAGGGCGCGGAATCCCTGCTCGGCCAGGGTGACATGCTCTACCTGCCGCCCGGCCACGGCGTACCCACCCGCGTGCATGGCGCCTTCGTCTCCGACCAGGAAGTGCATCGGGTATGTGCTTGGCTGAAGGAACTCGGGCCGCCGCAATATGACGAAAGCGTATTGGAAAACCTGGATGACGAGGATGGCAATGGCGATGCCGCCGACGACGCGGAAGCCGACGCGCTCTATGACGACGCGGTGGCCTACGTGCTGAAGACCCGCCGCGCCTCGATTTCCTCGGTGCAGCGGCAACTCCGCATCGGCTACAACCGCGCCGCCCGACTCATCGAGGCCATGGAAAAGGCCGGCCTCGTCTCTCCCATGCAAAGCAACGGCAACCGTGAAGTGATCGCCCCCCGCCATGATGCGTAACCTGCTCCTCTCCCTCCTTCTTTTCGCCCTGCCCGCGCCGCAGGCCATGGCCGACGCCCAAGAACGCCTGGAATCCTTCATCCAGGGCACGAAAAGCCTTAAGGCGCGCTTCACCCAGACGGTGAGTGACAAGACCGGCTTCACCCAGACGGTGAGTGACAAGACCGGTCGCAAGACCCAGGAGGCGACCGGCAACCTGTTCTTCTCACGACCCGGCAAGTTCCGCTGGGTCTACCAGAAACCTTATGCCCAGCTAATCGTCGGCGATGGCAGCAAGCTTTGGATCTACGACGAGGATCTCGGCCAGGTCACGGTGCGCGCGCTGGACCAGGCCCTCGGCGACAGCCCCGCCGCCCTGCTGGCCGGCGACAATGACATCGCCAAGCTGTTCAATCTGAAGGAAACCGGCGTCAAGGATGGGCTCGACTGGCTCGAGGCCACGCCCAAGAGCAAGGAAAGCGGTTTCGAATCGGTGCGCCTGGGATTCAGGGGCAAGGATATCCAGGCCATGGAACTGAAGGACAACTTCGGCCAGACCACGCTGCTGCGCTTCAGCAATCTGGAACGCAACCCGACCCTGGGCGGCAGTCTGTTCCGCTTCACCCCGCCCAAGGGGGTGGACATCCTTGGCGAGCGCTGACACCGGCGATCTGTTCGGCGCTCCCCCCTCGCCGAAAGCGAAAGCCAACAGGCAAGCGGACAACGTACCCCTGGCCGAACGCCTGCGTCCGGCCCGTATCGACGAAGTCATCGGCCAGGATCATCTGCTCGGCCCCGGCAAGCCGCTGCGCCTGGCTTTCGAGGCCGGCAAGCCTCACTCCATGATCCTCTGGGGTCCGCCCGGGGTCGGCAAGACCACCCTGGCCCGGCTCATGGCCCATCACTTCGACGCCGATTTCATCCAGATCTCGGCGGTGCTGTCCGGCGTCAAGGAAATCCGCGAGGCCGTCGAGCGCGCCCGGGTCAATCTTGGCATGAGCCGGCAGACCATCCTCTTCGTCGACGAGGTACATCGCTTCAACAAAAGCCAGCAGGACGCCTTCCTGCCGCATGTGGAGTCGGGCCTCATCACCTTCATCGGCGCCACCACCGAGAACCCCTCCTTCGAGGTGGTGGGCGCCCTCCTCTCCCGCGCCCA
>VGVT01000114.1 GCA_016873935.1 Betaproteobacteria bacterium | reverse complement strand
CCGACCCTGCTCCGCTGATGCCCCCCAAGAAAACGGCTGGCCACACAGAACCGAGCGCGGCGAGGTGTTCGGGGTAGGTTCATTTCAATGCCTCCGGACCCAGCACCGCGCGCACCACCTCGTCCACTGCCGGGGCGTAGTCGCGGGGCGTGGACAGCGAGGGCAGTTCGGTCACGACGATGCGGCCGCCCTCGTTGCGCAAGCGGTTGAGCCAGTGTCCGCCGGCGTGGGCCAGGCTGGACTCCAGCAGGACCAGGGCCTCGCTGCCGTCACGCACCAACTGGCCAAGGACTTCCTCGACCTTGGCCGCGTCGGCGTCCGCATGGATCTCGGCGCCGATCAGGCTGAAGCCCTCGGTCAGCCCGGCGCTGCCCAGCACCACCAGGCGGCCGCCGCTCTGCGGTTTGTCCGCGTCGGATTTCACGCCATCTCCTCAGAGCTTGCCCAGCAGCAGGATGGACATGACCAGACCGTAAATCGCGATACCTTCCGCCAGCCCCATGTAGATCAGGGTGCGGCCGAACATCTCGGGTTTCTCGGCGATCACCGCCAGTGCCGCGGCGCCCACCGGACCCAGGGCGATGCCGGCGCCGATGGCCGCCAGGCCCGTCGGCAAACCGATGCCGATGAGGGCGAGGCCCACGGCCATGGAGATGCCGCTGCCGCCGGTGGCGGCGACTTCCTGGGCCATGACATCCTGCACGCCCATGTAGAGGAAGGCGGCCATGGCGAGACCGAAGACCAGGAAATTCCCGAACACGCCCCCCTTCAGCCAGCGCGGCGAAGGCAGCCGGCGCGGCTTCATCTCCAGCCAGATGCCTGCCGCGATGGTGGCGGCCACGGAAAATCCCATCAATGCAATCAGCCAGCTCATTTTTTTCTCCTAGTCACACGAACCAAACACCACTTATCACTTCACGCCCGCCAGTTTCAGGGGCACGAATTCCGTTCCATCCCCGCTGAAGAAGCGGGAGAAGCCTTCGTAATACATGAGACGCAGGGCCTGGATGGCGACGATGCCGCCCTCCAGCACGATGATCACCACGTTGCCCAGCACGATGGTCAGCCAGTGGCCCGCCGTGCCCATGCCGTTGGCCAGGGTGAACACGGCCAAGGCCAGCGCCACGTGGTTCAGGCTGAAGGCCGCCACGCGCATGAAGGACAGGGTGTTGGCGAACAGGTTGATGCCCGTCTCCAGGGTCTCGATGGAGGTCACCAGCACGCGCTCGCCCAGGCTGGCGCGGGTCTCGATCCACTTGAACAGGGCGACGATGGTGATGCCGATGCCGGCCAGGATCCAGGATGGCGTCGCCAGGTCCGCGCCGCCGGCCAGGCTGACCACGCCGCCGACCGCGCCCAGGTAGAAGAGCAGGCCGGCCAGGCCGGTGGAATCAAACAGGGCCTCGTGCACATGCCCCGCCGTGTACTGGTTGCGTGCATTCACCAGCAGGGTAAGGATGATGAAGCCGACGCCGAAGGACACCGCCAGGGTCAGCATCTGCGTGGGATGGTGCAAGGGCGACATCCAAAGGGGATGAAGGATGTCCTCGTAGCCGAAGATGCTGCCGTAAAGCAGGCCGAACAGCATGGACACGGCACCGGCGGCGACACCGATCCAGGCCAGCTTGCCCAGCTTCTTGTAGAGGCTCGCCGCCAGCAGCAGGATCACCGCGCCGTGGCCGATGTCGCCGAACATGGCGCCGAACAGCAGCAGGTAGGTGAAGGCGAAGGGCAAGGTCGGATCGAACTCGCCGTAACGCGGCACGCCGTAGCTCTTGACCAGCGGCACGAAGGGTTGCAGCCAGGTCGGATAGCGCACCAGCGAGGGCACCTGCGCCGCCTCGTCGCGCCGGGGAATTTCGATGGCCAGCCAATAGCGACCGCGGAAACGTTCTTCCAGGGCGGTCTTCAGGGCCTCGACGCGGCGCCGCGGCACCCAGCCCGCGAGACCGGCCAGACCGCCGCGCCCGCGCACGCCGACCATCGCCGCTTCCGCCAGGGGGCGGCCGAGGGCGACACGCAGGCGCGCTTCC
>VGVT01000113.1 GCA_016873935.1 Betaproteobacteria bacterium | reverse complement strand
ACTGGGGCCTGATGTGGCCCCGGGTCCGGGTGCGGCTCGACGTGGCCGCGGATTTGCCCGAGATGCGCGCCGATGACGCGCTGGAAGCGGCCCTGGTGACCCTGCTCAACAACGCCGCCCAGGCCGGTGGCACCGACATCGAAGTGGAAGCCGGCATGGCAGCGGACCGTCTCGTGCTGCGCGTCGCCGACCGGGGCGGCGGACTCGACGCGGAAGCGACCACGCCCGGTTGGGGCGTCGGGCTGTATCTCGCCCGGGCCGGGCTGGAGCGCCTGGGCGGCGACCTGGAGGTGGCGCCCAGACCGGGCGGAGGCGTGGTCTCCAGCATCCGCATTCCCGTCCGCGAGGCCGGCGCATGAAGGCCTGGCATATCCTGGTGGTGGACGACGATGCGGTGTTTGCCGAAACCCTGGCCCGCGCCCTGGCCAGGCGCGGTCACGAGGTGGCCGTCGCGGCCGATGGCGAGGCGGCCCTGGCGCCGCGGCCACGGCCCTTCGACGCCGCCGTGCTGGACCTGCGCCTGGCCGCCGATTCCGGCCTGCGCCTGATCCCGCCCCTGATCGCGGCGCATGCCGGCATCCGCATCCTCCTGCTGACCGGCTATGCCAGCATCGCCACGGCGGTGGAGGCGATCAAGCTGGGGGCGGTCCACTACCTGCCGAAGCCGGCGGGTGTCGACGAAATCCTCCAGGCCCTGGGCCGCGTCGAGGGCGATCCGGACACCGCTACGCCGGAGGAACCGATGTCGGTGGACCGGCTGGAATGGGAGCACATCCAGAAGGTGCTGGCGGAACACGACGGCAACCTTTCGGCGACGGCGCGAGCGCTGAAAATGCACCGCAGGACCCTGCAGCGCAAGCTGGCGAAACGCCCGGTCAGGGCGTGAGCGTTTCCAGCGTGAGGTTGCGGTTGGTGTAGATGCAGACGTCGGCGGCGATGCCGATGGCTTCCCGGACGATGCTTTCCGGGTCCAGGTCGGTGTGCTCCAGCAAGGCCCGCGCGGCGGATTGCGCGTAGGCGCCGCCGCTGCCGATGGCGGCGATGCCCAGTTCCGGCTCCAGCACGTCGCCGGCGCCGGTGATGATCAGGGTGCTGGCGCGGTCGGCCACCGCCAGCATGGCTTCCAGGCGGCGCAGCATGCGATCGGTGCGCCAGTCCTTGGCCAGTTCCACCGCGCTGCGCACCAGATGGCCCTGGTGCTTCTCCAGCTTGGCCTCGAAGCGTTCGAACAGGGTGAAGGCGTCCGCCGTGCCGCCGGCGAAGCCGGCCAGGATGCGGTCCTGGTAGAGGCGGCGGACCTTGCGCGCGCCGGCCTTGATGACGATGTTGCCGAGGGTGACCTGGCCGTCGCCGCCCATGGCGACAGCCTCGCCGCGCCGGACCGAGAGGATGGTGGTGCCGTGGAATTGTTCCATGCGCGGGAGTCCGCCGCGATCAGGCGCGGGTGCGGCCGAGGATCATGGCGAACTGGTTGACGCCGACGATCTGCAGCAGGGTGTTGATCAGCTCGTTGCCGTTCTTGAACAGGACCTTGCAACCGGCCTGGGAGAGTTCGATCAGCGTCTCCAGCAGCATGCCGATGACCGCGAAGTCGATGCGGATGACCTGGGACAGATCGATTTCCACGCGCTGCCGCCCGCTGGCGAACTTTTTCAGGGCGAGGAACTGTCCCTCGTTGCCGGGGACGATGCTGCCGCTCAGCGCGAAGCAATCCTCGCTCGCTTCCGCCGCCGCCGGAGCGTTGCCGGAGCGCGTCGGAACGTCGCGCGGTGGCGTGTAGGACGGCGGCGAGACCTCGAAGGCGACGGCGTAGTCCACGGCGATATTCTCGAAGTCGTCCTGCCGGCCCAGCAGTTGCAGGATCGCCAGCAGCAGGAACCAGCCCGCCTCGGTCAGCCGGCCGCCCTGGCGGGCGGCGTCCAGACGCACGGAGAAGCCGGGGCCGCCGATCAGCTCGATGGGCTTCTTCAGGTCGTTGAGGCGCACGATGTCGTCGAGCAGGGCATGCGCGGTGTCCTCGTCCGGCGCCTGGGTCTTGGAGAAATCCAGCCTGACGTAGGGCGCCTTCTCGGCGTCCTGCATGAAGCGGGCCTGCTTGACCCGTTCCAGGCTGCCGTATTTCTCCCCGTAGACCATGACCGGCGCCGGCTGGCTGGCGACCTGCGGACGGTTGCGCGGCGACCAGGTGGGCGGGGAGCGCTCGAACTTGACCGCGAAATCGACGGC
>VGVT01000112.1 GCA_016873935.1 Betaproteobacteria bacterium | reverse complement strand
CTCGAACTGCACCGGCGTGGTGGTGGGGAAGATGAAGGGGCGTGGGTTTGCGTGGTCGCCCACGTCGAATTCCCGGTAGGAGATGCCGAAGGTGTCGCCGGTAAACAGGCTGTTGCTGCGACTGTCGTGGATGCAGTAGTGGTGGCGGGCGTGGCCGGGGGTGTCGAGGAAGCTCAGGCCGCGGCCGCGGAAATCGAGCTGGAAGCCCTCGCCGGCCTCGATCACCCGTTCTGCCGGCGCCGGAACGATGTCGCCGTAGTGGGCGAAGAAATGCTCGCGGCCATAGACCGCGATGGAGCCCGCCACCAGCTTGGCCGGGTCGATCATGTGGCGGGCGCCCTTGGGGTGCGCCACCAGTTTCGCGTTGGGGCAATTACGCAGCAGGGCGCCGGCGGCGCCGGCGTGGTCCAGGTGGACGTGGGTGACGATGACGTAGTCCACCGCATCCGGACCCAGGCCGAGGCCGCGCAGCTCCGCCAGGACGCTGGGCACCGCGTGGTTGGTGCCGGTATCGACGATGGCCACGCCGCCGTCCTCGACGATGAGGTGGACGGCGGCCAGGCCGGGCCGCAGGTAATCGGCATCCAGGGTGAGGATGCCGTGCTCGTGCTGGATCGGGGGAATCATGCGCGGGTCTCCGCAGAGGTTTCGAGATGGAAGCCCGCATTATCGTCGAGGGCCAGGGCGGATTTCAGCGCAGGCAGGCATTCGCGCAGGGTGCCGGCCAGGGTCCACGGCGGGTTGACGACGAACACGCCGCTGCCGCTCATGCCGGGCTCGCCGGTCGCCGGCTTGCGCACCGACAGGCTGGCGTCCAGCCAGGCCACGTCCTTCAGGGCACGCAGCCGTTCCGGCAGGCGGCGCGCCTCGGGCCGCGCCAGTTGCGGGTACCAGATGGCGTAGGTGCCGGTGGGAAAGCGTTTCAGGCTGTCCTTGACGGCCTCCACCACGCGGCTGTAGTCGGCCTTGTCCTCGTAGGACGGATCGATCAGCACCAGCGCGCGCCGGGGCGGCGGCGGCAGCAGGGCCCTGAGGCCGGCGAAGCCGTCGCCGCGGGTGACGATGACGCGCTTGTCATTCTGGAAGGTCTTGCCCAGCAGATCGACGTCGGTAGGGTGCATTTCGAACAGCCGCAGCCGGTCCTGCGGGCGCAACAGTTTCGCCGCCAGGTAGGGCGAGCCGGGATAGAAGCTGAGCTTGCCGCCGGCGTTCATGCCGCGCACCAGGTCGACGTAGTCGGCCAGGGCCGCCGGCAACTCCGCTTTGTCGAGCAGCCGGCCGATGCCGTCGGCGAACTCGGCGTTCTTCGCCGCATAGCCCGCGTCCAGGCCGTAGGCCCCGGCGCCGGCATGCGTGTCGATGACCCAGAACGGCTTGTCCTTCTGCGCCAGATGGCGCAGCAGGCAGACCAGGACGAAATGCTTGAGCACGTCGGCGTGGTTGCCGGCATGGAAGGCGTGGCGGTAGCTGAGCATGGAGAGGGGCGAAGAGGATGTTGTCGGGGGTGCATTCTCCCCCTTGGGCAGGATCTATGTGCGTGACCTGTGGCCTGGAGAAACCGCATGGCTGATAGCTTGTGAATAAACGTCTGCAATCAACATGTCGTCATCCCCGCGCAGGCGGGGATCCAGATCGTTGATTCTTCTGGATTCCCGCCTGCGCGGGAATGACGAATCAATCAGATGGTTCCCTAACTCCCCTGTTTCAAAGGGAGGATGCTTGGAGTGCCGCCTCGATGCGCCGCGCCAGTTCATCCCGGACACCGGCATCGGCGCATTCCAGCCGGATGGCGCTTGCCCAGCCGCGCAGCCAGGTGAGTTGCCGCTTCGCCAGTTGGCGGCTGGCGGCGGCGCCCTGCTCGGAGAGCGTGGCGGCGTCGATCTCGCCGTCCAGGAAGCGCCAGGCCTGGCGGTAGCCGACGCAGCGCATCGCCGGCAGGCCGGGGTGCAGGGGCAGACGGGCCCGCAGGGTGCGCAACTCCTCTACCAGCCCCTGCTCCAGCATGTGCCGGAAGCGCAGGTTGATGCGGGCGTGCAACCAGGCGCGGTCGGCGGGGAACAGGGCGAATTCCGGCCAGGCCGGGTTCCCCTCCCGCCGCATTGGCGTGGCCTGCCTGTACAGCAGCGCGGTCATGCTGCCGCCGCTGCTCAGGCAAAGTTCCAGGGCACGCTGGATGCGCTGGCTGTCGTTGGGGTTGAGTCGCGCCGCGGTCTCCGGGTCGAGCCGCGCCAGTTCCGCGTGCAGGGCCGGCCAGCCCAGGCGCCGAGCGCGCTCCTCCAGTT
>VGVT01000111.1 GCA_016873935.1 Betaproteobacteria bacterium | reverse complement strand
TCTGGTGGCGCAAAGGGTACTCGCACCTCAGTGGGCCACAGTTCAAGGAGCGCTGCCAGGCCCGGCGTACCGCCGCGCTGCGTAACCTTTTTCAACCACTTAAGTGTTAGCAGTGCGGAACCCTGGTGGCGGTCCCAGGGCCCTGCACGGTTCGCCGTATTGCGTCCGCTGGTGAAGCGAGATGCAGATTTTTCTGGCCAAGTGCACCGCGGGGTGCCATGTGAGGGTGGGATGAACTTCGCACTGCTGACTGAAACGCTGCCCGAACATGCGCTGCGGGAGGTGACCCTGCGCCTGGCGCAGCCCGATGAGCTCCTCGCCGCCCGCGCCGCCCTTGACGCGGAACATTACCTCGGCGCGCCCAAACCCGCCGAGTGCGACCTGGTGCAACTGGCCCTGCGCGGCGAGCAAGTGCTCGCTGTCCTGGTCTGGACGCGCGGGTCGCAGAAACTCGCCGCGCGCGACGCGTGGGTCGACTGGGATCCGCGCACCCGCACCCGCCGCGTACCGCTGTTGGTGCAGAACAACCGCTTCCTCGTGCTCTCGCGCCTGCGCCAGCCCAACCTCGCCAGCCGTGTGCTCGGCCTGGCCGTGGCGGCCCTGCCCGCGCAGTGGCACCAGCGCCACGGGGTCACCCCGCTGCTGGCCGAGACCTTCGTCGACCCCGAGCGGTACCAGGGCACGTGTTACAAGGCGGCCGGTTGGATCGAAGTGGGCCAAACCGCCGGCTGCGGCCGTCACGGCGATGACTACTACGTGCGCCACGACAAGCCCAAACGCCTCTGGCTGCGTCCGCTCGCAGCCAAGGCGCCCCAGCGCCTGCGTGATCCGCTCCAGCCCCTGCCCGGCGAGCTGCCCCGCGCCTTCGGCCAGTCGCCCGTGCCGGTGAAGACCGCCACCAGCCTGGCGGACGCGCTCTACCGCGTGGCCGACTCACGCCGCGCCCAAGGCCTGCAATTCCCGCTGCACGCCATGCTGGCCGCCGCCGTGCTCGCCGTCGCCTGCGGCGTGACCACCGTGGTCGGACTGTTTCGTTTCGTGCAGGAGCTCAGCCCCGCCCAGCGCCGTGCGCTGCGCTTCCGTTTTTCCCCGCGCAACCGCGACCTGGTGCCCCCGCCCGGCGAGGGCTGCTGGCGCAAAGTCCTGAAAAAACTCGACCCCGGCGAGCTCGCCCGTGCCGTCGTCCAATGGCAGCTCACGCAAACCACGCTGCCGCCGATCTTGGCCATCGACGGCAAGACGCTACACCGCGGCCTGGCCACGCTGGTCACCCTCTGCGATGCCCAGACCGGCGAGCCGCTGGTGCAACTCGCCCAAGCCGGCCCCGGCCACGAGAAAAACCTCGCGCACACCCTGGTCGACTCGCTGCCGCCCGGTACCCTCGATGGCAAGATCGTCGGCGGCGACGCGCTTTACGCCGACGACGAACTGGTGCGCCAGCTTGTGCAACGCCAAGGCGCCGTCACGTTCATGCAGCTCAAAAACAACCAGCCCACCGCCGCCGCCAGCGCCGAAAAAGCACTCACCCAAGGCACGCCCTTTTTTTTTCGACCCCGCCCGAGACCGGCCACGGCCGGGTCGACCAACGCGACGTGCGTACCGTGCGCGTGACCCCCGAACAGCTCGGCTTTCCCCATGCCGCCCAAGTGGTGGAGATTGCCCGGGAGAGCACGCGCAAGAAGACCGGCGAGACCCGCACCGGCCGCCGCCTCTTCGTGTTGAGCGAACCGTTGAGCCCGCACGATTGCAGGCTGGCGGGCCGGGCGCGCTGGGGCGTGGAGAACAAGAACCACCACCCGCGCGATGCAACCTGGCTCGAGGACAAGACGCGCACCTCCGCCGGCCACACCGCGGCCAACCTGACGCTGTTGCGCGGCCTGGTGTTGATCTGGTGGCGCAAAGGGTACTCGCACCTCAGTGGGCCACAGTTCAAGGAGCGCTGCCAGGCCCGGCGTACCGCCGCGCTGCGTGACCTTTTTCAACCACTTAAGTGTTAGCAGTGCGGAACCCTGGTGGCGGTCCTGGAGCCGGAGCTGGCAGCGGAGGAACGGCGCTTGCCAGAGTGGGGCTGGGCGGCTTGGCTCACCGGCCCTTCCGTTCATCCCTTTGATCCCGCCATGTCCGTCGTGATCCCCAGCCGAGCATCCGCCACCCGGGCGGACCCTCGCGCGCGTGGTGCCGGGGGTGCGGCATGAGCACGGTGGGCGCGGTCGTGGGACTGGGGCCGGTGTTTTTGATCACGCACGAATTCTATCCGCGCCGTGGGGGGATCGCGACATTTGCGGAGGAGATTGCCCGGGCGTCGGCGCAGCTCGGCTACGAAGTCGAGG
>VGVT01000110.1 GCA_016873935.1 Betaproteobacteria bacterium | reverse complement strand
TCGAAGGCCAGGGCCAGGGCCAGGGTGACGGCGGTGACCATGTTCACCCAGAGGATCTGCACCGGCGTGATCGGCAGGTGCGGCAGGCCCAGCAGGATGGCGGCCACCAGCACGCCCGCCTGGCCGCCGTTGGTGGGCAGGATGAAGACGATGGCCTTGCGGATGTTGTCGTAGATGGCGCGGCCTTCCTCGACGGCGGCGGCGATGGAGGCGAAGTTGTCGTCCGTCAGCACGATCTCCGCCGCCTCCTTGGCCGCCTCGGTGCCCTTCTGCCCCATGGCCACGCCGACGTCGGCGCGCTTCAGAGCCGGCGCGTCGTTGACCCCGTCGCCGGTCATCGCCACCGCCTCGCCGTTGGCCTGCAGGGCTTCCACCAGGCGCAGCTTGTGTTCCGGGCTGGCCCGCGCGAACACGGCGGTGTCCGCCACCGCGCGGCGCAATGCCGCGTCGTCCATGCACTCGATGTCGGCGCCGGTGAGCGCGCGGACCTCGTCGGCCAGGCGTAGTTCGCGGCCGATGGCGCGGGCGGTGATGGCATGGTCGCCGGTGATCATCTTCACGCGGATGCCCGCGGTGCGGCAGGCGGCGACGGCGCGCACCGCCTCCTCGCGCGGCGGGTCGGCCAGGCCCAGTACCGCCAGCAGGGTAAAGCCGCCCATCTCGACGTCGGCGAAGCTCAACTCGCGTTGGCCGGCCTCGGCCGGTTTCATGGCCACCGCCAGCAGGCGCATGCCGCGATCCGCCGCCGCCTCCATGGCCGCGTGCCAGGAGGTGGCATCCAGGGGATGGTCGCATCCTTCGCGGCGCTGCGCGGCGCACAGTTCCAGCAGCCGTTCCGGCGCGCCCTTGAGGAGGATGAAGCCATGGCCGGCATGGTCGTGGTGCAGGGTGGCCATGAAGCGGTGTTCCGACTCGAAGGGAATCACGTCGACGCGCGGCAGCGCCTCGGCCTCGAACTTCGCGTCCAGCCCCGCCTTCAGGCCCAGGGTGACGAGGGCGCCCTCGGTGGGGTCGCCGGCGAGGATCCACTGCTCGCCTTCCCGCGTCAGCACGGCGTCGTTGCACAACAGGGCGAGGCGGGCAATGTCCAGCAGTTCCGGCGCGGTCTCCGGTGTCACCTCGCGCCCATCCAGGCTGAAGCCGCCATCCGGCGCGTAGCCCACGCCGGACACCGCGTACACCGCGCCGGCGCCGATCACCGTCTGCACGGTCATCTCGTTGCGCGTCAGGGTGCCGGTCTTGTCCGAGCAGATCACCGTCACCGAGCCCAGCGCCTCGACCGCCGGCAGGCGCCGCACGATGGCGCTGCGCCGCGCCATGGCCTGCACGCCGATGGCCAGGGTGATGGTGAGGATGGCCGGCAGGCCCTCGGGGATGGCCGCCACCGCCAGACCGACGGCGGCCAGGAACATGGCGTCGGCGCCGTAGCCGCCGAGCAGCACGCCATAGGCGAAGGTGGCGCCGGCCACGGCGAGGATCACCCAGGTCAGCCACTGGCCGAACACCGCCATCTGCCGCAGCAGCGGCGTGGCCAGTTCCTGCACCTCGGACAGCATGCGGCTGATGCGGCCGATCTCGGTCGCCGCCCCGGTGGCCGCCACCACCCCCATGCCCTGGCCGTAGGTGACCAGGGTGCCGGACCAGGCCATGCTGGCGCGGTCGCCCAGGGGCGCGTCCGTCGGCACCGGCTCCACCCCCTTCTCGACGGGCACCGACTCGCCGGTCAGCGCCGCTTCCTCGATCTTCAGGCTCTTCACCTCGAGCAGGCGCAAATCCGCCGGTACGCGGTCGCCGGAGGCGAGGAAGACGATGTCGCCGGGCACCAGATTGGCCGCGTCGATCTCCTGGCGGCGGCCGTCGCGCAACACCTGGGCGTGTGGCGAAAGCATGGCGCGGATGGCCTCCAGCGCCGCCTCGGCCTTGCCTTCCTGGATGAAGCCGATGAGGGCGTTGATCACCACCACCCCCAGGATGACGCCGCTGTCCACCCAGTGGCCGAGCACGGCGGTGACCACGGCGGCGGCCAGCAGCACGTAGATGAGCACGTTGTGGAACTGCAGCAGGAAGCGCAGCAGCGGGCCGCGCCGCTTCGGCGGCGGCAGCAGGTTGCGACCATGGCGGGCCAGGCGGGAGGCGGCCTCCTGCCCGGTCAAGCCGCGGCGCGGGCTGTCCAGGGCGGAGAGCACCGCCTGCGCCGGCAGGGCATGGGGGTCGACGGTATGTGTCATGGCCCGAACTCCACGCCCAGCAGTGCCACCCCTTCCGTCGCCCTCAGGCCAATCAGCACGCTGGCGGCCGCGAGCAGGAAAGCGCTCCATTCCATGGCCCGGGGCACCCGGTGGAAGTGGG
>VGVT01000109.1 GCA_016873935.1 Betaproteobacteria bacterium | reverse complement strand
CGCATTACTATGTTACGTCGCTGTGGGCGGGGTGCCCCACCCCGCACCTCTCGGTCTTCGGCCCGGGTCTCGCGCTCTGCTGACCAGCAGAGCTGGCACAGCAGAGCGCCCACAGAGGAAGCCCGAGGAGAAAAGTAGAACTTAACAGAGTAATGTTAGCCCCGACGGAGTCGGTCCGACAGGGACGGCCCCGACTCCGTCGGGGCACACCCGCGGGTGTGCTAATATCGATCCGATTCGTACTCGTTCGCGACGATCTTGCCGTTCGCGCTTGCTCCGTAGCGCGGAGCTTTAGCCCTGCACTTATCCCACATCGCGTGGGCGAGCAAGTGGCGTGGCGGATTGAGCGCACAGGCGCCAGCCAAGGACCATGTCCTGGAGGCGTCTCATACCCTCGGATACACTTTCGGCTCCCGGCTCGCCGTCGCTGGGTGCACCCCGCCAGCCGACCAGGCCCGCGACCTGCCGCACCGCCTGCTGCAACGTCAGGCCGGAGCGGGCGCGGCTTGGGTGTTTTTTTTTGCGTGGCCGGCCAATACGGCCAGTTCCTCGGGGGTAAACAGCGCCGCGGCGGGCAGCTCCGGCAACGCGCGGCCCAGCTTCACCAGGAGCAACACGCGCCACGCCAGGATCAGCTCGAAGGCAATCGCCCGCTCCAGGTTCGCCACGGACTCGGCTTCGCGCCGCTCCACTCCGCAGCCGGTCTTGAGCACCCGGTGCCATTCCTCGTTGCCCCAGCGCCGGCAATACCACTGGATTTTTTCCTGCGCCTGCGCCCAGTTTTTCACGGGCAAGTCGGTGAGCAGCATCCACTCCACCGGTTCGACTCCCGCCGGCGGGTCGGATTCGCGCACCCACACCGCCCACAGGCGCAAGAGCGGCCAGGTTTTCTTCGCGTGCGTCGCCGGGGGCGCAATCGTCGCTTCGGCCCAGCGCACTTCGAGGGAGGCGGTGCGCGCGGGGCGGCCGGCATGACGCGGCACGGCGAGCGTGATGCGCCGGCCCAGGGGCTGGGCGGCCATAAAGGCCCAGAGCTTTTCGTGGCTTTCGAGGGTGCGATCGTGCTGGGCGCGCACGACGGCATGGAGGTTGGGCGCGCCGGCCTGCACCAAGTCATGCAACTCGTAGAGGTCGCCCCCGCGATCGGCGAGGGTGACGAGCGTGGTGTGGGGCAGTCGCTGGGCGGCGCTCTGGGCGACGCACAGCGCCTCGAGCCAGCAGCGGCTTTCTTTTTCGTCGATGGAGCGCTGATTGCGGTCGCGCCCGGCGGCGGGATCGGCGTCCGCGGGTCGCGCCCAGGTGTGCGCGTGCAGGACGCCCAGCGGCACGCCGTCGGGCTGCCAGGCGAGCAGGCTGTGCAGAAACAGGCCGCGGGTGCCGGCGTAGTTGAGCGGCCCCAGGCCGGTGGTCTGGCGCAGGCCGTGGTAGTCGAGTTCGGTCGTGTCCTGCGGCAGGAGGACGACGGGCGCGGCGGCCATGCGCGCGAGCGTGGCTTCGGCGTGCGGGGCGAGGAGCGCGGCGAGGTTGAGCGCGGGGTCGGGATGGGAGAGCAGGGCGTAGGCGCGTTTGCTTTGGTGGGGGTCGTCGAAGCTGCCGTAGAAGCTGGCGCCGGGGCGGGCGGCGCGGGCTTGGAGGATCTTGGTGGCGCGACGTTCGAGCCGCGCGTCGCCCAAATCGAGGCCGGCCAGTTCTTCCTCCCACCAAGCGCCGGCGGCGGCGCTTGCGGAGATTGGACGCGGCGTGACGGGGCGGGCCGGCTCAATTTGCAAGTGCTGGCGCGCGCGCGCGTGGAGTGGAAAAACGTAGATGTCCTTGCGGCTTTTCTGCGGGGAGACGGGGCCGAGCCGGCCGCGACCCTGGCTCTGGCCTACGCGCTGCCAGTTGGCGGCCAGAAAGACGCCGCCGTGGAAGTGTTCACGGTCGACGAAGGTCTCCACCAAGAGCGGGCGCACGCCGTAACGCTCGGCCCAGTCGGCGGGCAGCCGGGCGAGGGCCAGGGAGAGCACTTTGGTCGCGAGGTTCTGGCAGCGCACGTCGCGGCGGATGAGCAAGCGGGCCAGGCCGACGACTTGGGGCAGGTGGTGTTTGCGCGCAGCGCTGGACCAGCCGATCCAGGCGTCGCGCGGGCCGAGCAGCCAGGCGGCCGGACCGAAGCCGAGGGCGCCGAGGCAGCCGTGGTCGCTGTCGATGAGGTAGCGCAATTGCGCGCCGACCAGCGGGGCGTCGCCGCAGGGGTGTTGGGCGCAGATGAGGTCGTTCCAGAGCGCGGAGCGCGGGTCGTGGGAATCAGTGATGAGCTCAAGGCGCAGGCCGGCGAGCTGCTCGACGCGGGCGGGCAGTGGCGCGGCCAGGCGCGGCAGCGGCCGGCCGGAGCGGCGCAGCACGCGCGGGGC
>VGVT01000108.1 GCA_016873935.1 Betaproteobacteria bacterium | reverse complement strand
ACGGCGAATACAAGCGGGTGGAGGAGATCAAGGCCAAGGCCTTCGGCAAGCGGGTGTTCGAACGTACCCTGCCGGACAAGGCGGTGCTGGCGGAACGGCTGTACGAGCTGGGCAAGGAATTCGCCGCCGCGAAAAGCCTGCTGCTGCATTACGACGAGGTGTTCCGCTTCCTCGGCGACAAGCTCGACGACGTGACGGAAACAGGGGGCGCGGCGACCGTGGATGCCGTGGCCGGACTCAAACATTGGCTCAAGCGCGAGCTCGAAGCGGCCCCCAGCGAGGCCGAACGGGCCGAGGCGCTGCTCGCCCAGGAAAGCGTGATGCGCATTATGTCCGTGCAAGTGACGGTGCAGCCCTCCGGCCACGAATTCTTCGTCGAAGGCAACGACACCCTGCTGGAAGCCGCCCTGCGCGCCGGCATTCCCCTCGATTACGGCTGCAGCAACGGCAATTGCGGGGAGTGCAAGGCCAGGCTGCTATCCGGCCAGGTCAAGAAGGTGCATCCCCACGACTTCGTCCTCAAGGATGTCGAAAAGGAGAACGGCGCCATCCTGCTGTGCTCCTACACGCCCATCACCGACGTGGTGCTGGAGGCCCATGTGGCCGGTGCCGATGACATCCCGGAACAGGAAATCCCCACCAAGGTGAAGGCGGTGGAACTGCTCAACGACCAGCTCGCCGCCCTGCATCTCACGGCGCCGCGCAGCAAGCGCCTGCGTTTCCTGGCGGGGCA
This sequence comes from Betaproteobacteria bacterium, assembly GCA_016873935.1. GTDB lineage: Bacteria > Pseudomonadota > Gammaproteobacteria > Burkholderiales > Thiobacillaceae > PFJX01. The sequence goes on along the minus strand of VGVT01000108.1, from coordinate 1,689 downwards.
GCACGTCACCCTGTCGGCGGACGGCGCCGAGGGGGAGTACTACGTCGCCAGTTGCCCCTGCGAGGACCGCCACATCGAAGTGCACGTGCGTCGCGACAACCGAGGTTTCTCCCGCAAGGTGTTCGATGGCCTGCGCAAGGAGGACGGCGTCAGCCTGCTGGGGCCACGCGGCCAGTTCGTCATGAAGCTGGATTCACGCCGGTCGCTGATCTTCGTCGCCTGGGAAGAGAGCTTCGCTCCCATCAAGAGCCTTGTGCAGCACGCCATGTCTCTGGAAACCGCTGATTCCATGCATCTCTACTGGGTGGCCGGCGAAGCCGGGCATTACCAGGACAACCTGTGCCGGGCCTGGGCCGACGCGCTCGACAACTTCACCTATCAGGCCCTCTCCATCGATCCAGGCGCGGCGACGGTGGCGGAAGGCATCCTCGCCCATCATCCGGATCTCTCCCACATCGACATCTATGCCGCCGGTCCGGCCGCCTTCCTCAAGGCACTGGAGGCCGGTGCCCTGGCCAGGGGGCTGTCACCCCTGGGCTGGCACGGGGAAATCGTGTTGTAGAGAAGGGCTGAACAAATCCCATGCTGTCATTCCGGCGCAGGCCGGAATCCAGGGAATTCGGCACCTGGATACCGAGCTTCCCGCATATGGGGAAAAGCGCTGAGATGACAAATCCATCGACGTTTCCCCAGCGCTCGCATCCTCGTCGTGAGATAAGAAACCATTCGCACCTCATTGTTTTATCAAGCCTTCTTTCTGTTTGTTAGTCGCTTGAGGGCTGTCATCGACAAGGCTGGTTTTTTTCTATACCCCGATAAACAGGGGTTATTTTGCGGTTGATTGTGCGTCGCAATAGGCGTTAAATGTTGCGCCATTGTGAAGCCCCGGAGCGATCGGGTGCGTCGCACGCGAGGATCAGACATGAACCGGCAGATGAACCGCAAACGACCGTTTTTCCTCAATCTGCTCGACATCCGCTTGCCCATCGGCGGCGTGGTGTCGATTCTGCACCGCGTCAGCGGCGCCGTCCTTTCGCTGCTGATTCCCATCCTGCTTTACCTGCTCTGGCGCTCCCTGCGCTCGCCGGCAGACTACGCCGCGGTAGCGGGATTTTTCTCCGGCGGCCTCGGCTGGTTCATCGGCCTCGGTCTGCTGTGGGCGCTGCTGCACCATTTCCTTGCCGGCCTACGCCATCTGGGCTTCGACTTCGGTCTGGGGGAGGGGAGGGAACGCGCCCGTCAGACCGCCTGGTTGAGCCTGGCCTTGGCCATCGCCCTGACCGGCCTGATCGGCCTGTCGACCCTGTCCGGAGGTGGCGCATGAGACACGTCGGCGGTGCCCATCGCGGCCTCGACATGTGGCTGCTGCAGCGCGCCAGCGCGCTGTACATGGCGGGTTTTCTGGTCGTCTTCCTCGTGCTGCTGCTCGCCGCCGGCCCCATGGGCTACGAGACCTGGCGCGGACTGTTCGCACCCATGTACATGAAGGTGGGCGGGCTGCTTTTCGTCACCGCCCTGCTGGTGCATGCCTGGATCGGCCTGCGCGAGATTTTCATCGACTATGTGCATTGCCTGGTGTTGCGCCTGGGCCTGTACCTGGCTTTCGGCATCCTGTACCTGGGTTGCCTGGCCTGGAGCGTGGACATCCTGTGGAGCGTGAAGTGACTCAAACCCGGATTCCGAAACGTA
>VGVT01000107.1 GCA_016873935.1 Betaproteobacteria bacterium | reverse complement strand
CGTCGGGCGGCGCCTGCTCCCCGGTGAACCAGTCGAACAGGACCATGTCGTCCTGTTCGAGGAGTCGCGCGAAGGCCGCCTGCTGCTGCACGGAAAGTTCGCCATGGCGGGTGTCGAGGAACAGGGTCAGCCACGCATCCAGTTCGAGCATGCCGCGCCGGCAAAGCCAGCGCAGGCGGCCAGGACTGGGAAGCGTTGGATGCGGCACGGAGCCGGTGGGGCTACAGCGCCCGTTTCACGAGGAGCGACTTGATTTTGCCGATGGCCTCGGTGGGGTTCAAGCCCTTGGGGCAGACTTCCACGCAGTTCATGATGCCGTGACAGCGGAACAGGCGATATGGATCTTCCAGGAAGTCGAGCCGCTCGTCGGTGGCCTGGTCGCGGCTGTCGGCGATGAAGCGGTAGCCCTGCAACAACGCGGCCGGACCGAGGAACTTGTCCGGGTTCCACCAGAACGACGGGCAGGAGGTGGTGCAGCACCCGCACAGGATGCATTCCCACAGGCCGTCCAGTTCGGCCCGGTCCTCCGGGCTTTGCAGGCGTTCGTTCTCCGGCTCCGGGTCGAGGTTGATGAGATAGGGCTTCACCGCCTTGTAATGCTGGTAGAACTGGGCCATGTCGACGATCAGGTCGCGAATCACACCGAGCCGCGGCAGCGGCCGGATGGTGATGGGCTCCTTGAGTCCTTCCAGGTCGGTGATGCAGGCCAGCACGTTGCTGCCGTTGACGTTGACGCCGTCGGAGCCGCACACGCCCTCCCGGCAGGAACGGCGGAAGGACAGGCTCTCGTCCAGGGTGTCCTTGATGGCGATGAGGGCGTCCAGCACCTTCTTGCCCTTGGCATCGAAGTCGAGCTCGTAATCCTGCATGCGCGGCGCCGAGCCGAGTTCGGGGTCGTAGCGGTAGATGCGGAATTTCATCAGGCTTCCTCGGTGACGTCATTCCCGCGAAAGCGGGAATCCAGAGAAATCTGGGACCAGGAACGAATGAGGCTGGATTCCCGCCTGCGCGGGAATGACGGCATAAGCATCAATACGTCCTTTCCTTCGGCTGGAAGGTCTCGACGGTCAGGGGCTTGAGCCGCACCGGCTTGTAGTCGAGCTGGTCGTTCTGCCTGAAATAAAGCGTGTGGCGCAGCCAGTGGTCGTCGTCCCGCTGGGGATGGTCTTCCCGCGTGTGGGCGCCGCGGCTTTCCGTGCGCGCCAGGGCGGACACCAGGGTGGCGCGGGCAATGAGCAGGAGGTTTTCCAGTTCCAGGGCTTCCAGACGGGCGGTGTTGAACATCCGGCTACGGTCCGCCAGCGCCGCGTCCGGCAGGCGGGCCTGCACCTTATCGAGGAGTTCCAGGCCTTCCTTGAGCAGCGCCTCGGTACGGTAGACGCCGCAGTGGTCCTGCATGATCTTCTGCATTTCCCCGCGCAGGCCGGCCACGGTTTCCGTGCCCTTGGGCTTCTCCCAGCGGGCCAGGCGGTGCAGGGCGAGGTTCAGCCTTTCCTCTGACACGCTGCGCGGGAAAGGATTCTCGCGCAGGTACTCGATGACATGCTGGCCGGCGGCGCGGCCGAACACCACCAGGTCGAGCAGGGAATTGCCGCCCAGGCGGTTGGCGCCATGCACCGAGACACAGGCGCACTCGCCCACGGCGTAGAGGCCGGGTACCGCCTCCTCGGGACCGGTGCGCACCGGCGAAACCACCTGACCGTGCAGGTTGGTAGGAATGCCGCCCATCATGTAGTGCGCCGTGGGCGTGACCGGAATGGGCGCATCGATGGGATCGACGCCGGCGAACTGCATGGACAGTTCGCGGATGCCCGGCAGCCGGGCCTTGATCTTTTCCGCGCCGAGCTTGCGGATGTCCAGATGGACGTAGTCGCCATGCTCGCCGCAGCCGCGCCCGGCGCGAATTTCCTGGGCGATGGCGCGCGCCACCACGTCGCGCGAGGCGAGGTCCTTGGCGTTGGGCGCATAGCGGGGCATGAAGGCCTCGCCGTCCTTGTTGTAGAGGATGCCGCCTTCGCCGCGCACGCCTTCGGTAATCAGGCTGCCGACCTCGGGAATGCCGGTGGGATGGAACTGCCAGAACTCCATGTCCTCCAGGGGCAGGCCGGCGCGCAGCACCATGCCGAGGCCGTCGCCGGTGTTGATGTGGGCGTTGGTGGAATGGCGGAAGATGCGACAGGCACCTCCGGTAGCCAGCAGCGTTGCGCGGGCTTCGAAGAAACTGGCTTCACCGGTTTCAATTTCCATGGCCATCACGCCGAGCACATAGCCTTCGTCGTCGCGGATCAGGTCGAGGGCGAAGAACTCCTCGAAGAACTGGGTGCGGGCGGCGATGTTGCGCTGGTAGAGGGTGTGCAGCAGGGCGTGGCCGGTGCGGTCGGCGGCGGCGCAAGTGCGGATGGCCTGTTCGCCGCCGTAGTTCTTGGACTGACCGCCGAAGGGACGCTGGTAGATCTTGCCGTTGTCCAGGCGGGAGAACGGCAGGCCCATGTGCTCCAGTTCGTACACCGCCGGCAGGGCGTTGCGG
>VGVT01000106.1 GCA_016873935.1 Betaproteobacteria bacterium | reverse complement strand
CCCGTTCCAGGCTGCCGTATTTCTCCCCGTAGACCATGACCGGCGCCGGCTGGCTGGCGACCTGCGGACGGTTGCGCGGCGACCAGGTGGGCGGGGAGCGCTCGAACTTGACCGCGAAATCGACGGCGGCGTCCTCGAACGGCTCGGCCTGGCCGCTGGCCTCGTAGAGGTCGAACAGCATGTACCAGGGCAGGGGGTCGCGGTTGTCCGGATGGTCGAGCAGGTAGCGGTTCAGCAGGGCGGCGGTTTCGCCGATCTTGCCGTTGGCGTACAGCACGGCGGCTTCCTCCAGTTCCGGAGCGAGGCCACCCATGGCTTCCTGCACCTCGATACCGGAGCTGAGGTCCTTCGCGGGAGGCTTGGCCTGGGTGTACTCCGTGCCCGGGCCGAACTCGGGCTGGGCCTCGCGCAGAAAGGCCTTCAGATCATCCGGTTTGTCCTTGCGGAAAAAGGAGAACACCACCTTGCCCTAAATCGTTATCAGCGCTTCAGCATACCAGAAGCCGGCGCCTGAAATCGTGAAGCATCTCACTCCGTCATGGTACCGGATCGTGCCCGCCCGGGTGCCAGGGATGGCAGCGGAAGACGCGGCGCACGGCGAGCCAGCTCCCGCGCAAGGCGCCGTGCCGTTCCACGGCTTCGCGCGCGTATTGCGAGCAGGTGGGGGTGAAACGGCACTGGTTGCCGACGAATGGCGACAGTGCCAGTTGATAGAAGCGGATGAGGGCGACCAGGATGCGTTGCGCGGGATTCATGACGGGTTCCGGTTCAGCGGGGATAGCGATGCGCGACCCGCTCCGCGGTTCTCAGGTCTTCCGGAGTGTTCACGTTGAGGAAGGCGTAGGCATCGTCGCCGAAATACACGGTTTCACAGGCATGCCGCTGCTGCCAGGCCTGCACCCGCCGGCCGCCCTCGTCGACGTAGTCGCGCAGGTCGTCCATCAGGTCGCGGTGCGCCAGCATGATGGCGTAATGCGTGCCGGTCTCGTCCGCGGCGCGGGCCAGCGGAACGGTGGCGGCGCGCGCATGTTCGAGCAGATGGCTGACCAGGTTCAGCGGCAGGAAAGGCGCGTCGCAGGGCACCGTCAGCAGCCACTCCTGCTGGGCGGTGGCGGCGGCGGACAGCAGGCCGGCGAGCGGGCCGGGGTAGTCCGGCAGACGGTCCGGCACCACGGTGTGGCCCAGGCGGGCATAGCCCGGCAGATTGCGGTTGGCGCTGACGACGATTTCGGCGACGCGCCCGCGCAGGCCGTCCGCGACCCAGCCCGCCAGCGGACGCCCGGCGAGCTCGATGAGGCCCTTGTCCTCACCCCTGAAGCGGCGCGCCAGACCGCCCGCGAGGACGATGCCGGTGACCGGCGCAAGCTCATTCACCGCCATGTTTCTGCAGACGGTAGACCTGCGACTTGTGGCGCGGCCGGAAGCCTTCCCAGACCACTTGCGCAGCCTCCGCCTCGCCCGCCTCGGCACGCGTGGCGCGGCGTTCCACCAGGCGCAGGGTCCAGGCGCAATCCGCTTGCGCGGGCGGCGCCAGGTGATAGCGCAGCATCACCTGCATGGGGGCATCCACGCGCGCGTCCAGGCAGGCGCCCTGGGGCAGATGGCGGGCCATGTCGGCGATCAGCGGGCGGTAGCCCCAGTTGTACTCCGCCCAGGGCCGGAACAGGGCGGCAAGGAGGATCCAGAGCAGCGCCATGCCTGTCGCCCAGACCAGGAGGGGGCGTGTTTTCGCGCGCGGAAACAGGGGGATGGCGATCAGCCAGAGCAGGCTGACGGCCAGGGCGAACAGCAAGGCGCCGGTTTCCACCGAGCCGGCTGCATAGCCGGGCGCAAGCTTGGCGAGATGCTGGGCGAGTCGGGTCGGCATGCCCCACTCGATGGCGAAGAAGTAGGCCCAGGCGGCCAGGCTGAAGAACAGCAGGCAGAGCACGCCGAACCAGTAGAAGGCCTGGGCCGCGCCGCGCCGCAGGTTGTTGACCGCGAACGCCGCCAGCGGGGCCAGGGGCAGCATCACCAGCAGCAGCGCGCCATCGCGCGAGGCGATGGGAAATGGCACGGTGAGCAGCAGCACGGCGAGGGCGATGAGGCTGGGGTGCAGTTCCGGCGTCCTCGCCAGTTTGCGGTGCGCGTGCCACACCGCCCAGGCCGCCAGCGGCCATAGCGGCCAGGCGAACCAGGCCAGTTGGGAATAGGGACCGGTCGGCAGTTCCGTCAGCGCGTAGCGGCCCGGCCCATGGAAATTCAGCCAGTCGCGCAGCAGGTCGAAGCCGGCCAGCAAGCCCAGGCAGACGGCGATGATGGCCAGGGCCAGGCCGACGCCAGCGAGGGCGGCACGCCGGTACTCGCGGGTGCGCCAGGGCGCCGACAGCAGGGGCAGGCCGACCACCAGCAGGCCGGCGACGAGGTCCAGCACGCCGCGCAGGCCGAGGGTGAGGACGGCCAGGGCCAGGGCGATGACCACGGCACCCCGCCGCGCGTGCTGACGGGCCACCGCGACGCCGTAGAGCAGGGCCGACCAGCCGGCCAGCAGGGCGGTTTCCGGCAACAGCGCGTGCACGCGCAGCATCAGGCCCATGCAGCCGATCAGGGCGAGCACGGCGGCGGCGCCATGGCC
>VGVT01000105.1 GCA_016873935.1 Betaproteobacteria bacterium | reverse complement strand
GGCTGCATCGTGGCCGGTGAGGCCCTGGATGTGCAGGGGCAGCAGCACGTTGTCGAAGACGCTGCGGTCGTAAAGCAGCTTGTGGTCCTGGAAGATGAGGCCGATGTTGCGCCGGAAGAAGGGCAGGGCGGCGCGCTTCAGGCGGCCCACGTTCTGGCTGTTGACGATAATGTTGCCGGTGGTGGGGCGCTCGATGGCGGCGACCAGCTTGAGCAGGGTGCTCTTGCCGGCGCCGGAGTGGCCGGTGAGGAAGACCAGTTCGCCCTGGCCGATGGTCAGGTTGACGTCGGACAGGGCCTCGTGCCCGCCTGGATAGCGCTTGGTGACGCCGGACAGCTCGATCATGCGAACAGGGCGTCGACGAATTCGTCGACACGGAAGGCCTGCAAGTCCTCCATGCCTTCGCCGACGCCGATGAAGCGAACCGGTACCGGCTGCCTTTTCGCGAGGGCGGCGAGGATGCCGCCCTTGGCGGTGCCGTCCAGCTTGGTCATGACCAGGCCAGTGAGGCCGAGGGCCTCGTCGAAAGCCTTCACCTGCAAGAGGGCGTTTTGGCCGATGTTGGCGTCGAGCACCAGCAACACCTCGTGCGGGGCGCCGGGGTCGGCCTTCTGCAGCACCCGTTTCACCTTGCGGATTTCGTCCATCAGGTGCAACTGGGTGGGCAGGCGGCCGGCGGTGTCGGCGAGGACGATGTCGATGCCGCGGGCGGTGGCCGCGTGCAGGGCGTCGAAGATGACGGCGGCCGGATCGCCGGCCTGCGACTGGATGACCTCCACCTGGTTGCGCTTGCCCCATTCGGCGAGCTGCTCGCGGGCGGCGGCGCGGAAGGTGTCACCGGCGGCCAGCAGCACGCTCTTGCCCTCGTCCTGGAAACGGCGCGCGAGCTTGCCGATGGTGGTGGTCTTGCCGGCGCCGTTGACGCCGGCCAGCATGATGACGAAGGGCTTGGCGCCGCCGGTAAGCAGGGGCTGTTCCAGCGGCCGCAGGAGGGCGGCGAGTTCCGCCTTGAGGGCGTCCCTGAGTTGCGCGGCCTCGGTCAGCCTGTCCTTCTTCACCCGCTCGCGCAGGCGGCCGATGAGGTGCTGGGTGGCCTCGACGCCGACGTCGGCGCTGAGCAGCACGCTTTCCAGTTCCTCGTAGAGCGTCTCGTCGATTTTCGCGCCGGCGCCGAACAGGCCGGCGATCTGCCCGGTGAGGGCGCCGCGGGTCTTCGCCAGGCCCTGTTTGAGGCGCTGCGCCCAGGACGGCCGGGCGGCGGCCTCGGCCGGCGCGGCCGCGGCATCCGTCGCGCCGCGTTCGGCGGGCACGGCTGGGGCATCGGTTGAACCGGACTTGAAGAAACCAAACACGGGAGGGGGCTGTCTCAGGCTGCGTTATTCGCCAGGAAATTCTATCATGCGACCCCTTTCCCACGTCCCGCTGCGTGCCATGACCAGACTGTTCGCCCTGTTGGGCCTGACCGCCGCACTGACGCTCCCGGTGCGCGCGGAAGTCGTCGAGGAAACCCTGAGTAACGGCATGCGGGTTATCGTCAAGACCGACCGCCGCGCGCCGGTGGTGGTGTCGCAGGTCTGGTACCGGGCCGGCAGCATGGACGAGAGCTACGGCGCCACCGGTGCCGCCCACGTGCTCGAGCACATGATGTTCAAGGGCACCCGGGAGGTGCCCGCCGGCGAGTTCTCCAAGCGCATCGCCGCCGCCGGCGGGCGCGAGAACGCCTTCACCTCGCGCGACCACACCGCCTATTTCCAGACCCTGCAGAAGGATCGCCTGGAACTGGCCCTGAAGCTGGAGGCGGACCGCATGGTGAATCTGGTGCTCGCGCCCGAGGAGTTCGCCAAGGAGATCAACGTGGTCATGGAGGAACGGCGCATGCGCACCGAGGACAGTGCGCCCGCCCGCCTCTACGAGGCGCTCATGGCCACCGCCTTCCAGACGCATCCTTACCGGCACCCGGTGATCGGCTGGATGGACGACCTGAAGAACATGAGCGTGGACGACGCGCGCCGCTGGTACGAGCAGTGGTACAGCCCCAACAACGCCACCCTGGTGGTGGCCGGTGACGTCGATCCGCCCCGTGTGCTGGCCTGGGCCAGGCAGTACTTCGGGCCCATTCCGGCGCGTCCGCTGCCCGCGCGCAAGCCGATGCTGGAACCCGAACAGGCCGGCATGAAGCGGGTGACGGTGAAGGCGCCCGCCAAGTTGCCGGTGGTGGGACTGGCCTGGCATGTGCCGCGGCTGACCGACCCGCAGGCCGAGCGGGAACCCTACGCCCTGGAAATCCTTGCCGGCATCCTCGACGGCCATGCCTCTGCGCGGCTGAACCAGACACTGGTGCGTGAACGCAAGATCGCCACCGACGTGGGCGCGGGCTACGACCCGATCGCGCGCGGCCCGGCCCTGTTCATCGTCGACGCCACGCCGGCGGAGGGCCAGGACGTGAAGATCGTGGAGGCCGCCCTGAAAGAGGAATTTGCGCGTATCGCCCGCGACGGCGTGGAAGCGGGTGAACTGCGGCGGGTCAAGGCCCAGGTGCTGGCGGGGCAGGTATTCCAGCAGGACTCCCTGTTCTATCAGGCCGTGCAGATCGGCGAATGGACCACCGCCGGCCTCGACCACCGC
>VGVT01000104.1 GCA_016873935.1 Betaproteobacteria bacterium | reverse complement strand
TCTCGGCAGTTGCGATTCCATGCGCCGCTACATCTACATCCACGGCACCCCGGACGAGGGTTTCGCGCAGGCCCCGCTTTCGCACGGCTGCATCCGCATGCGCAACCGCGACATCGTCGAACTGTTCGACCTCGTTCCGGCTGGCACGGTGGTGGAGATCCTCGCCTAAGTGCGTGCAAAGGAAACATCGAGAATCGCTTGCGCGATATTCGCGCTAAAGACTTCCCCGCAGCTTCCGTTATTGAGCCAGGCAATAACGAGATCGACATGCCATGTCCCTACCCCTGGAACGCGACCAGATCCAGCACGTCACCGAGGAGCTGGAACTCATCATCGCGGCGCATCTGGCCTGGTTCAAGCAGTTCAACCGCACCCTGGTGTGCGGCGGCACGGTGAACCGCACCGACCTGGCGGAGGATGCCCATCTGCGCTCGCCCTTCGGCCAGTGGTACCACAGCCGGGAACCCCACCCCCTGGCCGACACCCCGGATTTCCACGACCTGGGCGTGACGCAGCAGGCCATGCACGCAGCCGCCCGGCTGGCGCTGCTGGAAGTGATGGACCAGCGCCGTCCCGATCCCGGGCTGTATGACGAGTGCATCGACCTGGCCCTGCGCCTGAACACCACCCTGCGCCGCATCCAGCTGGAAACCATCGGCGAACTGCTCACCACCGACAGCCTGACCGGCTGCGCCACGCGGCGCGGCATGCTGCTGCGGCTGCGCGAGGAACAGGAACGCGCGGCGCGCATCCAGCGTCCCTGCTGCCTGTGCCTCATGGATTTCGACCGCTTCAAGCGCATCAACGACGAGCTGGGCCATCCGGCCGGCGACGCCGTGCTGCGCCAGGGCATCCGCTTCGTCACCGGCAGCCTGCGAAAATACGATTCGATCTACCGCTACGGCGGCGAGGAATTCCTCATCTGCCTGCCCGGCAACCCCATGCAGGACGCGGCCCTGGTGGTGGAGCGTATCCGCGAGGGCCTGGAACGCCTGCCCATCCGCCTGGACAACGGCGAAACCTGCCACGTCAGCGCCTCCTTCGGCCTGGCCGAGATGGACCAGCGACGGCCGGTCGAGGAGGCCATCGCCTGCGCCGACATGGCCCTGATTCGCGCCAAGGAGAGCGGCCGTAACCGCATCGAGCTCTGGCGGGGCGATTAAGTTAAGAGCCTATTTCAGGACGTGCGCCAGCAGGGCGCGCAGCTTGGCCGGATGCAGCGGCTTGTGCAGCAGTGTCAGGCCCGATGCGGCGACGGCGCGCATGGCTTCCTCGCCGGTATCGCCGGTGACCAGCATGGCCGGCATATCGACGCCGTAGCGCGCGCGCAGGCGGGCAACCACCGCGATACCGTCGCAGCCGCCGGGCAGGCGGTAATCGGACAGCACCAGGGCGGGCGCGCGGCCGGCCGCGTCCAGCGCGTGCAGGGCTTCCTCGATGCCGCAAGCGGTGATCAGCGGCACGCCCCACTGCGCGAAGAGGGCGCGCATGGCCTCGACAATCACCTCGTCGTCCTCCACCAGTAGCACCAGCCCGTCCCGCCCCGGCAGTGCGGCCGGCTCGGCGGCGTGCTCGCTGCGCGCTGGCGCCGGCGCGGCGGTGGCGCAGGGCGGCAGTTCCAGGCTGAAATGGCTACCGCGTCCCGGACGGGAACGCACGCTAATCCTGCAGTCCAGCAAGTCGGCCAGCCGTTTGACGATGTTGAGGCCGAGGCCCTGCCCCTTCTCGCGGCCGCGTTCCGGATTGCCGAGCTGGAAATACTCTTCGAAGATGCGCTCCAGCATCGGACGGGGAATGCCGATGCCGCTGTCCACCACCTCGATGCGCGCGCCGCCGCCCGCCCGCCGCCGCGTCCCCACCAGGATGCCGCCGCTGTCGGTGTAGCGGATGGCGTTGTCGATAAGGTTGGCGAGGATGCGGTCGAGCAGCACGGGGTCGGTCTCCACCTCCATGTGGCCGGGCACGAAGCGCATGCGCAGGCCCTTTTTCAAGGCGAGGGGGAGGAAGCGCGCGTTCAGCCGGCCGAGGAGTTCATCGACCGGCGTGCAAACCGGATGCGGCACGATGACGCCGGCATCGAGGCGCGAGAGATCGAGCAGGTCGTTGAGCAGATTGCCCATGTTGCGCACGGAGGCCTCGATCAGACCCGCCAGCCGCCGCGTCTCCGTCCAGCGGTCGCCGGCCTCGCCGTTTTCCCGCAGGTTATCGTCGAGGGCCGAGACCAGCAGGCTGAGGGCGTGCATGGGCTGGCGCAGATCGTGGCTGGCCGCCGCCAGAAAGCGGGATTTCGCCTGGTTGGCTTCCTCGGCGCCGCGTTTCTGCGCCAGCAGGGAGACATTGGCCTGGTCCAGTGCCGCGGTGCGCTCGGCGACGCGATGCTCCAGCTCGCGCCGGTTCTCGCCGAGTTCCCAATTGCGCTGTTCGATCTCCGCCAGCATGGCGTTGACCCCTGCCACCAGTTCGGCAACCTCGTTGGCACTGCCGCCCGCCTCGGCGGCATCGCCGCGCAGGCTGTAATTGCCTTCATCGCGCACGCGGTGGGCGAGATCGGCGAGGCCGCGCACCGGGCGGATGATGCGCTCGATGAGGCGCATGCCCAGCCAGAGCGCCAGCCCCAGACCGGCCAGACTGGCCAGCACGGTGAACGCGGTCTGCTGCAGGTAGCGCGCGCGGAACTCGCCCAGGTCGGCGTGCAGGTAGACCCAGCCGAGGGTGGAATCTTCGAAGACGATGGGACGTAGCAAGTGGGTGGTCGTGTGCAGCGGGGAAAATTCAGGCCCATGTTCGGCCGAC
>VGVT01000103.1 GCA_016873935.1 Betaproteobacteria bacterium | reverse complement strand
TCGGGCATCGTGCTGCGCGCCCTGGGCATTCCCACCTCGATGTTCACCGCCATCTTCGCCCTGGCCCGCACCGCCGGCTGGATCGCCCAGTGGAACGAGATGGTGGCCTCGCCCGGCCACAAGATCGCACGGCCCAGGCAGCTTTACACCGGACCGCAACGGCGGGAGTTCGTGCCCATTGCGCTCAGGGGGGCATGACCGGCGTCAATTTCCGAGTAAATCACTCGTAAATTGATCTTGCAGCGCAGCAATACACGCGCTAGCTTGAACTAGCGTGATTTACGAGGGGCAGACATGAAGCGCGATTCACTACCCGCCACCGCCTTGTTTTCCGGCAGCGCCGACTACCTCGCGGCCCTGGAGGCGGAAAAACCCGAGTTGCTGCCGGCTCCGGCACCGGTACGCTTCGAGAAGAAAGAAGCGGTCACGGTCTCCGATCTGCCCTTGCTGAAATGCGAGGCCACGCAGGTCGGCGTGCTCCAGCTCATCAACGCCTACCGCTTCCACGGTTTCCGCGCCGCAAACCTGGATCCCCTGAACCGCCTGCCGCCGCCCCATATTCCGGAGCTCGATCCCGGCAACCACGGCCTGACCCCCGCCGACCTGGACGCCGAGTATGAAACCGGCTCCCTGGCCGGCCCCGCCCGCGACACACTGCGCAACATCATCGCCCGGGTGACCAAGGCCTACTGCGGCACACTGTCCGCCGAGTACATGCATCTGACGGATACCCAGCAGAAGCGCTGGCTGCAAAAACGCCTGGAGAGCGAGGATCTCGCGCCCAGGTTCGACGACGAACTGCGCCGCTGGCTACTGACCCAGCTCACCGCTGCCGAGACCCTGGAGAAGACCCTGCACACCCGCTTCGTCGGGCAGAAGCGCTTTTCCCTGGAAGGCGGCGAGTCCCTCATCCCCCTGCTCAACGACCTCATCGACCAGGCAGCCCGCGCCGGCATCCAGGAGATCGGTTTGGGCATGGCCCACCGGGGCCGCCTCAACGTGCTGCACAACGTGCTCGGCCGTTCGGTCATCGAGTTGTTCGAGCACGCCCACCATGATGAGATCGAGGCCCACAAGACCGGCGACGTGAAGTACCACCAGGGTTTCGCCGCCGACCTGACCCCGCCCGGCGGCCCCATCCGCGTTGCCCTGGCCTTCAACCCTTCCCACCTGGAGATCGTCAACCCGGTGGTGGAGGGCTGGGTGCGCGCCCAGCAGCAGCGCCGCGGCGACCGCGACGGCAGCCAGGTCATGCCCATCCTCATCCATGGCGACGCGGCCTTCGCCGGCCAGGGCGTGGTCATGGAAACCCTGAACATGGCGGCGACGCGCGGCTTCAAGACGGGCGGCACCATCCACATCGTCATCAACAACCAGATCGGCTTCACCACCTCGGACCCCCGGGATTCCCGCTCCAGTCTGTACTGCACCGACGTCATGAAGATGGTGGAAGGACCGGTCCTGCACGTGAACGGCGACGATCCCGAGGCGGTGCTCCGCGCCACCCGCATCGCCATCGAGTACCGCATGTTCTGGAAGCGGGACATCGCCATCGATCTGATCTGCTACCGCCGCCTGGGCCACAACGAGCAGGACGAGCCGATGGCCACCCAGCCTCTCATGTACCGGCGCATCCATGCCCTGCCCGGCACCCGCGCGCTGTACGCGGAAAAGCTGGTGGGGCAGGGCGTGGTGGAGGAGGGCGGCCCCGATGCCCTGATCCAAGACTACAAAAAATGCCTGGATACGCCGGCGTGTCGTCAGGGCGTGGGCGGCAAGAGCGAATTCGCCGCGGACTGGAACCTCTACAAATACACCCATTGGCGCGTCGCCACCCGCACCGCCATCCCCATGAACCGTTTGCAGGCCCTGGCCAAGCGCTTGGTGGATGTACCGGCCAGCTTCACCCTGCATCCCCGGGTGAAGAAGATCATCGACGACCGCAGGCAGATGGGGGAGGGCGCCCTGCCCCTGGACTGGGGCATGGCGGAAAGCCTTGCCTATGCCAGCCTGCTTACCGACGGCACGCCGGTGCGGCTGTCCGGCCAGGACTCCGGCCGCGGCACCTTCTTCCACCGCCATGCCGTGCTGCACGACCAGAACCGGGAGAAGTGGGATTCCGGCGCCTACATTCCGCTGCAACATCTGATTCCCGGCCAGGCCAACTTCCTGGTGATCGACTCCCTGCTTTCGGAGGAGGCGGTACTGGCGTTCGAATATGGCTACGCCGGCTCGGCGCCGGACCAGCTGGTGATCTGGGAAGCCCAGTTCGGCGACTTCGCCAACGGCGCCCAAGTGGTCATCGACCAGTTCATCGCCTCCGGCGAGACCAAGTGGGACCGCCTGAACGGCCTCACCCTGTTCCTACCGCATGGCTACGAAGGGCAGGGGCCCGAGCACTCTTCCGGGCGCATCGAGCGCTTCCTGCAACTCACCGCCCACGACAATATCCAGATCGCCCAGCCCAGCACGCCGGCACAGATCTTCCATCTGTTGCGGCGTCAGGTGGTGCGGCCTTATCGGCGGCCTTTGATCGCGTTCACGCCGAAGAGCCTGCTGCGACATGCCGATGCGACTTCGGCCTTGCAGGAACTCGCCCAGGGCGCGTTCCAGCCGATCCTGGATGACCCGGACGCACCGGACCCGACCAAGGTTAGTCGCCTCGTATTCTGTAGTGGCCGGGTTTATTACGATTTGGCGAAAGCGCGCAGGGACACACAGTTGTCGCATATCGCACTGATCCGGGTGGAACAGCTTTACCCGGTGGCAGACCTGGAATTCCAGGCATTACTTGCGCGTTATGCAAAAGCCGGAGAGATCGTCTGGGCTCAGGATGAGCCCAGAAATCAGGGCCCCTGGCGTTTCATGG
>VGVT01000102.1 GCA_016873935.1 Betaproteobacteria bacterium | reverse complement strand
CCAAGGGCAACACCACAATGCAGAGGACCGGCTCCATCCAGTCCGCTACACTTATCCACAACCAGCCTTTAAAAGGCCGGCTTCAGACCCTGGTCAAAATTCAACGCGCACCAGTGGTCAGAATTCAACGCGCGTCGACAGACCTGTCAGCCTTCAACCTCATGCTGGAAGCGACGAAGACATACTCCATCGTCATGTTCAGCAGTGCCAAACTTCCCGATGGAGGCCCCTTCTCCCATTACGCAGCCCCTTATGGCTGGGATGGCGTGAGGACAACTGAGCAATACACAGGCGGACGGGCCTACTTTGCATTCCATGACCAAGGCAGCGATGTTCTCACCTGGAACGCGAGCGCCGACGACCACGACCATTTTTTTCAAACTTTCATGAGTCCTATTCCAGAACCGAATGTAAGCGCGCTCCTAGCCGTAGGATTAGCCGTGTTGGTCGTTACGACCCGGAAGGCAAATCATCGGAAGCGGCCCTAAAAGGGTTCGGGCACCCAAAATTGGGATGGGGGTCGGGAATAGGACGGGCGCGCGCGAGTGAAGGCACCCCCAGGGGGTAGGGGGCCGCGCCGCGCATCGGGGGCCGCTTGCCGAGCATGATGATCAGGGCAGGCCCAAGGAACGCCCTCCCCTGTCGGCCCAGCTTGGCTATCAACCTGAAGGCCCGACCGATCAAGCGGACAGCGTGACGGCAACGAGGACGGGGCCGAATTTCCTCGATCCGCCTACATAGCGCCTACACGGGATTTTCTTCTGACTGGCGGATTTCTAGAAACCCGCGTGGATATTGGTGGCCAGGGGCGGAATCGAACCGTCGACACGCGGATTTTCAATCCGCTGCTCTACCAACTGAGCTACCTGGCCTGATTGAGCGGTCGGGGATGCCGACCGAAAGAAGGCGCGCATTTAAGCGTGAAAGCTTGCGGCGCGTCAAGGCGGAGGCGAGTCGGTACGCGGGAGGGTGGGTCGGGCAGGACGCCCGCCGGGCAATACCCGACTATTTAACTCGGTCTTGTGCGGCCGCGTGGCGGCTGGCACACTAGCGCTCCATTACTGAACGCTAATAAAGGAGTTGCCATGGGCGGCCTGACGCCAGACACCCCGATCCCCACCGAGATCAAGCTGCACAAGCAATCCCGCATCCTCGAAGTGGCTTTCAACGATGGCAGCCATTTCCACCTGCCCTGCGAGTACCTGCGGGTTTTCTCGCCCTCGGCCGAGGTGCGCGGCCACGGCCCCGGCCAGGAAGTCCTGCAGGTCGGCAAGAAATACGTGGAGATCAACGCCATCGAGCCGGTCGGCCAGTACGCGGTGGTGCTGGTGTTCTCCGACGGCCATGATTCCGGCATCTTTTCCTGGGACTACCTCTACGACCTCGGCCGCAAGCAGGATTTCTACTGGCAGGCCTACCTGCGCCGCATGGAGGAGGCGGGGGAATCCCGCGAGCCCAAGTCGCTGGTGTGAGCCACGCCGCGCTGGCCTCGGCCATCGCCGCGGCCACCGGCCGAGGCTTCGAGGCGGCGCGCGCGACGGCTGTAGGCGGTGGCTGCATCAACCGTGGCCTGGTGCTGGAAGGCCGCGATGGCCGGCGCTTTTTCGCCAAGTTGAACGATGCCCGTCACGCCGAGATGTTTGCCGCCGAGGCGGAAGGCCTGCGCGAACTGGAGGCGGCGGCGACCATCCGCGTGCCGCGCGCGATCACGCACGGGGTGGCGGGGGCGGAGGCCTATCTGGTGCTGGAATGGCTGCCCCTGGGCGGCATGGGCAGCGGCGCCGAGCTCGGCCGCAGGCTGGCCGCCCTGCATCGCGTCAGCGGACACAGCCATGGCTGGCGGCGCGACAACACCATCGGCGCCACGCCTCAGCACAATGCGCCGAATTCCGACTGGGTGGCTTTCTTCCGCGAGCATCGCCTGGGTTTCCAGTTGCGGCTCGCGCGCGAACGGCAGGCGCCGGGCGATCTGATCGACCTGGGTGAGCGGCTGCTGGCGGACATGCATGTCTTTTTCGCGGCGCATCGGCCGACGCCCAGCCTGCTGCACGGCGACCTCTGGGGGGGCAATTACGGATACGCCGACGGCGAGCCGGTACTGTTCGATCCGGCGGTGTATTTCGGCGACCGCGAGGCCGACCTGGCCATGACCGAGCTGTTCGGCGGCTTCCCGGCCGATTTCCGGGCGGCCTACCGGGAGGCCTGGCCGCTGGACGCGGGATACGCGACACGCAGGACGCTGTACAACCTGTATCACGTGCTCAACCACTTCAACCTGTTCGGCGGCGGTTATGCCGGCCAGGCGCGGGCGATGATGGCAGGCCTGCTGGCGGAGACGCGCTGACAGCAGGCACGCGGATGCATCGCGGTTCATCCACGCAGATCGGACAGGGTTTGCCCGATCGGACGTTTTTGTGGATAATCGCCCGCTTTCCAGGTTTCCTTTCCAGGTAACGCATCATGAAAGCCGGCATCCATCCCGATTACCACGACATTACCGTGACCTGCAGTTGCGGTAATACCTTCACCACCCGCTCGACCATGAACAAGGCGCTGCACGTGGAAGTCTGCTCCGCTTGCCACCCTTTCTATACCGGCAAGCAGAAGATCGTCGACACCGCCGGCCGCGTCGAGAAGTTCCGCCAGAAGTACGGAATCGCCAAGAAGTGAGGCGGTGCCCGCGCATCCCTGAGAGGCAGCCGCGCGCTGCCTTTTTTGTTCTAGAGCCTATTTCAGTCGGGCTCTTAGCCCAGCGCCCATGAACCCCACGCCCCGCGCCAACCAGTTCTGGCTCATCGTCCTGGCCGCGCTCTGGGCGTTTTACGGTCTGGTGGGCCGCGATGCCTGGAAGGGCGAGGAGGCGCTGGCGCTGGCCGCGGTGCTGGACTGGCTGGCCGGCACCTCCAGTGCCTGGGCCACGCCCGCTCCCCTGTACACCCTGGTCGCCGGGTTGACGGCGCAACTCGCCAGCGGTCATTGGGATGTCCAGGACGGCGCACGCCTCGCCAGCGGCGTGTTCACCCTGCTGGCGCTGCTGTTCGCGGGCATGACCGCCCGTTCCCTGCACGGTCCCGGCCATGGCGCCGCCGCCGTGCTCGCCCTGATCGGCTGCATGGGCCTGATGCTGCGCGTGCACGCGCTGTTGCCGGAAACCGCCCTGCTGGCCGGCTGGTCGGCCCTGCTCTACGGCGTCGCGGTGG
>VGVT01000101.1 GCA_016873935.1 Betaproteobacteria bacterium | reverse complement strand
GCGGCGCGCGCCCTGGCCCCGCGCGGCACCGCGCCGACCCGGCGGCTGGACCCGGCCTGGCTCGCCGACCTGCCCGACATCGACCGCGATTTCGCCGGCCTGCCCCGCGCCAAAAATGCCATCGGCGCCCTGGCCACTCCCATGCATAGGCGGCCATGAAGCATCACACCCACGCCCGCCCCCACCTCTGGCTGGCGAGCCTCGGCTACCTGGTGTTCGTGATCTACGGCAGCCTGGTGCCGCTGGATTTTCGCGCCCTGCCCATGGACGAGGCGCTCGCCCGTTTCCGGCAGATCCCCTGGCTCGAGCTCGGCATCGGCTCCCGCGCCGACTGGATGGCCAACCTGCTCCTGTTCATCCCGCTCGCCTTCCTGTTCACCGGCGCGCTCGCGCACGGGCACGGCATCGCCGTCCGCCTGCTGGCCTCGGCGCTGGTGCTGGCGGCGGGCGTCGGCCTGAGCCTGGGCATCGAGTTCACGCAGTTGTTCTTTCCGCAGCGCACCGTCTCGCAGAACGACATTGCCGCGGAAAGCCTGGGCGCGCTGATCGGCATTGTCGCCTGGTGGGTCATCGGCGAGCGCCTGCTGGCCGCCTACGCTTCCTGGCTGCGGGTGCGCGAGCCGGCTGCGCTGTCCGAGCGGCTGGCCTGGGTGTACATGGCGTTCCTGTTCGCCTACAACCTGCTGCCGCTGGATCTGACCATCAGTTTCGTGGAAATCTTCCACAAGTGGCGCGAGGGCAAGCTGGTGCTGCTGCCCTTCTCCGCCCTGCCGGCGGATCCCGCGCAGGCCCTCTACGAAGTGGTTACCGACGCCCTGCTCTGGCTGCCGCCCGCCTTCCTGCTGCGCCAGGCCGGCGGCCGAAGCACGGCGCGGGCCTGGTGGCTGGCCTTCGCCGCCGCCCTGCTGCTGGAGTGCCTGCAACTGTTCGTCTACTCCCGCGTCAGCGACGTCACCGACCTGTTCACCGCCGCCCTCGGCGCCGGCGCCGGCGCCATCCTTGGTGCCCGGCTGGACCGGCGCGGCGTGGCGCCGGGTGCCACGCGCGTCACGCCCTGGCGGCGCGGGCTGCCGCTGCTGCTCGCCGTGGGCTGGATCGGCGTGCTCATGCTGGTGTTCTGGTACCCCTTCGACTTCCGCGTCGAGCGGACCTTCGTCCAGGAACGCCTGGCCTTCATCGAGCGCGTGCCCTTCGAGATCTATTACTACGGCACCGAATTCCGCGCCATCACCTCGGTATTCCAGAAAATCCTCTTCTTCGCCCCGCTCGGCGCCCTGCTCGCCTGGTTCGTCGCCGGCCTGCCCTGGCTCTGGCGCGGCTGGGCCGCCGCCGCCTCGATCCTGGTCATCCTGCTCGCCGCCCTGGGCATCGAACTCGGCCAGGTGCTGCTGCCGGACAAGCACCCCGACACCACCGACTGGGTGCTGGAGAGCCTGGGCGGCATCCTCGGCTATGTCGTGGTGCGGGCCTACCATGCGAGAGCCCGGCGCGTCGTGGGCAAATCGCCCAAGTCATCGGCTTCCTCCCATTCTCGCGGCCACTCTGGACGCTCGCGGCGCGATGCGTCGGCCGGCGCCCGGACGGATTGAAGGAGATTCCATGCGCGACCTCGCCCTGCTCCTCATCGTCCTCGCCCTCTGTGGCATGGCGCTGGCGCGTCCGTGGCTGGGGGTGCTGGGCCTGGCGGTGCTTGGCTTCATGCAGCCGCAGGGCTATGCCGTCGGATTCATGCGCCAGGTGCCGGTGTATCTGATTTTGTTTGCCGTCACCGCCCTCAGCCTGGCCTTCCACACCTGGCGTGCCCGCGCCTGGGCCGCGCTGCCCTGGCGGCGGCTGATGGCCTGGCAGGTCTGGGGGCTGCTCGGGCTGTGGCTCTGGTTCGCGGTCAGCAGCCACTTCGCCGCGCTGCCCTGGGAGGCCTGGGAGAAATATCCCCAGGTACTGAAAATCCTGCCGCCGCTGCTGCTCATCCTGCTGCTCATCGACACGCGCGAGAAACTGTTCTACCTCGTCGCCACCCTCGCCCTGTGCATCCTGCTGCCGGCCTTGAAGGGCGGCTACTGGGCGGTGATGAGTGGCTTCCAGGACCGCGTCTATGGCCCGCCCGGCAGTCCCTGGTACGAGAACAACGCCTTCGCCGTCGCCGTCAGCATGGCCATTCCCCTGCTGGTGCTGTGCTGGCGGCAGACACAAGATCGCTACGCCCGCCTGGCCCTGCTCGGTGGCATCGCCCTTTGCTACGGCTCGGTGCTGTCCTCCTGGTCGCGCGGCGGCATGATCGCGCTGGCCGCGGTGACCCTGCTGCTGGTCTGGCACAGCAAGCGCAAGCTGCTCGCCATCCCCCTGCTGCTGTTCATGGCCGCAGCCTTCTTCGTGCAATTGCCGGAGCAGTGGTTCGGACGCATGGAAACCCTCGCCGCGTTCCAGGATGACGCCTCCGCGCAAAGCCGCCTCGCGGTCTGGCGCATCGGCCTCGACGCTGCCTTGCGCGATCCCATCACCGGCGCCGGCTTCAACGCCTGGCCCGTGCTCACCCTGAGCACGGGCGGCTCCCTGGACTGGCACAGCGCCTACGTGGAGATGCTGGCGGAGCACGGCTTCGTCGGGCTGGGGCTGTGGGCAGCATTGTTTTTGGGCACCCTGACCGGCCTGGGAGTGCTCGCCTGGCGCCATGGCCGCGGGGAAACCGCCTGGATCGGAGACCATGCCGCCATGCTGCAAGCCTCGATGGTGGCCTATGCCGCTGGCGGCCTCACCCTGGGCATCGCCTATTGGGCACTGCCCTATCATCTGATCGTGATCGCTTCCCTGCTCGGCTGGCTTGCGGCGCAAGAGCCCGCATCCGGATATCGTCGGGGGCGTCCATGAACGGAGGTTCCCCAAGGGTGTCGGAATTTTTGACAGCTGGCCTGCCAGGAGGCCAAATATTCACGTAAGCCAATGATTTATATATGCTGGCTTGAATCTTGCTTAATACAGACAAAGCCCCGGCTATTCCTGTTTGCCGACAATGTTTTCCGGAGATGGATCATGAATACACCTCGTCTGCTTGCTCTCTTCCTGCTGGCTATCCTGGCCCAGGGCGCTTCCGCGACCACCTGTCGACGCGCGTTGAATTCTGACCACTGGTGCGCGTTGAATTTTGACCAGGGTCTGAAGCCGGCCTTTTAAAGGCTGGTTGTGGATAAGTGTAGCGGACTGGATGGAGCCGGTCCTCTGCATTGTGGTGTTGCCCTTGG
>VGVT01000100.1 GCA_016873935.1 Betaproteobacteria bacterium | reverse complement strand
TTTCAGAGGCATACGGATCCGGATGCCGGTCCAACTTCCCCGGTGTATCCATGGCCAGGGAGTCCAGTTCATGCCATTCATCGGTAGGCTTCCAGCCATGGCTCACCATGAAGGCGGAGCCGCGCAGGTCGCGGATACTATCGATGGGCTCGCCGGCGGCGAGGCGGTGGCTGAGTTCCACCAGCGCCCGCTCGGCGTTGCCGAACAGCAGCAGGTCGGCCTTGGCGTCCGGCAGCACCGAGCGGCGCACCTTGTCGGACCAGTAGTCGTAGTGGGCGATGCGGCGCAGGGAGGCTTCGATGCCGCCGATGACCACGTTCACATCCTTGTAGGCTTCCTTGCAGCGCTGGGCGTAGACGGTGACGGCCCGGTCCGGGCGCTTGTGGGGCTCGGCGTTGGCGGTATAGGCGTCGTCGGTGCGGATCTTGCGGTCCGAGGTGTAGCGGTTGACCATGGAATCCATGTTGCCCGCCGTGACGCCGTAGTAGAGATTGGGCCGGCCCAGGGCGCGGAAGGCGTCGGCGGACTTCCAGTCCGGCTGGCTTATGATGCCGACGCGGAAGCCCTGCGCCTCCAGCAACCGCCCCACCAGGGCCATGCCGAAGCTGGGATGGTCGATGTAGGCGTCGCCGGTGATCAGGATGACGTCGCAACTGTCCCAGCCCAATGCCTCCATCTCCTTGCGCGACATGGGCAGGAAGGGCGCCACGCCAAAACGCCTGGCCCAGTAGGGACGGTAGGAAAACAGGGGTTTGGCGGTTTCCATGCGTGAAATCGGATCGGCGGTGGATCGTCTCCCTCCCCCTCGACGGGGGAGGGCCGGGGTGGGGGTGACTGGTGGCGCCTTGAAATAGCGGGCCTTCACCCCCTCCCTAGCCCTCCCCCGTCCAGGGGGAGGGAATCATCAGCTTAGCCGACCTTGCCTCCCTTGGGACTGAACAACGCCGCCGCAGGCCGGTTGTGGGACTCGCGCCGGTTGGGGGTCGGCGAGCCGGTGGCGGCGGCTGGGGCGGGACGGGGGCCGCGCGGATTCGCCACGGCTGGCTTGGGGCCGGCGGGCTTGGGTCCGCCCGAGCCGGAACGGGGCGGGGTAGCGGCGGGCTTGCCGGGGCGGCCGGACTGCTGGCCACGCCCTTGTCCACGGCTCTGTCCACCACCACCTGGGCGGCCCTGGCGCGGCGGACGCTCGTCCCGTTCCGGCAGATGGCCGGCGGGGCGCTCGGGCGGCACGAAGCCCTCGACTTCGACGCGGGCGATGCCGCGCTTGATCAGGCGCTCGATGTCCTTCAGGTAGCCCATCTCCTCGGCGTCCACCAGGGACACCGCGGCGCCCTCGCTGCCGGCCCGGCCGGTGCGGCCGATGCGGTGCACGTAGTCCTCGGGCACGTTGGGCAGCTCGAAGTTGACCACCTGCGGCAACTGGTCGATGTCGATGCCGCGGGCGGCGATGTCGGTGGCCACCAGCACCTGCAGGGTGCTGTCCTTGAACTGGGCGAGGGCGCGGGTGCGCGCGGCCTGGCTCTTGTTGCCATGGATGGCGGCGGCGGGAATGCCGTCCTTCAGCAACTTCTCGGCCAGCTTGTTGGCGCCGTGCTTGGTGCGGGTGAATACCAGCACCTGCTGCCAGTTGTGCTGGCGGATGAGGTGGGCGAGCAGGTCCTTCTTGTGGATCTGCGGCACCAGGTGCACCGACTGCTGCACCAGTTCGGTGGGCGTGTTGCGGCGGGCCACTTCGATGCAGCCGGGATTGTTGAGCAGGCCGTTGGCCAGGGCCTTGATCTCGTCGGAAAAGGTGGCCGAGAACAGCAGGTTCTGACGCTGCTTCGGCACCAGTGCGATGACCTTCTTGATGTCGCGGATGAAGCCCATGTCCAGCATGCGGTCGGCTTCGTCCAGCACCAGGATCTCCACGCCGGACAGGTCCACCGTCTTCTGGCCGACGTGGTCGAGCAGGCGGCCGGGGGTGGCCACCAGGATGTCGACGCGGCCGCGCAGGGCGGCGTACTGGGGATTGATGTTGACGCCACCGAACATGACCATGGATTTCAGGTGCACGTACTTGCCGTAGGTGCGCACGGATTCCTCCACCTGGGCGGCGAGCTCGCGGGTGGGCACAAGGATCAGGCAGCGCGGCCGGCCGTTCTTCGGCGTCAGCGGCTTCTCGGTGAGACGGTGCAGGATGGGCAGGGTGAAGCCGGCGGTCTTGCCGGTGCCGGTCTGCGCCGCGGCCAGCAGGTCGCCGCCCTTCAGCACCAGGGGAATGCCCTGGGCCTGGATGGGAGTCGGGGTGGTGTAGCCGGTCTCGGCCACGGCCCGCAACAAGGGCTCGGACAGGCCGAGATCGGTGAATTTGACGGCCACGGGCGAACTCGTGGAGGTGCCGGCGGGCATGGCGCCGCCTTGGGAAACTACGGGGGATGACATGAACTACTCCTGCGACGGCCCGCCGCATTGCGCGGCACCAATCGAGGCAGACGGATCAGTGATCGGAAGGATCAGAGGAAAAAGACGCCGCGCACTGATTGGTGAGGCACGCGGGAGCGCGAAGTATACGGATCACCCGGCGAATTACCGAGAACTATCGTGCCCGCCGTGAAAATCGCTAGCGCAGTTCCACCCACACCGGCTGATGGTCAGAGGCTGAAGTCTCCGTGTCGATGCCATGGGCTTGCAGCCGGGGCGCCAGGTCCAGGGTGAGGAAAACGAAATCGAAGCAGGCCGGGGCGTCGACGAAATCCACCGGATGGATGCCTACCGTGGGTGCGTGCGGCGTGCCGGGGTGCAACACCTCCCAACTGTCGCGGAAAGCCGGCACCCCCGCTCCGATGGGCGCCAGCAGGCGCGTGCGTTCCGGCGCGGTGGCGGGAAAGTTCATGTCGCCGCACAACAGGGCTGAAGCCGGACGCGCGAACACCTCGAAACTGCCGCCCGCCTCGCCCTTGCCCAGGCGCGGCCGGCGCGCGTGCGCGCAGGCCTCGGCGTGCAGTTGGCGGATGGCGTCGATCTGCGCGGCGCGCTGTGAGGTCGAGTAGTACTCCAGATGCGTGGTCAGCACCCGCAAGGCGCCAAATTCGGCCTGCACCACGGCTTCCAGCAGCACGCGCTGCATGCTCGGCACGCCGGCATCCTCCGGCCAGGGCAGCAGATGCCGCCAGACCTGCCCCACCGGCAGGCGGGAGAGGATGGCGTTGCCGAACAGCTTGCGGCCGCCGCGTCCGTCCGGCAGGTCGGTGGCGGGCGCGTAAACGGGCGTGTAGCCGGGCAGCAGCGCCGCCAGTTCGGCGACCTGGTCGCGCGCGTCGTTGCCGGGCAGGCCGGGGAAGCTCACCGCCACCTCCTGCAGGCAGATGACGTCGAAGTCGCCGATGCGGCGAATTTCCCCGGCGATGCGCGCGAGATCGACGCGCCCGTCCAGGCCGCGGCCCCATTGGATATTCCAGGTCAGCAGTTTCATGTCTCGCCTCCGTAGCGTGCTTCCAGCATAGCCGCCTTCGACAAGGATTCCTCCACGCCGGCGAGGCAAGAAAAAAGCCACCGGCGCCGTCGGGCGCGGGTGGCTTC
>VGVT01000099.1 GCA_016873935.1 Betaproteobacteria bacterium | reverse complement strand
CCACCACCTGGTAATCCAGGTCCAGCCTGAAATGCCGCACGAACCAGCGGCCCATTTCGCCCAGGCTGAGGCCGTGCCGCATGGGCAGCGGGCCGGCGCCGACGAAGCTCTCCCAGCCCGGCCGCAGCAGGGTGCCCTCGACCGGCCGCCCGGCCGGGTTGGGCCGGTCCAGCACGATCACCGTCTTGCCGTGGCGGGCGGCCTCCTCGAGCACGTAGAGCAGGGTGGTGATGAAGGTATAGATGCGGCAGCCCAAATCCTGCAGGTCCACCAGCAGCACGTCGAAGCTGTCCAGCATGGCCGGCGTCGGCCGCCGCACCTCGCCATACAGGCTGAACACCGGAATGCCGAGGACGGGGTCCTGGAAATCGGGCGACTCCACCATGTTGTCCTGCTTGTCGCCGCGCAGGCCGTGCTGCGGGCCGAAGGCGGCGGTAAGGTGGAGGTCGGGCAGGGCGGCGAGGGCGTCCAGGGCGTGCCTCAGGTCGGCGCTGACCGAGGCGGGATGGGCGAGCAGGGCGACGCGCTTGCCGGCGAGGGGCGCGCGCAGGCCGGGTTCTTCGAGCAGGCGGTCGAGGCCGGTTTTCATGCGTAGGGCGGTGGCAGGTGGAAGTCCAGCGCGAATGTATCAGGGTGATGGAAATCCGGCTTGCCGGGAGCGTGGGCAAGCGCCCAGTAGCTCAGCAAGCCGTCCACGTCCTCAATCACCGCGCTTAGGCCGAGGCGCAGACGCCTGCCGGCCGGCAGCAGGGCGCCGGGCAGGCGTGCCTCCAGTTCCAGGCCGTCGGTCTGCGCCGTGCAGGAGATTGCCGGCGTCGCGGCGGCCGCCATGGCCCCGCCGTCGCGGTAGGCGACAAAGGCATAGGCCTGCCAGTGGCCGTCCGGGGAGAAGTTGAATTCCCGGTAGCACGGAAAATCTTCACCGGCGATGAAAGCCTCGAAGCAGGTATGCCGCCACAGTCCGTCGGCGCGGCCGGGCGCCGCCCCGACGGGCAGGCGGATCCGGGACGGGTCCACATTCAGGCGGTAGCGGATCAGCAGTTCGCATCCGGTCGCGGCCGCGACTTCCACGTTGATGCGCAGCGGCGGCCAGGTGGGGCAATCGGTGTGCGGATACAGCGTTCGCGAGGCGGGCAAGTGATTCATGACACCCGGAAACAAAAAGGGGCTTACGCATGTAAGCCCCTTTGACTGTTTGGCGCGCCCGGCAGGATTCGAACCCACGACCCCCTGGTTCGTAGCCAGGTACTCTATCCAACTGAGCTACGAGCGCGTAAAGAGGCGCGAATTATAAAGAAATCTCGCCGCTTGGCAAGGCACTTGGGGTTTGGCGGAGACGGAGGGATTCGAACCCTCGATGCAGGTTTTGGCCCGCATGCTCCCTTAGCAGGGGAGTGCCTTCGACCTCTCGGCCACGTCTCCAGATCGTTTCCGGCGGGGCCGGAAAAAGCCGCGCAAGGATACCCGCGCGGCCTGGCTAAAGCAATGAACGGAAGATTACGCGGCGGGGGCCTTGTCCAGGTCGAAGGCCTGGTGCAGGGCGCGCACGGCGAGTTCCATGTACTTGTCTTCCACCACCACGGAAATCTTGATTTCCGAGGTGGAGATCATCTGCATGTTGATGTTCTCGGCGGCCAGGGTGCGGAACATCTTGCTGGCGACGCCGGCGTGGGTGCGCATGCCGACGCCGACCAGGGAGACCTTGGCGATCTTGTCGTCGCCGCTGACTTCGCGCGCGCCGATCTCGGCCTTCACCTGGTTCAGCACTTCCATCGCCTTCTTGAATTCACCGCGATGCACGGTGAAGGTGAAGTCGGTGGTGTTATTGGCGCCGACGTTCTGCACGATCATGTCCACGTCGATGTTGGCGTCGGCCACCGCGCCCAGGATGGTGGCGGCGATGCCGGGCTTGTCGGGCACGCCCAGCACGGTGAGCTTGGCCTCGTCGCGGTTGAAGGCGATGCCGGAGATGATGGGTTGTTCCATGCTTTCATCCTCGAAGGTGATCAGGGTGCCCTCGCCTTCGTCCTCGAAGCTGGAGAGCACGCGCAGTTTGACTTTGTACTTGCCGGCGAATTCGACCGAGCGGATTTGCAGGACTTTCGAGCCCAGGCTGGCGAGTTCCAGCATTTCCTCGAAGGTGATGGTGGGCAGCCGGCGGGCTTCCGGGACGATGCGCGGATCGGTGGTGTAGACGCCGTCGACGTCGGTGTAGATCTGGCATTCGTCGGCCTTCAACGCGGCGGCCAGGGCCACGCCGGTGGTATCGGAGCCGCCGCGGCCCAGGGTGGTGATGTTGCCGGCCGCATCCACGCCCTGGAAACCGGCCACCACCACCACGTGGCCGCTGTCCAGGGCGGCACGCATGGCCTGGTCGTCGATGTGCTCGATGCGGGCCTTGGTGTGGACGTCGTCGGTGCGCAGGGGTACCTGCCAGCCGGTGAAACTCCTGGCCTTCAGGCCCAGGTCCTTGAGGGCCATGGCCAGCAGGGCGATGGTGACCTGCTCGCCGGTGGAGACCAGCACGTCGAGTTCGCGCGGGTCCGGTTCCTTGTGGATTTCCTTGGCCAGGGCGATGAGTCGGTTGGTCTCGCCGGACATGGCGGACACCACCACCACCACCCGATGGCCGAGCATCTTGAACTTGGCGACCCGCTCCGCCACGTTGCGGATGCGTTCGATGGAGCCCACCGAGGTGCCGCCATATTTCTGAACAATTAGCGCCATATTGGGGAAAGTTGCACGAAAAGCGTGCATTCTACAGGAGCAGCGCGCCACGTCGCCACACGCGGCGATCCAGGCTTCGCCATGTGAACGTTGAAACTATTTTCGGGCTACCTTAGACTTATTCGCGTTTTTGACCCCGGTGGAGGATCTGCAATGCAATACCAGACCGAGAATGTGATGAGGATGGACGGTGCTGTCGCCGTCGAACAGGCCAACAAGGTCCTACGCAACACCTACACGCTGCTGTCCATGACGCTGATCTTCAGTGCCGTGATGGCCGGCGTGTCGATGGCCATGGCCGTGCCTTACGGTTTCAGCCTGATTTCCAGCCTGATCGCCCTGGGCCTGCTGTGGTTCGTGGTGCCGCGCACCGCCAACTCCGCGGCCGGCATCGGCGTGGTGTTCGCGGTCACCGGCCTGCTCGGCTTCGGCCTGGGCCCGGTCCTCAACCATTATCTGAGCCTGGCCAACGGCGGCGAGATCGTCATGCTGGCCCTGGGCATCACCGGCGCCGCCTTCCTGGGACTGTCAGATCGTCATGCTGGCCCTGGGCATCACCGGCGCTGCCTTCCTGGGCCTGTCCGGCTATGCCCTGGTGTCGCGCAAGGACTTCAGCTTCATGCGCAACTTCCTGTTTGTCGGCGTGCTGGTCGCCTTCATCGCCGGCATCGTCTCGCTGGTGGCTGCCCTGGTCGGCTATCCCATGCCTGCCCTGGCCCTGACGGTGTCCGCGCTGTTTGCCTTCCTGATGTGCGGCATGATCCTCTGGCAGACCGGCGAGATCGTGAACGGCGGCGAAACCAACTACGTGCTGGCCACCATCGGCCTGTACGTCTCCATCTACAACCTGTTCACCAGCCTGCTGCACCTGCTGGG
>VGVT01000098.1 GCA_016873935.1 Betaproteobacteria bacterium | reverse complement strand
TTGCGATTGCCCGCGCCGTCGTATGTGCGTGATCTCGATAATTGATGGACCGTTTTCCGAGGTAACTGATGGGGTTGACGACACAGGGTCCGGGCGTTCGCCCAGACGGCGCGCTAATCGCCGGGACCGGTGACGATCAGAAAAGGTTGAGCTGATCAGGCGTATGGTCTCGCGGGTCGGTCGGTCGCCGTGCGAGGAGGCGGTGGGTGGAGACGAGCAGGTCGAGTTGGCGGGCGTGCCGCTGAACGCGCGCGGCGAAACGGGCGGAGGCGAGGATCTGGTCGAGGGCGTTGCGGATGTGTTTCAATTCGCCGTAGAGGTCGTCGCCGTGGCGGTCGAACCAGTCTTGAAGACACTTGAGCAGATACGCCGGAAAGTAGGCGCCGTACGCGGCGGAGTTGCCGTGGGCGGCGATGGCCTGTAGCCGCTCCGCGATGAGCGCATGGTAACGCGGCGGTGCACAGGTCAGGCCGCGTTCCTCCAGCCAGGTGGCGGGCCAGGTGAGGGCGTGCAGCAGGCGGCGGCGGTCACGGCGATAATCGACCGGCCGGTGCAGGTAGAAGCGCAGGCGGATGGCGTCGAGCAACGCTTCGAGGGTGGCGGTGAGGGCGGCGGGATCGGGCGGGGAGGACATGCGCGGGGCGAGGTTCAGACACGCAGCCGGCGCGGGGCCGGCTTGGGGTCGGGGTTGAAGACTTGGAGGTAGAGTTTTTCGTCGAGCGTCTCCAGGTTCTGGCGGCAGGCGGTGAGGAACAACTCGTGGGCCATGTTCATGAGCAGGCGCAGATTGCCGGCCGCGTGTTCGCAGAGGGTTTGCTGCAAACCGGTCGTCAAGAGCCGGGGGTTGCCGGCGGCGGCGAGCAGATGCTGCAGGCCCTTGAGCAGATCGGCGGGGGGCAGCGCCTCGGTCCGCAGCCGGGTGCGGATGCGACTGGCAAGGGGGATTAGCTCGGGGGTTTCGAACCGGCCGCAGAGGCGGTCGTCGCCGGCGAGTACGACGGTGAGGATGGAGCGGGAGTCTAACTCGGCGCTGGTGAGCAGGCGCAGTTCGGAGAGGACCGCCGCGTGCATTTCCTGGGCCTCGTCGACGAGGAGGACCGGCCGCACGAGCGAGGTGTCGATGTGCTGGAGCCATCTTTCCCGCAGGGCCTTGGCGCTGGCCCAGCGGTTGTGCGGGCGCAGGGGCACGCCGAACAGATCGCCCAGTTCGCGGTAAAAATCGGCCAGGGCGGCCTGCGGCCGGCTCAAGATCCCGACCGCGATCTCGCGTTGGGACGCCAGACGCGCCTGCAAGAGGCGCAGCGTGGCGCTCTTGCCCGAGCCGGAGACCCCGCTGATCAGGGCGAAGCCGCCTTCGCCCAGTTGCTGTTCGAACCGCCAGCAAAACTGGTCGATGGCGGGCGAGGTCCACAACGCCTCCACCGGGATCTGGGCGCTGAACGGGTGGAACTTCAGGCCGTGGGGTGTGAGGAGCTTGCGATTCATGACGGCACCTCCCGCTCCGTTTTCGGCAGATAGGCCGGGGGCAGCCCGGTGGCGGCGTACTGGGCGATGAGTTGCGCCAATAGCGGCGCCACCCCCGTCGGCGGGATGGGCGTCGCGTCCACCGGCGAGACCCGGGTCGCCCGACGGCCGGCGGCATTGCGGTGTTTGTCCAACGGATACAAGCGGCCCAGTACGACTCCGGTCCGCGGATCGACCAGATGCACCTGACTCAGATCCCAGGAGGCCACCCGCAGGTGCAGTTTTTCCAGATGACCGTAGCGGGACGGCACCTCGAAGCGCACGCCGGCTACGGTGAGCGTGCCATCGGAGCGGCGCTGGGTGCGGACCAGTTCCGCGGTGAACGCGAGGGTCACGGCGGCCGCGTCC
The DNA here is from genome assembly GCA_016873935.1 of Betaproteobacteria bacterium. GTDB lineage: Bacteria > Pseudomonadota > Gammaproteobacteria > Burkholderiales > Thiobacillaceae > PFJX01. The sequence continues at coordinate 1,946 of VGVT01000098.1, read as the reverse complement.
GGCGCCGGCCGGCCCGCGTCCGGGGCCTGCTGGTACGCCGCCAGGGGGCTTTGCCCGAGTTCGGAGTGTTCCTTCCGGTTGTATTCCATCTCCGCCCACGCCTGCGTCGCCTCGTTGAGCTGGCGCAGCGACGGGTCGGGCACGCCCTCGAGCATCGGCAGGAGGCGGCCTTCGATTTGGGACCAGAACTTTTCCTGCTTGCCGTTTTGGTAGGGTGAAAACGGCAGCGTCGTTTCATGGACGATCCCCAGCCGCGCCAGTCCCTGCGTGGTTTCGTGCGCCAACAGCGCCGCGCCGTTGTCGGTCATCAAGGCGCGGGGAAGCGAGCGCTTGAGCAGCGCTTGCGCCAGGCCGTGGCAAAGTTCCTCGGCCCCCTCGTGCAGATACCACTGCAGGTGGCAGCACAGCCGCGAGCGGTCGTCGAGGACGCCGAGCAGCAGCGGATAACCCCATTGGCCGTCGGCCAGGAGCACCCGCACCTTGCCGTGATGGAAGTCGAGGTGCCACAGGGCGTTCACCTGTTCGCTTTGGTAGCTGCGGATCTCCCGGGCGGCGAAGCGCGCCTCGGCCACCTGGGCGCCGGGACTGTGCACCGGTCCTCGCCGCGGCCGGGGAAACAAGCCCCGGGCCTTCAGGAAGCGCCGCACACAGGCGTAGCCCGGACACGGCCCCAGCGCCGGTTCCTTCGTGGCGAGAGCCGCCAGATTGTCGGCGTGCAGCTGATAGCTCCACTGCGGATGGGCGCGAGATTGGGCGACGAGTTTCTCGCCGAGGGCGGAGGGCATCGCGGGGAAGGTGCCGGCGTCCGCGCGGACCTGGCGGCGCAAGACGCCCACCGGATCCTGTTTCGCCCCCAGCGCCCGGTAGTACCAGCGCTCGATGGTCGAGACGCCAAAGTGCACCCATTGGCCGCTGGTCGGATGGCGCCAGGCTTGATCGGCGAGCGCCCGCAGGCGCGCGTGCAGTTCGCCCTGGGCTGGTGGCGAGGCCAACAAGGGGCCCACCACGCTGAAGCGCAAATGCGCCCAGCGTTCGGGGGAGGAGATGGGAGTGGCGGTGGCAGGAGGATTTGGGTCCATGCCGGCGGGGGTTTACCCACCGGTTTTCTCGGCGCCACCGGCCTTCTCTGCGGGCGGCCAGCCGACCCTCAGTTTCCCGATGTCATGCGGATCGTCCACGGCACCAGGAAGCGCAGCAGATCCAGGAGCGACTTTTCCCCGTCGCCGCCGAAGCACTGCCACAACGACCACGGCAGGGTCGCTTCGTCGGGCGGCGGCAGGAAACGTCCCCGCGCCGCCCGCCACGGTCGCCCCTGGGCAAAACGCTCCAGCCACCACGCCCGCCACCGTTCCAGCGTGCGCCGGTCCACACCCAAGTGTTCCTGGAGCACCACGACGCGTGACGCCGACAGGCCGTGCCGCAGCGCCGTCAGCAAAACCACGATAAACCCGGCATAGATCCGGCGGCCCAGAAAGCGCACCGAGCCAGGCGTCAGCCGCCGACGGCAGCCTTCCTCCGCGCAGCAAAAACTATCCCGCCACGCCTCCGTCGCCGTCTGCGGCACCAGCGCCCACACCTTGCGCCGATAGTTCGCCCGATGCAGCGCCCCCGCACAATGCGGACAACCTTGCGCGCAGGCTTGCGCTGCCAGATCCGCATCGATTTTAGTCAGCACCGGCCACAAAGCCACGCGCGCCGACTGGTCCGCCAATAACTTTTCCCCGTAGTTTTTGTTCACACCAATACTCGGGAAGATTGAACCCCTGCGAAGCAACCCTTCGCGGGGGTTTCAAGTCTCCGCCCTCGCCGCTCAACCGGAGGGCGCCAACGACTTCACCGCGGATCGAGATAATTGATGGGCCGCCGACTCATTCCTTCATCTACTGAGATCCAAACCCACCCGCTTTCCCTCAAAGAGCGAGGTTACGCACAGCCGCCCGACAGTT
>VGVT01000097.1 GCA_016873935.1 Betaproteobacteria bacterium | reverse complement strand
ACGGCGGCACGCTCCTCTTCCCGCCGCGTGGGCGGGCTTCTTATCTGGCTGGGGAGGTAGGGATCGAACCTACGAATGCCGGAATCAAAATCCGGTGCCTTACCACTTGGCGACTCCCCAAGATTCGTCCAACCGCCTCAATCCGCATACCCGTACAAGGGATGCTGATCGACGCCGTCGGCGACAAAACCGCTCATATGGCCGGGCCGCGCGGCAAATACACGTTCCGCCGTGGCGCGATCGGGAAACGCCGCGAACACGCAGGCCCCCGACCCGGTCATGCGCGCATCACCCATCGTCTTCAGCCAGTCCAGATATTCGGCCACCGGTGGGTGCAGCGCGCTGGCGACGGGCTGTAGATCATTGTGCCCGAAGCCGTCCGAGAGGGCGGCGATTGTGACGGCTGGTGTATTGCGTGTCAATCCCGCATGGGCGAACACGGCCGGCGTGGAGACCTGTGCCGGCGGCGTCAGGACGACGTAGCTGGCCGGCGCCGGCGTCCAGGCCCGCAGCACTTCCCCGACCCCCTCGGCGAAGGCCGAACGGCCGAACACGAACACCGGCACGTCGGCGCCCAGGCGCAAGCCCAGGGTCTGCAGTCCGCTCCTGGGCAGGTCCAGTTTCCACAGCCGGTTCAGCACCAGCAGCACGCTGGCGGCGTCGGAGCTGCCGCCGCCGAGGCCGCCGCCCAGGGGCAGGCGCTTGACCAGTCGGAGATCGGCGCCCAGTCGGCAACCGGTGTGCTCGCGCAACAGCGTGGCCGCGCGCCAGCACAGGTCGTGCCGCTCGGACACGCCCGGCAGCGCGGAATGCAGGCGAATCTCGCCATCCGCGCGCGACTCGATTTCCAGACTGTCGCCGTAATCGAGGAAGCGGAATACCGTCTGCAACAGGTGATAGCCGTCCGGCCGCCGTCCCACCACGTGCAGGAAGAGGTTGAGCTTGGCGGGCGCGGGATAGGCGGCGGCATCAAGGATCATGGCAACTCCCATTGATCCACGACCAGGCGCACCTCCAGATCCTCCCCGCGTCGGGCCACGAGCTTGCCCGGCAGGGCATGCACGCCGTGAGCCTGATAACGACTGAACTCGATGCGCCACTCATCCTGGACCAGCGAGGCGATGCGTCCGTCGGCATCCGCTTCGGCCTGGTTGGGCGAATCCGGACGCGGATGCCCCACCACCCACCAGGCCAGGCCGCGCAGGGGCAAGGCCATGCCCAGGCGTTCGCGCACCAGAGTCTCGGCGTCGCTGGCGCGATGCTCGCGGCCCTTGGCGTCGAGCAGCGTGACGCCCTGGGCGTCGCCGCGCAGTTCCGCCACGCCCTGCCCGAGCGGGGTGCTGAGCAACAGTTCCTGGCTGGTGGCGTCGCGGCGCCAGGCGATGCCGCCGGAAAAATTCTCCTCGCCGGCGCGTACCGATACCCGGCCTTCCAGGCGGTAGGCCGCCGGCGGCGGAGCCAGTTGCAAACGGGGCGCCGGCGCCTTGCCGGAGAAACCGGGGAACTGGGCACAGCCCGCCAGCATTGCCGTCAGCGCGACCGCCAGGCCGCGCCCGCGAGGGGACATCAGGGCTTCAGGCGCGACATGACCTCGCGCAAGGCCTCGTTGTCGGGATGTTGTTGCAGGCCGCTGCGCCAGATGCCGCGCGCCTCCTCGCGATCACCCTTCATCCACAGCGCCTCGCCCAGATGCGCGGCGATCTCGGGATCGGGGCGGCCGGCGAAGGCGCGGCGCAGGTACACCACCGCCTCATCGTAGCGCTTGGCCTTGAACAGCGCCCAACCCATGCTGTCGAGGATGAAGGGATCCTCCGGCTCCAGTTTCAGTGCCTTCTCCAGCAGTTCCAGCGCCTCGCGCACGCGCGGCGTGCGGTCAGCCAGGGTATAGCCCAGGGCGTTGTAGGCGTGGGCGTAATCCGGCTTGATCTGGATGAGGCGACGCAGATCCTTCTCCATGACTTCCAGCCGGTTCAGCTTTTCCGCGGCCATGGCGCGGTCATACAGCAGCTCCGGCGTGTCGGGCATGCTTTCCAGGGCTTTCGACAGCACGTCGTAGACGGCCTCGTAGCGCTTGGCCTCGCGCAGGAGCAGGGCCTCGGTCTGTACCAGGCGGCTGCGGTCGGCCTCGCCCGAGGGCTTGAGCTCGGCCAGCCAGGCGCGGGCTTCGTCCAGCCTGCCCAGCTTGCCCAGGACCATGGCGACCCGCAGCTGGGCATCGAACTGCTGGCGTCCGGGCGGGATGGAGCGGTACCAGGTCAGGGCTTCGTCGAACTGTTTGTCGGCTTCGGCCAACTGGCCCAGATAGAAACGCACCTGGCCTTCCTCGCGATGCCCCAATTCCAGCGCCTTCAGCATGCTGGCCCTGGCGCTGGAGGTGTCGTTGCCCTGCATGGCGACCAGGCCCACCGCGAAATGGGCCTCCGGGTTATCGGGCATTTCCCGTGTCAATTGCTCGAACTGTTCGCGCGCCTCGACCAGATTGCCAATGCGCGCCAAATGCTTGGCATAGGCCAGGCGGACCTCGCGTGCGCCCGGCTGGGCACTCAGAAAATCCTTGAAATACGCGAGCACGGTGGCGTCGCCGTCGGTGCTCTGCAGCACCTGTGCCTTGTACAGGGCAGCGGTTTCCCAGCCCGGTTTCTGGCGCAGGGCCTGGTCCAAGGCGGCCAGGGCGCGCTTGCCCTGACCTGCCTGCCAGGCCGCCTGGGCCACGGCGAAGCGGGCCTCGGGAGCGTTGGGATAGGCGGCGGCGAGCTCCTCGACCAAATCCAGGACGGCCTGTTTGTCCTTCTGCTTGAGGAACAGCGCATGCATCTGCATGAACACCTCGCCCCCCTTGCCTGTGCGGATCCACGCCTGCAGGTGGGGCTTGGCTTCGGCCATGCGTCCGCTGCCGACGAGCAGGGAGGCCAGGGTTTGCAGCGCCTTGGGCGACTCTGGTTCCAGTTCCCGCCAGAGCTCGGCATTCTTCAATGCCACCTGCGGCTGGCGCGCGTAGAGCGCCACTTCCGTGGCGCGTCGGGCCACGCGTGCGTCGCGCGTGCGCGCGGCGAGGTCCGTATAGGCCTCGGCGGAGAGCCGCAGATCGCCGCGCTGGGCGGCGATCTCACCGAGCAGATACTGGTAGAGCACCTGGGCGGTGAGTTCCTGCGCGGCGGGCTGCGTCGGCACCACCGGCGTCTCCAGCACCGGCGACTGCGCGCAGGCGGACACGGAGACGGCCAGCAGCGCATAACGTAAATGCTTGGCGTTCATGGCGAAATCCATTCTAAGTCAGGGCATTATGCTAGCAGCCCGGCGGACTTGCGGCGCACGCGCGGGGCAACGATAGTTCGACCGGCGTGTCCTCCGTGAGTTGCCGGACGACCGCCGGACAGGTCCGTTTCCCCGATCCACCCATTGCCGACACTCGCAACATGCCCGAATTGCCCGAAGTGGAAACCGTGCGCCGTGGTCTTGCCCCCCACCTGGAAGGCCGCCGCCTGGGCGGCGCTGTGGTAAGGCAGGCGCGCCTGCGCTGGCTGGTGACGCCGGACCTGGACGCTCGGCTGCGGGGCCGCCTGGTGCGCCGGGTCGATCGCCGCGGCAAGTATCTGGTGTTGCGCCTGGACGCGGGTGATCTCATCTGTCACCTGGGCATGTCCGGCAGCCTGCGTCTGTGCGACGCGAAGCTGAAGCCGGAAAAGCACGATCACCTCGATCTGCTCATCGAATCCGGGCGTGTCCTGCGCTATCGCGACCCGCGTCGCTTTGGCGCCCTGTTCTGGTGCGAGCACGCCGATACGCATCCCCTGCTCGCGCACCTGGGCGTCGAGCCGCTCACCCCGGAGTTCGACGGCGAACGGCTGCGCGCCCTGTGCCAGGGCCGGACTAGCGCCATCAAGACGGTGCTCATGGATGCCCGCCTGCTGGTCGGGGTGGGCAACATCTACGCCAACGAGGCGCTGTTCCATGCCGGCATCGACCCCCGCCTGCCGGCCGGGCAACTCGGCCCGCGCCGCTGCGCGCGCCTGGCCGCCGCCGTGCGCGACACCCTGGCACGCGCCATCGCCGCCGGCGGCAGCAGCCTGCGCGACTTCGTCGACACGCGCGGCAAGCCGGGCTATTTCCAGCAGAGCTATTACGTTTACGAGCGGGCCGGCGAAGCCTGCCGCACCTGCGGCAGCGGCATCCGCCGGCTGGTCCAGGGCGGGCGTTCGACCTACTACTGCCCGCGCTGCCAGAAACGCTGAGCGGGCCTCAAGTCC
>VGVT01000096.1 GCA_016873935.1 Betaproteobacteria bacterium | reverse complement strand
GTAGGCGTCCGCGTGCATGTCCGGGGAACGACGAAACAGTGCCGGGTGCGCGGGGTCAGACAGCGGAGTGTGCGGATCAGGGCAAGTGCGACCAAGGCGGTGAGGAGGAAGGCAGCAAGGGCATGGGGCATGGCGAGGTTCCAGAGGGCAGGTCAGTATAATTCGCCGTTTCTTGATGAAAGCGGGCGATGCGAAACATGAGGATGGCATTCGGGCTGATAGCGGCGTGGTGTTGTGCGTGGGGAGTGCATGCCGAGGTGATGGTGACGGACGACACGGGGGCCGTGGTGCGCCTGGCCCAGCCCGCGCGGCGCATCGTCTCCCTCGCGCCGCATGTGACTGAGAATCTGTTCGCGGCAGGTGCGGGCGGGCGCCTCGTCGGGGTGGTGGAGTACAGCGATTTTCCGGCTGCCGCCCTGGCCCTGCCCCGCGTGGGCGGCTATTCGCGACCTGACCTGGAGGCCATCGTCGCGCTCAAGCCGGATCTGGTGGTGGGCTGGCAGAGCGGTAATCCGCCCGCTGTGGTGGAAAAGCTGCGCGCCCTGGGGCTGCCGGTGTACCTGACCCAGCCGGATCGGCTGGAGGATATCCCCGCCAATATCGAGCGCATGGGGCGTCTGGCGGGGACGGACGCGGCAGCGGACAAGGCGGCCCAGGCGCTCACCCGGCGGCTCGCGGAACTGCGCCGCGCCCACGCCGGCAAGGCGAAGGTGGGGGTGTTCTATCAGCTCTGGCATCAACCGCTGCTCACGGCGGGCGGCAGCCAGATCATCAGCGAGGTGATCCGCCTGTGCGGCGGCGAGAATGTGTTCGCCAGCCTGCCGGGCAAGGCGCCGACGGTGAGCGCGGAGGCGGTGATCGCCGCCGACCCGGAGGCCATCGTCGCCAGCGGCATGGGCAGGAACTCGCCCGTCGGTCTGGAGGGCTGGCGCAAATGGGGAAGCTTGAAGGCAGTGCGGCGCGGCAATCTGTTCTTTGTGCCCTCGGACCTCATGCAGCGCCCCACCCCGCGCCTGCTGGAGGGGGCGGAGCAGTTGTGCGGGCATCTGGATGGAGCGCGGGGGCGGCGGTAGGTTATGCATCGTTCAGCCCTGCCTCTATTGAACGCGCTTCTGGCACAAACCAGCGCCCTCCCCCATCCGTGATCTCGCGCAAGGGGTGGCCGTAGAGGCGGGTGAGGCGTTCCGGGGTGAGCACCTCGCGGGCCGGGCCCAGATCGAAGCGGCCATCGTCATGAAGCAGCAGCGCCTGATCAGCATAGCGCGCGGCCAGATTGAGGTCGTGCAGCACCATCACCGCCGCCGTGTGTTCTGTGCGCATGCGCTGACGAAACAATTCCAGCATGGCGATCTGGTGGTTGAGGTCGAGGTGAGTGAGGGGTTCATCCAGCAGCCAGACTCGGGGTTGTTGCACCAGGAGCGTGGCGATGGCAACGCGCTGGCGCTCGCCGCCCGAGAGCGTGGCGAGGGCACGCGCGGCGAAGGCTTCCAGCCCTGTTTCCTTTAGGGCAGCGTGGGCCAAGGCGTGATCCTCGGCCCCCTCCCACGCCCAGCGCGAGAGGTGGGGATGGCGACCCATCAGCACGGTCTCCAGCACCGTAGCGGGGAAGGCGTCCACCGGATGCTGCGACAACCACCCGCGCAGGCGGGCGGCGGCGCGGGGCGTGAGGGCCGCGTAGCCCTGGCCGTCCAGTTCCACCGTGCCGGCGTCGGGAACGCGGAGGCCAGCCAGGGTGGATAGCAGGGTGGTCTTGCCCGCACCGTTGCGCCCCAGGATGACGAGACAGGCACCGCTCCCCAGCGTCAGATCCAGCCCCGACACCACGGTTTTTCCGCCGATGGAGACGGTGAGCCCACGGCAGGCGAGCAACGGGGGGCTCATGTCTGCTCACGCTGGGGTGCACGCGCCAGCAGGAAGAGGAATACAGGGACGCCGATCAGGGCGGTGAGCACGCCGACCGGCAGTTGGCGCGGGGCGATGAGGGTGCGCGCCAGGGTGTCGGCAAGGGTAAGCAGAATACCGCCCGCGAGGGTGGCGGCGGGCAGCAGCAGGCGCTGGTCGTTGCCCAGGGCCAGGCGCATCAGGTGCGGCACCACCAGGCCGATGAAGCCGACGCTGCCCACACTGGTGACGGCGAGGGCGGTGAGCCCGGAGGCGAGGAAGTAGAGCAGCCCGCGCAGACGCGCGACCTGAATACCCAGAGTGGCGGCGAATTGCGGACCCCGGGTGAGCAGGTTGAGTTCCCGCGCGAAGGCCAGCGCCGTCAGCAGTCCGGCCAGCAGCAGGAGCAGGGGGACGCTGGGGTCGCCGGCCTGAGAGGCGTCGCCCATGAGCCAGAACAGCATGCCGCGCAACTGGTGTTCCGGGGCGATGGAGAGCATGAGCGCCACCGCCGCACCACAGCCGGAGGCGACGATGACGCCGGTGAGCAGAAGGCGGGTCTGGGTCCACGAGCCATCGCCGTGGGCGAGTCCGAAAACCAGACCCATGGCCGTCAGCGCACCGACGAAGGCGGCCGCCTGGATGCCAAAGGTCGACCCCACGCCGAGCAACATAACACCTAGAGCACCCACCGCCGCACCGCCAGAGATACCCAGCACATAGGGGTCGGCCAGAGGGTTTCGCAACAGCACCTGCATCAGCGCCCCGGCCAGGGCGAGCAGGCCGCCGCAGGCGAAGGCGGCGAGGGCGCGGGGCAGGCGCAGTTCTTGCACCACTTGTCGCGCCACGGGGTCGCCGCCGCCCAGCAGGGCGTCGTGGACCTGGGTCGGGCTGAGACCGAGACTGCCCGCACCCAGGGCGACGAGCAGGCTCACCCCTGCCGCCAGGGCAAGCAGAAGAATAATCAACAGGGCGCGGCGGTGGGCGGGCATCACTGGAACAGCCGCGCCACGGCGTCGGGATTGGAGGGAAAGTAGCTATGCACATAGCTGGCGGTGAACCGCCCCTGCCGATACACGGCCTCGCCTTCGCCGCCATTGGGGTTGCGGGCGCGAGTGAGGATGGGGAGGGAGGTCTCCAGCCGCGAGTGGTGGAAGGTGTGGCCGCGTAGCGCACCTTCCGGGAGCTGGATTTCCTGTAGGCCGAGCGCGGCCAGGCGCGTTTGCAGAACGGCGCGGGCGGGCAGCAGCCCGGCCATATCGGCGCTGCGGCCCGCTGCATCGGTGAGGGTTTCGGCCAGGAACAGCATGCCGCCGCATTCGGCCAACAGGGGTTTGCCGGCGGCATGGTGCTGGCGCAGCGCTTGATGCAGGCCCACATGGGCGCTGAGGGCGTCGAGGTGGAGCTCCGGATAGCCGCCGGGCAGCCAGCAGGCATCGCAGTCCGGTAGCGGGTCGCCCGCCAGGGGGGAGAAGAAGGTGAGTTCCGCGCCCAGTGCGGTGAGCAGGTCGAGATTGGCGCGGTAGAGGAAGGCGAAGGCGGCATCGTGGGCGATGGCGATGCGTACACCCTGCAACCTGTCCTGTCGCCCGCCCTGTTGCCCTGATGCCACCGCAGCGAAATCCGGGCTACCGAAGGTGACCGGCTCCGGCAGGGTGAGGGCCTCGGGAGGCAGGGCGGCGGCGAGTCGCGTCAGGCGGGTTTCCAGGTCAGCCACTTCGTCGGCCTGCACCAGGCCGAGGTGGCGTTCCGGCAGGGCGTGGGCGGGGTCGCGCGGGAGTGCACCGTACCAGGCCGTGCCAGGCGGCAGGGCGACCTTAAGCATCTCGGCATGGTGCGGGCTACCCACCCGATTGGCGAGTACGCCCGCCAGCCGCAGTCCGGGTTGCCAGGTGGCGAGGCCGTGGGCGAGCGCACCGAAGGTCTGCGCCATGGCGGCGGCGTCGATGACGGCGAGCAGGGGCAGGCCAAACAGGCGAGCAAGGTCGGCGCTGGAGGGGGCGCCGTCGTACAGGCCCATGACGCCTTCGACCAGGATCAGGTCGGCTTCCTGGGCGGCCTGACACAGGAGTTGGCGACAGTGGGCCTCGCCGCCCATGTAGAGGTCGAGTTGATAGACAGGCTGGCCGCTGGCCGCCTCCAGAATCATGGGGTCGAGAAAGTCCGGCCCGGTCTTGAATACCCGCACCCGCCGCCCGGCGTCACGGTGCTTGCGCGCCAGGGCGGCCGTGACACTGGTCTTGCCCTGGCCGGAGGCGGGGGCAGTGACCAGGAGGGCGGGGCAGGCGGAGTTCACAAATCCACCCCAGCCTGGGCTTGAATGCCCGCCCGGTAGGCATGTTTCACATCGGCCAGCTCGCTCACGGTGTCGGCCGCGTC
>VGVT01000095.1 GCA_016873935.1 Betaproteobacteria bacterium | reverse complement strand
GCGGACCTGCGGGTCGGCATGCATGCCGGTGCGGGCGGTGTAGGACCACATGGCCTGACCGTCGGCGGCGCGCAGCAGTTGTGCCTGAGCCTGCATCACTTCCTGGAAGGACACCGCGCCGCCGATCGGCAGGCTGATGCCTACGCCGCCGCCGCTGCCGCCGCTGCTGCTTCCGCCCCAGCCGCCGAGGGTGATCGACGGCCCCGAATCCATGTGTTGCGCCTGCGCAAGGTAGACGCTCAGGCTGGCAGTGGCGCCGGCCTGCACCTGCGCGCCCTCGCGCGCCAGTCGCGCGGCCAGTTGCTCCCTGCACTGCGCGGCCAGGGCGGTATCCTGCGCGCGGCACTCGACCGCGAGCGGCCTGCCACGCCACTCGGCGGCATCGAACCCGGCCAGGGTCCAGGCTGGAGGGCTCCGGTCGGTGGCACAACCGGCCAAAAGGAGAGCGGTCAGGGCGAGGGAGAGAATCAGTTTCATGGTATCCAACAGTCGTTACCGGCAACTACGCCAACAGGATCAGCCCCCAGACTACCACCACGTTCAGCAGGGCGATCAGCACCGCGGCGCTGCCGATGTCCTTGGCGCGCTTGGCGAGATCGTGGTTTTCCAGGGAGATGCGGTCGACCGTGGCCTCGATGGCGGAATTGACCAGTTCGACGATGAGCACCAGCAGTACGACGGCGATCATCAGGGCGCGCTCCAGCGCCGCGTCGGCGAGCAGGAATGCCAGGGGCATGAGGAGCACGGCCAGAATGGACTCCTGGCGGAAGGCGTCCTCGTGCTTCCAGGCCGACTTGAGACCGGCCACCGAATAGAAGAAGGCGTTCCAGACCCGTTTCAGGCCGGTCTTGCCCTTGTGCGGACTCTCCTGCGCTGCGCTCACGCGGGTTTCCAGACCAGGTCCAGTTCGCGGGCGGCCTTGACGTCGTCGAGACGACGGGACGGCAACTTGTGGGGCGCGGACTTGACCAAGTCGGGCTGGCCCTCGGCCTCCCGCTTCACCGCCAGCATGGCGGCGACGAAGGCGTCCAGGGTTTCCTTGCTTTCGGTTTCCGTGGGCTCGATGAGCAGGCACTCGGGCACCAGCAGGGGAAAGTAGGTGGTGGGAGCGTGGAAGCCGTAGTCCAGCAGGCGCTTGGCGAAATCCATGGCAGTGACGCCGGTCTCGTCCTTCAGCTTCTTCAGCGTGACGATGAACTCATGGCTGGCGCGGCGTCCCGGATAGGCCAGCTCGAAGCCGGCCTTCCTCAGTTCCGCCGCCAGGTAGTTGGCGTTCAGCGCCGCGAATTCCGCCACCCGCTGCATGCCCCGCCCCCCCAGCATGCGGGCATAGACAAAGGCGCGCAGCAGCACGCCCATGTTGCCGCCGAAGGCGCTCATGCGGCCGATACTGGCGGGGCAGTCGGTCTCCCCGGCGTAGCGGTACAAGCCCTGTTCCTCCAGCACATAGGGAATCGGCAGGTAGGGCTTGAGCCGTTCCGACACGCCCACCGGCCCGGCGCCGGGGCCACCGCCGCCGTGCGGGGTGGAAAAGGTCTTGTGCAGGTTCATGTGGATGACGTCGAAGCCCATGTCGCCGGGCCGCACGCGGCCGAGGATGGCGTTGAGGTTGGCGCCGTCGTAGTAGGTCAGGCCGCCGGCCTCGTGCACGATCTTCTGGATCTCGACGATGGTTTTCTCGAACACGCCCAGGGTGGAGGGATTGGTCAGCATCAGGCCGGCGGTCTGCGGGCCGACGGCGGCCTTCAGGGCTTCCAGGTCGACGTTGCCCTGGCGGTCGGTGGGAATCTCCCGCACCGCGTAGCCGCACATGGTCGCGGTGGCCGGGTTGGTGCCGTGCGCGGCGTCGGGGACGATGATTTCGCGGCGGGCCGTATCGCCGCGCGCATCGTGATAGGCGCGGATCATGGCGACGCCGGCGAACTCGCCGTGGGCACCGGCCATGGGCGCCATGGACACCGCCGCCATGCCGGTGACTTCCTTCAGCATCTCCTGCAACTCGTACATGCTGGCGAGGAAACCCTGGCCGGTGTCGGCGTCGGCCAGCGGGTGGCGGGCCAGGAACTGCGGCAGCATGGCCAGGCTGTTGCAGGCCCGTGGGTTGTATTTCATGGTGCACGACCCCAGGGGATAGAACTGGGTGTCGATGCTGAAATTCTTCTGCGACAGGCCCGTGTAGTGGCGCACCACGTCCAGTTCCGACACTTCCGGCAGGGGTGGCGGGGTCCGCCGCAGCGCCTCGGCGGGCAGGTCGTCGGCGGCGGGAGCGGTCAGCGGCGCCTGCGCGTAAGCACGGCGGCCGGGATGGGCGTGTTCGAAGATGAGCATGGCAATTCGTAAAGGGTAAAGGGGGAAGGGTATAGGGGCGGGGTTCTACCCTTCCCCCTTGAGCGCCAAGGGCGCGGTCCCTTCCCCCTTTACAGGGTTACAGCGGCTGCCCTTTCGCGGCGGCGAGGGCGACTTCGTAGTTGGGCTCCTGCTTGATCTCGGGCACCAGCTCCGAATGGACCACGCGGTCGTTCTCGTCGAGGACGATGACGGCGCGGGCGGTGAGCCCGGCCAGCGGCGGGTCGGTAATCATGACGCCGTAGTCCTTGTGGAAATCACGGCCGCGCAGGGTCGACAGGGTGATCACATTGTTGAGGCCTTCGGCGCCACAGAAACGGTTCTGCGCGAAGGGCAGGTCGGCCGAGATCACCAGTACCACGGTGTTGGGCAAGCTGGAAGCGGCTTCGTTGAACTTGCGGGTGGAGGCGGCGCAGACCGGGGTGTCCAGGCTGGGCACGATGTTGAGCACCTTGCGCTTGCCCCAGAACGAGGACAGCGACACATCCTTCAGGTCCTTGTCCACCAGCATGAAGGAATGCGCGGAATCGCCGGGCCGGGGGAAGTTGCCGCCGACGGCGATGGGGTCGCCGCCCAGGGTTACGGTTGCCATTTCAAAGTCTCCTTTGGAGGGAATCAGGATTTGTACGCACAGGGCGGCGCTTCACGGCGCCGGCTGAGGATACGCGCCAATTGTTGCGCGTATTGGGTAAGGTCGTCATCTGTCTTGGTTTCCGTCGCGCAGACCAGGATGCAGTCGGCCAGGTCGGGATAGTCCGGGCCGAGGGCGTAGCCGCCCAGGATGCTTTGGGCACGCAGGGCGCGCAGCACGTCGGGCACGGGACTGTTCACGCAGATGACGGCCTCGTGGAAGTAGGGACCGGGGAATACCCGCTCGACTCCGGGTATCGCGCACAGCTTGTCGAGCAGGGCGCGGGTGTTGGCGTGACTGCTCAAAGCCACGTTCTTCAGGCCTTGCGGCCCGAGCAGGGCCATGTGGATGGTGGCGGCGGTCACCAGCAGGCCCTGGTTGGTACAGATGTTGGAGGTGGCCTTGGAGCGGCGGATGTGCTGCTCGCGCGCCTGCAAGGTCAGCGCGAAGCCGGGCTGGCCGTCGAGGTCGACGGTGCGGCCGACGATGCGGCCGGGCATTTGCCGGACCAGGGCCTGGCGCGCGGTCATGAAGCCGAAATAGGGGCCGCCCGAGGACAGCGGCACGCCCAGGGGCTGGCCGTCGCCGACGCAGATGTCGGCGCCCCGGTTTCCCCAGCTGCCCGGGGCTTTCAGCAGGGCCAGGGACAACGGGTTCACCACCGCGATGGCCAGCATGTTGCGCTGGTGGGCCCAGTCGGCGAGCGCGTCGACCGGCTCCAGCACGCCGAAGAAGTTGGGCTGCGGGATGACCAGGGCGGCGGCCTCGCCGGCGATGGCGTCCAGTGCGGCCAGGTCGGTGGTGCCGCTGGCCGGGTCGAAAGGCACGGCGACCAGTTCGATGCCCTGGTTCTTCACCGTGCTGCGCGCCACCGCCAGGTAACGCGGATGCAGCGTGGCCGGCACCAGCACCCGGCGGATGCCCGCCTTGTTGGCCCGCACCGCCATCAGCACCGCTTCCGCCAGGGCCGAAGCGCCGTCATACAGCGAGGCATTGGACACGTCGAGGCCGGTGAGGCCAGCCATCATGGTCTGGTACTCGTACAGGAGCTGCAGGGTGCCCTGGCTCGCTTCCGCCTGGTATGGGGTATAGGCGGAGTAGAACTCGCCGCGGCTGACGATCTGCCAGACCGCCGCCGGGATGTGGTGCTCGTAGGCGCCGGCGCCGAGGAAGCTGCTGTAGAAGCCATCCTGTGCCGCGCGCTGGTGCATGAGGCGGGTGACGGCCATCTCCGACAGGCCTGCAGGAATTCCGGGCAAGCCGCCGCAGTTGAGCTCGGCGGGAATCTCGTCGAACAGGGCGTCGGTCGACGGCACGCCGATGCTGGCCAGCATGGCGGCGATATCGGCTTCGGTATGGGGGATGAAGGGCATGTTT
>VGVT01000094.1 GCA_016873935.1 Betaproteobacteria bacterium | reverse complement strand
GCCGGCCTCGCGCCCGACTTCTGGGCGAAGGGCATGAAGCTTTCCCGCTACACGGTGGAGAAATTCAAGGAGGGCGAAGTATGAACCTGCCCGAATCCAGCCACCCCGCGCGCTGGTGGCATGCCCTGGACGATGGTCGCATCCAGTGCGACCTCTGCCCGCGCGACTGCAAGCTGCACGAAGGCCAGCGCGGCGCCTGCTTCGTGCGCAGGATGGAGCACGGCCGCATGGTGCTCACCACCTACGGCCGCAGTTCCGGCTTCTGCGTCGATCCGATCGAGAAGAAGCCGCTCAATCACTTCTACCCCGGCAGTTCCGTGCTCTCCTTCGGCACCGCCGGCTGCAACCTGGCCTGCAAGTTCTGCCAGAACTGGGACATTTCCAAATCCAGGGACATGGACCGGCTGATGGAATCCGCCAGCCCCGAGAAGATCGCAAGGGTCGCCCAACAACTCGATTGCAAGAGCGTCGCCTTCACCTACAACGACCCGGTGATCTTCGCCGAATACGCCCTCGACACCGCCGACGCCTGCCATGCCCTGGGCATCCAGACCGTCGCCGTCACCGCCGGCTTCATCCACCACGAACCCATGCTCGAGTTCTACGGCAGGATGGACGCGGCCAACGTCGACCTGAAAGGTTTTACGAACGATTTTTATGTCAAATATTGTGCCGGCCAGTTGCAGCCCATCCTGGACAGCCTGATCCATCTCAAGCGAAACACCCGCACCTGGTTCGAACTCACCACCCTGCTGATCCCAGGCCTCAACGACTCCGAAGCGGAAATCCGCGATCTGGTCGACTGGGTGGGCAAGGAACTGGGGACGGACGTGCCCCTGCATTTCACCGCCTTCCACCCCGACTGGAAGATGCGGGACATCCTCCCTACCCCGCCCGCCACCCTGAGCCGGGCGCGGGCCATCGCCCTGGAGGCCGGCCTGCATTACGTCTACACCGGCAACGTGCACGACAGCGAAGGCGGCACCACCTTCTGCCCGACCTGCCATGCGGCCCTGGTGGTGCGCGACTGGTACGAAATCCCCGCCTACCACCTGACCAACACCGGCCATTGCCCGCATTGCGGCACCGCCATTGCCGGCCGCTTCGAGCAGTACGGCGGCGCCTTCGGCGCCCGGCGCATACCGGTCAGCATGGCAGCCTCGTAAAGCCTGTTGTCCGCGTACGGCGGATTACACCTTCGGCTGATCCGCCCTCGCTCGCCACTCACTACTCACTACTCGCCCCTTGTGCCAGCAGCGTGCCGGCCGGCGCTTTCCTGGCGGGTACCCGCAGGCTACGCGGTAAACGCGTGGCCTGCCCCGCCCCACCCTTGGCGATGGCGGCGCCGGGAGGCGCGCCTGCCTGCCGCTCGGCCTGCGTGCCCTGGGGATGGATATAGCCGGGATGGCTGAAGCCATTGGCGGCCACCAGCAGCAGAATCGCGAGATGTTCCGAGTACATGCTTGCCTCCTTCGGTTTCCCGGCGGATGCCGGACACTCCGCAGGCTAGGCGCCGAACTTCCCTCCCGTTAGCAAGCCGGTTGCGACCCGGACGGCCCACCCGGCAGGCCAACCCAGTTGGTGTCCGGCCGTGTGGCCGCCGTCTATGCTCACGATCAGGTCACCCTCATGCGCGGCGGAGATTCTGCCGATAAGGAGGCATCCGTCCCCAACACGAGTCGTCGCGGCGCGGCCGCCGACACCCAGAAGCGAAGGAGAAGGTCCATGTCTTTCCTGCAGGAACAATGGCAATCCCACAGCCGCCAGCCGAGCCCGGCGCGGCGCTACAGCAGCCAGCGCGAGTTCGAGGCCGACTGGGTCGGCCGCCTGCGCCGTCGCTACGGCATTTCGCAGGAATCCCTGGCGGTGATGGCCAGCGTCTCCGTCACCACGGTGCAGAACTGGGAAAACCCGGGCAGCCACAAGAACATCGCCCCGCACAACCAGGACCGCCTGCGAGACATCGAGCGCGAACTGTGGATCAAGTCGCACGTCACCCTGCTCGAACCCTGCCCGCCCTTCATTCGCGCCCTGCACGACCTGCTGGCCGGCAACCGCGACGCCAGCGCGCAGGGCCTGGCCGACTACCTGGTGACGCAGATGGACGCCAACGATCCCGAGCGCGCCCGCCTGCTGCACTGGGCCGGCCTTGCCCACAGCATCGCCGACCCTGCCTCGGCCAAGGCGCGGGAGTACCAGCGCGCCGCCCTGGCGGCCCTGGGCCGGCATCTGTCGCCGCTGTCCGCCGCCATCGAAAACGAAATCCTTGGCAGCCAGTTCGAGGATCTGCTCGCCCTGCCCGAGAGTCCGGAGCGGCGCGAGATGGGCCGCAACCTGGCATCCGCCTGCCAGCGCCTGTATCAGCGCGACCACCAGCCGGCCTATCTCTGGAACGCGCTGGAGGTGGCCTGCCGCGCGCCGCTGGACACCGCCACGCAATACGCGCTGCTGGGGGAACTGGCGGCGGCACTCGGCGATGCCTCGGTGCGGCGCCGGGTGATGAGCGATCCCGCCTACCAGGCGGCGCGCGCCGCCTACGCGCTGGCCGCCGACGCCGCCTCGGTCAACTGAGCGGGTGGGAGACGACCATGACCACCACGTTCAAGCTACTCCTCGGATTGCTGCTGGCCTGCGGCATCGCGCCTGCCCTGGCAGCCACGCCGGTGCCGACGCCGAGCGCGGATATTGCCTCGACCTCCGTTCCCTCCCCCGAGCATCTCGCCTGGCAACGCGTGGGCTCCCCGCTGCGCGAGGCCTGAAAAAAATCGGCCGCCCTGTTACGGGCGGCCGTGATTTCGCATATCCGCCGGCCGGAGCGGCCGGTCCCCTGGATCAGAAGGTATTCGCCATGATCGGCGCCACATCCACCTGCGGCGCATGGCACAGCGTGCAGACGTAGCGCTTGTTGGAGATGCCAAGTTCACCCTTGTCGGATTTCACGTAGTGAGTTTCCGACATGGGCGTGGGCTTGCCCTTCTCCTTCTTGCCGATCTTGCCCGGTTCGTCATGGCACTCCAGGCACTTGTTCATCTTCGCGTTGACCGGCATGTACTTCTCCGCGCGGTGCGGAATCTGCGGCGGCGCGTCCTCCCAGGAGCGCGGCAGGATGCCTGCAACCTTGGGGTCGAGGTCGCGGTACTCGAAGGCCTTGGGGGCGGGGTTGTCAAAAACACTGACCGGCGACAGGCCGAGACTGTCGTCCAGTACGGCCAGATCGCCGACGGCGGAGCAGCCCAACGCGAAGGTCGACAGCGCGGCAAGCATGAGCAGTTTCTGTTTCATCTGGGTTCTCCTCGCATCAAACCTTGTAGACCTTGACCGCGCTCTTCTTGTAGTCGCTCTCTTTCGAGATCGGGCAAGCGGCGTCGGTGCAGATCTTGTTGATGAGCACACCCTCGTCGAAGAAGGCGGCATAGCAGGTGCCCCTGGGCATGGTGTTGCGGCCGCCGGTCTCGATGCGGATCTGCACCTTGCCCCGGCGCGATTCCACCCAGGCCAGGTCGTTGCGCTTCAGACCCCGCTTGGCGGCGTCGTCCGGATGCATCCACATCACGGCGGCGGGCACGGCGCGGTGCAACTCCGGAACACGCCGGGTCATGGTGCCGGTATGCCAGTGTTCGAGCACGCGGCCGGTGCAGAACATCAGGTCGTAGTTGGCGTCCGGCATTTCCACCGGCGCGGCATAGGGGCGGAAGAAGATCTTCGCCTTGTCGGCGACGCTGACCGGCTTGGGATCGGTCACCTTGTCCAGGTCGCCGCTGGGTATCGACTTGAACAGCTTGCCGTAGAACTGGAAGCCGGCGCCCTTCTTGACGTAGGGGTCATGCTGCTCGTTGAAGCGCCAGTTCGTCTCCTTGCCGTTGACCACCGGCCACTTCATGCCGCGCACGTCGTCGTCGTGATAGACGTCGAAGTCCGCCAGGTCCTTGCCCACGCCACGGCCGAATACCGTGTATTCCTGCCAGATCGCCTTTTCCGGGAACCAGCCGTCGCCCAACTGCTTGGCGATGTGGTTGTCGCGTCCCTTGGCCACCGCGTCGGGCCATTTCACCTTGAGGTTGTTGGGCGTGGCGAACAGCACCTTGTACAGGCTGTCCTCCGGCGAATAGCCCAGCTTCACCGCCTCGTCGAGCACGCTGGGCAGCTTGCCGTCCTCGTAGCCGGCCACCTTCAGTCCGGGCACCTTCTGTTCACCCCAGAAGTCCTTGAGCTTGAAGCGCTTGGAGAACTCGATGGCCTGCCACATGTCGCCACGCGCCTGTCCGGGCGGCTGCACCGACTGGCGCCAGTGCTGGGTACGGCGCTCGGCGTTGCCGTAGCTGCCCCACTTCTCGAAGATCATGGCGGAGGGCAGGATCAGGTCGGCGACCTTGGCGGAGATGCCGGGATAGGCCTCGGAGACGATGACGAAGTTGTCCATCTCGCGCGCCGCCTTCAGCCAGTGGTTGATGTTCGGATGGCTCTGGAAGGGGTTGTTCACCGCCACCCACAGCC
>VGVT01000093.1 GCA_016873935.1 Betaproteobacteria bacterium | reverse complement strand
CGATCCTCACCGCGCCGCGCTTCGACGCGGCCATCCTGGAACGCGAGCAGGCGCGCGTCATCGCCGCACTCGAAGAGGCGGCGACCAAGCCGGAGAGCATCGGCGAGAAGGCCTTCCAGGCCGCCCTCTATGGCGAGCATCCCTATGCCCTCGACGAGAGCGGCGAGGTGGAGAGCGTGCGTGCGCTGAAGCGGGAGGATCTGGCGTCTTTCCACGGTGCGCACTATCGGGCCGCCAACATGGTGCTGGCGATCATGGGCGATATCAGCCGCGCCGATGCCGAGGCGCTGGCCATCCAGCTGACGCGCGATCTGCCGGCCGGCGCGGCGCCGCCGCCGATTCCGCCGGTCACGGTGGCGGAGCGCGGCGTCGAGCGGGTGATTCCGCACCACGCCACGCAGAGCCACCTGTTCATGGGCCTGCCGGGCCTGAAGCGCGAGGATCCCGACTACTTCCCCCTGCATGTGGGCAATTACATCCTGGGCGGCGGCGGTTTCGACTCGCGCCTGACAGAGGCCGTCCGCCAGAAGAAGGGCCTGGCCTACAGCGTGTACAGCTACTTCCTGCCCATGCGCGAACTGGGGCCGTTCCGCATCGGCCTGCAGACCCGCCGCGCCACCACGCTCGAGGCGGTGGAGACGGCGCGCGCGGAACTGGCGCGCTATCTGGAGGAGGGGCCGAGCGAGGCGGAACTGGCGCAGGCCAGGAACAACCTCATCGGCGGCTTCCCCCTGCGCATCGACAGCAACCGCAAGATCCTCGATCACCTGGCCATGATCGGCTTCTACCAGCTCCCGCTCGACTGGCTGGATACCTACTCGGCGCAGGTGGCGGCGGTAAGCCGCGAGGACATCGCGCGCGCCTTCCGCGCGCGTCTGCGGCCCGAGGCCATGAGCACGATCATCGTCGGCGGACAGATTGAGCCCGCGGCCCGCTAACACGGTACGCATCATCGGCGGCCTGTTCCGCAGCCGCATCCTGCGTTTCCCCGACATGCCAGGCTTGCGGCCCACGCCCGACCGGGCGCGGGAAACCCTGTTCAACTGGCTGGGCCAGCAGCTCGACGGCTGCACCTGTCTGGACGCCTTCGCCGGCAGCGGTGCCCTCGGCTTCGAGGCGGCCTCTCGCGGCGCCGCCCGCGTGCTCATGCTGGAACGCGAAGAACGCGTGCTCGCGGCGCTGCGCGAGCAGGCCCGCCTGCTGCCGGCGCCGGCGGTGGAAATCCTGCGCGCCGACGCCCTGTCCTACCTCGCCGTACCGGGAGAGTGCTTCGACCTCATCTTCCTGGATCCGCCCTTCGCCGCCGGTTGTCTGCCCGCCGCGCTGCAACTCGCGGCGACACGCCTGCGTCCCGGCGGTAGAATCTACGCCGAAGCGCCCGCTCCCGCCCAGGCCGATGGCCTGCGCGCCTTGCGTAGCGGTCGCGCGGGACATTCCCATTTCTGCCTGCTGGAGCCGGTTTGAAACGCGTCATCGTTTATCCAGGAACCTTCGATCCCCTGACGCGGGGACACGAGGACATCGTGCGGCGCGCCCTCAACCTGTTCGACGAGGTAGTGGTGGGGGTGGCGGACAACGCCCCCAAGCAGCCCTGTTTCTCTCTGGCGGAGCGGGTGGAGATGGCACGCCAGGTGCTGGGTGACATCGCCGGCGTGCGCGTGGCGCCGTTCTCCGGCCTGCTGGTGGAGTTCGTGCGCTCCCAGAACGCGAACATGGTGCTGCGCGGCTTGCGCGCGGTGTCCGATTTCGAATATGAATTCCAGCTCGCGGGCATGAATCGTCGCCTGGACCCCGCGCTGGAAACGGTTTTTCTGACGCCGGCGGAACAACACATGTTCGTTTCCGCCAGCATGGTGCGCGAGCTCGCGCGGCTGGGCGGAGACGCGAGTCCCTTCGTGCATCCGCTGGTGGCCGCGCGTCTGGCGGACCGCTTTGCTCAACGTGATTGATAAAGGAAAACAGCCATGGCTCTGATGATCACTGACGAATGCATCAACTGCGATGTGTGCGAACCGGAATGCCCGAACGGGGCGATCACCCAGGGCGAGGACATCTACATCATCGATCCGGATAAGTGCACCGAGTGCGTCGGCCATTTCGATACGCCGCAGTGCCGCGAGGTGTGCCCGGTGGATTGCATCCCGGTCAACCCCAATTATGTCGAGGACAAGGATCAGCTCTACGCAAAATACCAGAAGCTGACCGCCGAATCCTGAGCCGCGTCCCGTGGACAAACAAAAAGCGCGGCCGGGCCGCGCTTTTTTTGTCTGCCGCAGCGGCTCAGGCCGCCAGCCGCGCCGCGGGCGCCGGGCCACCGGCAACGAGGGTGGCGCGGATGCCGTCGGTGGCCGCGCGCAGTTCGCCGATCTGGCGCATGACCTCGCCGCGCATCTGTTCCAGTTCGCCGACGCGGTCGTCGAGGGTGTCGGCCGCCTTGTGGATGCGCTTGACGCTTTCCAGGCGGCGGCGCAACTGCATCTGGTGTTCCCGCACCTGGCCCTCCATGGGCGACATCACCGTCTTCAGCCAGTTCTCCACGTCCTTGTTGAGGATTTCGAAGACCTGCACCACGCGGCTCGCCAGGGTCTCGAAGAAGCGCGTGGTGAGCGTGAACTGCTCGGTGGTGAGGAAGGTGTAGAAGGTATTGAACTGCTGCTCGTAGGCTTCCTCGAGCCGCTGCATCTCCTTGCGGTAGCGCAGCATCGAGAAGGGCGGGATGCTGACCAGGTGGATGCCGTGCTCCTTGTTGAGCTTGCGGTACATGGCCTCCATCATCTTGTTGATTTCCTCGATCTGGCCGTTGGCCGCGTCGAGATGCAGGTCGACGGCGGCGAAGAAGCCGCTCATCGCGTCGCGGATGCCCTTGGTGAAGCGGCTTTGCACCATGGATTCGCGCGCCACCTTGACCTCGGCGCGCAGCACGTCCATGCCGATTTCCGAGAACAGCTTGACGCTCTGCTGTGAATACACCGAGCGCAGGGCCTGGAATTGCTGCAGGCCGCGCTCGAAGGCGCTCTTGTCCTCGGCGATCTTGGACATGATGTGTGCGACCACGTCCTCATTCTTGCCCTGCAGGCCACGCAGTTCGTTCACCTGCTCCTCGATGCCTTGCCGGCGCGATTCCAGCAGGGCGGTGCTGTAATCCAGCAGGTCGCCGATCTCCGCCTCGGTCTGGTCGCGCACGATGGCCTGCTTGGAGGCGATGAGTTCCTCGGAGAGGGCGTTTTCCAGGGCGGCGAGCCGGCTGCGCTCGAGCAGCGCCGCGTCGCCGTTGATCTTGGCGAGCAGGCCCTTCTGCGCGGAAACCGGGTAGATGTGCTCGGGCGCCACGCCCAGCAACTCGGCGCAGGAATTCACCTGCCCGTCCAGTTCGGCTTCGATCTGGGCGGGGGTCTTGAGTTCGTCCCAGAGGCCGTCGATCTTGTTCAGGGCGACC
This sequence comes from Betaproteobacteria bacterium, assembly GCA_016873935.1. GTDB lineage: Bacteria > Pseudomonadota > Gammaproteobacteria > Burkholderiales > Thiobacillaceae > PFJX01. The sequence continues at coordinate 1,110 of VGVT01000093.1, read as the reverse complement.
AGGCGGCCGCGATTGTTGCCGCGGGCATAGATGTGGTTGCGCCAGACCTCGATGTCGGACTTGGTGACGCCGGTGTCGGCCGCCAGCACGAACAGCACGGCGTGGGCGTTGGGCAGCAGGTTGAAGGTCAGTTCCGGCTCGACGCCGATGGCGTTGAGGCCGGGCGTGTCGTAAACCACCAGGCCTTTATCCAGGAAGGGGTGGGGGAAGTTGATGACGGCGTGCCGCCAGGCCGGAATGCTGACCATGCCGTCCTCGCTCTGGCCCAGGCTGGCCTCGGGATCCTGCGGGTTGTAGAGCCCGTAGCGGATGGCCTCCTCGACGGAGACCGACTTCACCCGGCAGACTTCCTGCATGGCCTGGGCCACGCTCTGGGGCGATGCGGTATCCATGGTGACCTGGTGCCATTCGTCCGGATAATTCTTGTATTCGGCGATGCCGGCGTTGGAGCCGCGCGTTTCGATGGGCAACAGTTCGATCATCGGCGGCCTGCCGGCGTCGTACAGCAATTCCGTCGGGCACATGGTGGTGCGGCCGGCGGTGGAGGGCAGCAGGCGCTGTTTCAGATCCGACAGGAAGATGGCGTTGATCAATTCGGACTTGCCGCGCGAGAACTCGGCGACGAAGGCGACATGCAGCTTGTCCTCGGCGAGTCGGTCGATGAGCTGCTGCAGGCGCAGGTCGCGCTGGGAGTCGTTGAGGTTCTCGCGATTCAGCCATTGACGATAGGACGCGATCCGCTGCGACAAGTCCTGTCGCCAGCCGCTGTAGGCCTCGAAGTCGCTGACGAATGATGCGCTGCTCATGTGCCGTCTCCAGATGCCCCGTATAGAGATGGGGTCATTTTGCCGCAATGTGGCATTTACGGCACTTTCCGCCGCGGACTTGAGGCCCGCTCAGCGTTTCTGGCAGCGCGGGCAGTAATAGGTCGAACGCCCGCCCTGGACCAGCCGGCGGATGCCGCTGGCGCAGGTGCGGCAGGCTTCGCCGGCGCGCTCGTAAACAAAATAGCTCTGCTGGAAATAACCGGGCTTGCCGCGCGCGTCGACGAAGTCGCGCAGGCTGCTGCCGCCGGCGGCGATGGCGCGCGCCAGGGTGTCGCGCACCGCG
>VGVT01000092.1 GCA_016873935.1 Betaproteobacteria bacterium | reverse complement strand
GTGGACGAGGTGGTGCGCGCGGTGCTGGGTCCGGAGGCATTGAAATGAACCTACCCCGAACACCTCGCCGCGCTCGGTTCTGTGTGGCCAGCCGTTTTCTTGGGGGGCATCAGCGGAGCAGGGTCGGGGCGAGCGTCCCGGCCTGATTCCCGGAGAGACACATGGAAGCAGATGCACAAGTCCTGCAACTCGAACAGGCGCTGATCCGCCAGGCCGAGAGCCTGGCGCGCGAACAGCGCGAGCGGGCCGAATCGGGCAAGGCCCGGATCCTGCTGGAAGCCGGCGAGAAGATTCGTCTGGCCGAGGAACGCGAGGTCATGGCGGCAAAGGCGGAAGCCGAACGCATCGTGCGGCGGCAGACCCAGGCGGCGGAAACCCGCCTGGCGGCCGAGCTCGATCGGCGGCGCTGGGCCCTGACGGAATCGGTCCTGTCCGGCGTGCGCGCCGCATTCCAGGCGCTGGTCGCCGACGAAGCCCGCTACCACGCGGTGCTCGAACAGTGGCTGGCGGCGGCCGCGCGCGACCTGCCCGCGGGTGACCTGGTGGCGGAAGTGCGCGCCGCCGACCACACCCGCCTCGCCCCGGCCTGGGCCGCGCTGGCCACCCGCGCCGCGCCCGGCCGCAAGGTGGAACTGGCGACGCACGGCCAGGCCAGTGAAGGCGGCCTGCGCGTGCGCCTGGCGGACGATCGGGCGCAACTGGACCAGACCTTCGAGGCGCGCCGCGAACGCCTGGCCGACGAGCTGGCACGTGTCGCCATGGCGCGACTGTTCGCCAGCGCCCCCGACCTCGGCACCCTGGTGCACGGATGATGCTGGGAAATGGTTAATGGGCAGAGGGCGGTCGGGGTTTTCCCGCTACCCGCTCCCGACAAAGGAAAGTAAATGGGCAAAATCCTTGAAATCAACGGCCCCCTGGTGAAGCTGGAGCTGCCCGAGACGGTGCTCGGCGAGCAGGTACGGGTGGGCGCGATCGGGCTGGTGGGCGAGGTGATCGGCCGCGACGGCGACACCGCCCTGGCGCAACTGTATGAAGACACGGCGGGCCTCAAGCCCGGCGAGGTGGCGGAAGGACTCGGCTGGCCCCTGTCCGTGGAGCTGGGCCCCGGCTTGCTCAACGCCATTTTCGACGGCGTGCAACGGCCACTCAATGCGGTCTGGGAAAAGAGCGGCGACCGCATCGCCCGGGGTGTCGCTGTCCCTTCCCTGCCCCGGGACCAACGCTGGCATTTCGTGCCCGATCCGCAGTGCCGCGCCGGCGCCCCCGTGGCCGGCGGCGACGTGCTCGGCACGGTGCGGGAGACGGAATCCATCCAGCACCGCATCCTGGTGCCGCCCCTCACCCAAGGCGAACTGCTGGAACTGGCCCCGGAGGGTGACTACACGGTGGAAGAGAGCATCGGCCGGGTGAAGATGGCGGATGGCCGCATCGACAAGCTGCACCTGTTCCATCGCTGGCCGGTGCGCGTGCCGCGCCCGTTCAGGCGACGCGACCACGCGGTGAAGCCGCTGATCACCGGGCAGCGCATCCTGGATACCTTCTACCCGCTGCTGAAGGGCGGCAAGGCCGCCATTCCCGGTCCATTCGGCGCCGGCAAGACCATGCTGCAACAGCAGATCGCGCGCTGGTGCAACGCCGAGATCGTCATCTACGTGGGCTGCGGCGAGCGCGGCAACGAGCTCACCGACGTGCTGGAGTTCATGCCCGAACTGGTCGATCCGCATACCGGCCGGCCGTTGATGGAACGCACCCTGCTGGTCGCCAACACCTCCAATATGCCGGTGGTGGCGCGCGAGGCCTCGGTGTACGTGGGCATCACCCTCGCCGAGTATTTCCGCGACCAGGGCTACGACGTGGTCATGGTGGCCGACTCCACCAGCCGCTGGGCCGAGGCCCTGCGCGAAGTGGCCGGCCGCCTCGGCCAGATGCCGGTGGAGGAGGGCTATCCCGCCTACCTGGGTTCGCGCCTGGCGGCCTTCTACGAGCGCGCCGGCCGCGTGGAAACCCTGTCCGGCGGGCACGGCTCGGTCACCCTCATCGGCGCCGTCTCGCCTCCCGGCGGCGACTTCTCCGAGCCGGTCACCAGCCACACCAAGGAAATCATCCAGACCTTCTGGGCGCTCTCCAAGGAACTGGCGGACGCCCGCCACTACCCGGCGGTGGACTGGCTGGAGAGCTTCTCCGGCTACGTGCCCTCGGCCGCCAAATGGTGGGCGGAGAACGTCGACCCGGGTTGGGAAGCCGCGCGCGGCGAGGCCCTCGACCTGCTCGCCGCCTCCGAGGAGTTGCAGCGCATCGTCAACCTGGTCGGCGTCGAGGCGCTGTCTTCCGAGCAGCGCTGGACCCTGGAAGCGGCCGGCTTGCTCAAGGAAGGCCTGCTGCAACAGGCGGCCACCGACGAGATCGACAGCTTCGCCTCCCCGGAGAAGCAGTACGCCCTGCTTGCCGCCCTGCTGGAGATCTACCGCCAGGGCATGAAGCTGGTGAAGCTGGGCGCGCCGGCGCGGCGGCTGATCCAGATGCCGCTGCTGGCCCAGGCACGGCGCTGGAAGAGCCAGCACAAGTCGGAGGAACTGGCCCTGCTGAAGGAGAAGATCGCCCGCATTCCGGCCGACTTCGCCCAGATCGCCCTGGACTACGAGCAATCCGGCCACACCGCGTGATGGCCGGCAAGGACAAGGTAAGACCATGAAAAACGTCGAATTCCGTACCGCCAGTTCCGTGCAGGGCGGCCTCATCGTCATGGCCGGGGTGACCGGCGTGGCCGCGGGGTCCCGCGTGCAGTTGAAGGATCACGCCGGCCGCCTGCGCAATGGCCTGGTCATCCGCAGCGCCGATGACGCCGTGCTGGTGGAAGTGTTCGAGGGCACCGACGACCTGGACCTGGAACGCACCTGGGTGCGCTTCCTCGACGAGCCCTTCAAGCTGCCGGTCTCCCGCGACATCCTCGGCCGCGTCTTCAACGGCGCCGGCCTGCCGCGCGACGGCCGCCCGCCGATCATTTCCGCCGATCGCCGCGACGTCAACGGCGAGCCCCTGAACCCCGCCGCGCGCGCCTATCCGCGCGAGTTCATCCAGACCGGCATCTCCGCCATCGACGGCATGAACTCGCTGACCCGCGGCCAGAAGCTGCCGGTGTTTTCCGGCGGCGGCCTGCCGCACAACCGCGTCGCCGCGCAGATCGTGCGCCAGGCCAAGCTGCTGGGCGAGGAATCCTCGGAATTCGTCGTCGTGTTCGCCGCCTTTGGCGCTTCCAACGCCGACGCCCGCTTCTTCCAGGAAAGCTTCGAGGAATCCGGCGTGCTCAACAAGGTGGTGATGTTCCTCAACCTCGCCGACGAGCCCGTCATCGAACGCCTGCTCACCCCGCGCGCGGCGCTCACCGCCGCCGAGTACCTGGCCTACGACCTCGACTACCACGTGCTGGTGGTGATGACCGACATGACCGCCTACGCCGAGGCCCTGCGCGAAGTGGCCGTGCTGCGCGGCGATGTGCCGGCGAGAAAAGGCTATCCCGGCTACCTCTATTCCGACCTGGCGGAGATCTACGAACGGGCCGGCCGCATCAAGAACCGGCGCGGCTCCATCACCATGATCCCGGTGTTGTCGATGCCTTCCGACGACATCACCCACCCCATCCCCGACCTCACCGGCTACATCACCGAAGGCCAGATCGTGCTGGGGCGGGAACTGGCCAACCAGGGCGTCTATCCGCCGGTCACCGTGCTGCCCTCGCTGTCGCGCCTGATGAAAGACGGCATCGGCAAGAACTTCACGCGGGAAGACCATCCCCACGTCGCCAGCCAGCTCTTCGCCAGCTACGCCAAGGCCCTGGAAGTGCGCGGTCTGGCCGCCATCATCGGCGCCGAGGAACTGTCCGACGCCGACCGCCGCTACCTGCAATTCGCCGAAGCCTTCGAGCGCCGCTTCATCGGCCAGGGCGAGGACGAGGACCGCAGCGTCTACGAGACCCTCAACCTGGCCTGGGACCTGCTCTCCATGCTGCCGCCGGAGGCCCTGATCCGGGTCTCGGAGGCAGAACTGGCCAAGTACCACAAAGGAGCTGGTAGCGTGTAGACGGTAGCTCGTAGCTTTCAATCGGCGCGCCTACGGCGCGGAAACTAAAGCTACCCACTACCCGCTACCAGCTACCCGCTAAAACATGAAAAAACGCCTCTCCGTCCCCCCCACCAAGAGCGCCCTCCTGCAGGTCGGCCGCCAGGTCAAGTTTCTGGAGCAGGGTCGGGCCATGCTGGAGAAGAAGCGCGATCTGCTCACCCGGCTGGTGTACGAGCGCCTGGCCCAGTACCGGCAGCTACGCGCCGAGACCGCGAAGGAACTGGCCGAGGCCTACCACTGGCTGGGCATCGTGCAGATGCGCATGGGCGGCCAGATGCTGCGCCAGGCCTCGGTGGGCCTGTCGCAGGCGGTGGCCCTGCGCGTGGTGGCGCGTTCCAGCGTCGGTGTGGAGTATCCCAGCGTGTCGGCCTCGCCCCTGCCGCTGCAGCCGGTGGGCCTGATGTGGACCGACGTCAGTTTCGACGAGGCGCGCCTGCGCCTGCGGGAACTCACCGTCACCCTGGCGC
>VGVT01000091.1 GCA_016873935.1 Betaproteobacteria bacterium | reverse complement strand
CGAGGACTATCCCCGCTTTCTGCCCTGGTGCGGCGGCTCGCAACTGCATGCGCGCGACGAGGCCGTCACCGAGGCCACTATTCATATCCACTACCTGCATGTGCGCCAGCATTTCAGCACGCGCAACGACAAGCGCTTTCCAGAGGAAATGGCCATCCGCCTGGTCAGCGGGCCGTTCCGCAAGCTGGAAGGATCCTGGCGCTTCAAGACGCTGGCGGAAGCCGCCTGCAAGGTTGAGTTCGTGATCCACTACGAGTTCTCCAGCGTGCTTCTGGAAAAGGTCTTGGGGCCGGTTTTCGGCATGATCACCAACAACCTGGTGGATGCCTTCGTGCGCCGGGCCGAGGACGTCTACGGTCAACGATGACGGCTACGTGATGAGTGCCCAGATCCATGTCGAGGTGGTCTACGTTTGCCCCGGCCACCAGAAGGTCATCCACCTCAGCCTGCACGAGGGGGCCAGCGTGAGCGAGGCCATCGAGCGATCCGGTCTGCTGCGGGAGTTCCCGGAAATCGACCTGGCGCGGAACAAGGTGGGCATCTGGAACAAGCTCGCCAAGACCGATGCCATCCTGCGCGACCGCGATCGCGTGGAAATCTACCGACCCCTGATCGCCGACCCTAAGGAAGTGCGACGTCAGCGCGCGGCCGAAGGCAAAGTGATGAAGAAGGGCGGCGGCGAGGCCGGCGCCACCGAATGAGCCGCCCGCGCCCCATTCAACGCGGCGCGGTCGACGGATAGTGGAGTTGCTCCATGCCCAGCCTGGCGAGCTCGCTGGCGATGCCGGCCTGCCGCAGCACTTCCGCGCTGTCCCCCGCGCGAGCCGCCTCGCGCGCTTTGGCGAAGGCGTTCTCGGTACTGGTCCACAGGGCGAATTTGCCGCGAGCCTCGGTCACGTCTGCCTCGGCACGCGCCAGGGCCTGGCTGGCCGCCACCGAAATCACGGGCTGGCCGGGCTGTGGGGCGGGAGCTTGTGCCGGTTTGTCCGGGGTCTGGCCGCAAGCGGCCAAGGTGGTCACCAGGCAGACACACGCCATGGTGGACGCGAGATTGAACTTCATGCGGGACTCCGAGACGACTTCGGTGGGCGGACAGGCGGAACACGGCGCGGACCATAATTCCCGCGCGTCGCGTAGTCAAACGCGGTGCCCGCCATGCCGGTTTTGGGCGTGAGGGACGCGGCCGGTATAATGCGGTTTTGCGCGTAAAGGTTGCGTATGCGTATCCTCCAGAAAGCCCTCACCTTCGACGACGTCCTGCTCGTCCCGGCCTTTTCCGAAATCCTGCCGCGCGACGTCTCGCTGGCCACCCAGTTGACCCGCAAGATCCGGCTGAACATGCCGGTCCTCTCCGCCGCCATGGACACGGTGACGGAAGCGCGCATGGCCATCGCCCTGGCCCAGGAAGGCGGTCTGGGCATCATCCACAAGAATTTCGACATCGCCCAGCAGGCATCCCGCGTCGCCCGGGTCAAGCGGCACGAGGCCGGCGTGGTGAAGGATCCGGTCACCGTGTCGCCGGACATGACCGTCCGCGACGTGCTGGAGATCACCCGCCAGCGCAAGATTTCCGGCCTGCCGGTGGTGGACGAGGCGGGCAGGGTGGTGGGCATCGTCACCAACCGGGATTTGCGCTTCGAGACCAATCTGGACCAGCCCGTCGCCAGCATCATGACCCCCAAGGAGCGTCTGGTCACCGTCAAGGAGGGCGCCAGCCGGGAGGAGGCCATGGAAAAGATGCACCGCCATCGCCTGGAGCGTGTGCTGGTGGTGAACGACGACTTCGAACTGCGTGGTCTGGTGACCGTCAAGGACATCGACAAATCCAGCACCTATCCCAACGCCTGCAAGGATGAGCAGGGTCGCCTGCGCGCCGGCGCCGCGGTGGGTGTCGGCGGCGATACCGAGGAACGGGTCGCGGCCCTCGTCGAGGCGGGCGTCGATGTCATCGTCGTCGACACCGCGCACGGCCATTCCAACGGCGTGCTGAAACGGGTCGAGTGGGTCAAGCTGAAATATCCCCAGGTGCAGGTCATCGGCGGCAACATCGCCACGGCCGACGCCGCCCGCGCCCTGGTGGACCACGGCGCCGACTGCGTCAAGGTGGGCATTGGCCCCGGCTCCATCTGCACCACCCGCATCGTCGCCGGCGTCGGCGTGCCGCAGATCACCGCCGTGCAGAACGTTGCCGCCGCCTTGCAAGGCACCGGCGTGCCGCTGATAGCCGACGGCGGCATCCGCTATTCCGGCGACATCGCCAAGGCCATCGCCGCCGGCGCCCATTGCGTCATGCTCGGTGGTCTGCTCGCCGGTACCGACGAGGCGCCGGGCGAGATCGAGCTCTACCAGGGCCGTTCCTTCAAGTCCTATCGCGGCATGGGCTCCCTGGGCGCCATGCAGAAAGGCTCCAAGGACCGCTACTTCCAGGACAACGAGGCCAACGCCGACAAATTGGTGCCTGAAGGCATCGAAGGCCGCGTGCCCTACAAGGGCAGCGCCCTGGCGGTGCTGCACCAGTTGATGGGCGGTCTGCGTTCCTCCATGGGCTACCTGGGTTCCTCCAGCATCGAGCACTTCCATGCCAATGCCTGCTTCGTCGAAATCACTTCCGCCGGCATCAAGGAATCTCACGTCCACGACGTGCAGATCACCAAGGAAGCGCCGAACTATCATGTTTGAGCGGGTAGCTCGTAGTTGGTAGCCGGTAGCCTGGTCCGTGGATAGTTACCGGCGACTGCTTGTCTGGCAAAAGGCCATGGATTTGGTTGTGCAGATATACCGGCTCACCGAGCGATTCCCCGCGCATGAGTCATATGGGTTGGTTTCTCAGATGCGCCGTGCCGCCGTTTCTATACCTTCAAATATCGCGGAAGGGAGAGAACGCGAGTCCGAGCGCGATTTCGCTCGCTTCGTCTCCATCTCCCTTGGCTCCTTGGGCGAACTGGAAACCCAATTCCTTCTGTCCCAACGCCTGGGCTATCTGTCCGAAGAGGATGGACAAGCATTTTTTCCCTTGGCGGATGAAGTAGGCAAAATGTTGCGCGGGCTCAAGAAGAGCCTGGAACAGCCAGGGGTTTAGCTACCCTCTACCCACTACGAGCTACCCGCTATGCATCAACGCATCCTCATTCTCGACTTCGGTTCCCAGTACACCCAGCTCATCGCCCGCCGGGTGCGTGAGCACAATGTCTATTGCGAACTGCATCCGCATGATGTCTCCGACGACTTCATTCGCGACTTCAATCCGGCGGGCATCATCCTTTCCGGCGGTCCCGCTTCGGTCTACGAGGATGAAACGCCGCGCGCACCGGATGCCGTCTGGAGCGCCGGCGTGCCGGTGCTGGGCATCTGCTACGGCATGCAGACCATGGCGGCGCAACTGGGCGGCAAGGTGGAGAACTCGGCCAAGCGGGAATTCGGCTATGCCGAAGTGCGCGCCCATGGCCACACGCCCCTGCTGCGCGACATCCAGGACCGGCTGGAAGACTCGGGCGCGGCCTGGCTGGACGTGTGGATGAGCCATGGCGACAAGGTCACCGAGTTGCCTCCCGGCTTCAAGGTCATCTGCGAGAACGCCGCCACGCCCAACGCCGGTATGGCGGACGTGGCCCGCAACTTCTACGGTGTCCAGTTCCACCCCGAGGTGACCCACACCCTGCAAGGCAAGGCCATGCTCAGCCGCTTCGTGCATGACATCTGCGGTTGTGGCACCGACTGGAACATGCCGGACTACATCGAGGAGGCGATCGGCAAGATCCGCTCCGAGGTGGGCTCGGATGAAGTCATCCTGGGCCTCTCCGGCGGCGTCGATTCTTCCGTCGCGGCGGCCCTGATCCACCGCGCCATCGGCGACCAGCTCACCTGCGTCTTTGTCGACACCGGCCTGCTGCGCCTGAACGAGGCCGAGCAGGTCATGGAGACCTTCGCCAAGAACCTCGGCGTCAAGGTCATCCACGTCGATGCCACCGAGCAGTTCATGGGCAAGCTGGCCGGAGTCTCCGACCCGGAGAGGAAGCGCAAGATCATCGGCGGCGAGTTCGTCGCCGTCTTCCAGGCCGAATCCGCCAAGCTCAAGAACGCCAAATGGCTGGCCCAGGGCACCATCTACCCGGACGTCATCGAGTCTGCCGGCGCCAAGACCAAGAAGGCCCACGCCATCAAGTCCCACCACAACGTCGGTGGCCTGCCGGAGGACATGCACCTCAAGCTGCTGGAACCCCTGCGCGAACTGTTCAAGGACGAGGTGCGGGAACTCGGCGTGGCTCTGGGCCTGCCGCACGACATGGTCTACCGCCATCCCTTCCCCGGCCCCGGCCTGGGCGTGCGCATCCTCGGCGAGGTGAAGAAGGAATATGCCGATCTGCTCCGTCTCGCGGATCATATTTTTATTGAGGAATTGCGCCTAAGCGGTTGGTACGAAAAGACTTCTCAGGCATTCGCCGTGTTCCTACCGGTGAAGGCCGTGGGGGTGATGGGGGATGGCCGCACCTATGACTATGTCATCGCCCTGCGCGCGGTGCAGACCCAGGACTTCATGACCGCCCACTGGGCTGAACTGCCCTACACACTCTTGGCCCGTGTCTCCAACCGCATCATCAATGAAATCCGCGGCATCAACCGGGTGACCTACGACATCACCGGCAAGCCGCCGGGCACCATCGAGTGGGAGTAAGCGGGTATACGATGAGAAAAGGGCATCCGCGGAGGCCCTTTTTCATTTCGGCTGGACTGACGCCTACTGCTCGTCCTGCTCCGGCTTGAACTGGGCCGCCAGTTGCTGCTGGACC
>VGVT01000090.1 GCA_016873935.1 Betaproteobacteria bacterium | reverse complement strand
CATTCAGCCTGCAAGGTGGCCGCCAGCGCCAGCGGTTCTTCCACGGTGCGCCAGCCGGATGGCCGATCGGCCTGATGTCGGGCGATGCGTTCGCGCATCTCCGCATCCAGCGCCTGCGCAGTGGCAATCAGCGTCACCGGCAGCCCGGTCGCGCCTCCCCGCCGCTGGGCCAGCCCGCTCTTGCCCGAGCGGGCGCCGCCTAAGATCAAGGTTTTCACTCGGATTTTGCGGATCTACCAAGGCACTGCGTCGGCAGCCCATGCGTCAAGGCAGCCCGCATAAAAGCCATCAGGCCGAAGCCGTTAAAGCGTTGATGAGCCCTCGAGCATGTGAACATATTTTCTCCTAACAAGTGCGGCCAATATAGCCCAAAAAACCTCTTCGGTTCACAGATCCACCCCGGGTTGCGCCTTGATGCCGGCCCGGCAGGCATGCTTCACATCGACGATCTCGCCCACCGTATCGGCCACTCCGATCAACGCCACCGAGGATCAAGGTGTTCATGCGGCCTCCAGACCCAGCAAGACAGCCAGCCGGGCCGTATCGAGGTGCGCCTCGACCGCATCGGCCAGGCGATCCAGATCGGCCTCGCGGCGGGCGGCGATGTCCGGCGCGCCATGGCTGGCGTATCCGGCCCAGGCGAGCAGCGCGGCACAGGCCTCGGGCCGATCGAACAGGCCATGCACATAGGTGCCAATTATCTGGCCATCCGTGCTCATGGCCCCGTCAGGACCGCCTTCCAGCAGGGTTGCGGGCTGCGCCAGCGCGGCGCCCGTGCTGATGCCGGCGTGGATTTCATAGCCCCGTACCGGCGCATCGCACCACGCCAATCTGCCGGCGACATTGCGCAACTGCTTTTGCGCCGCCAGAGTGGTTTCCATGTTCAGCAGGCCAAGGCCGGGACTGCTCCCGGCCTCGCCTTCGATACCCAAGGGGTCGTGCAATGTTCGTCCGAGCATCTGAAAACCGCCGCAAATACCAATAAGCTTGCCGCCATAACGCAGATGGCGCAGCAAATAGGCTTCCCAGCCTTGGCCGCGCAGCCAGTCGAGATCGGCGCGCACGGACTTCGAACCGGGCAGACAGACGAGGTCGGCACCGGGCGGCGTCTCACCGGGGGCGACAAAGCGCAGGTCGATACCCGGAGCGAGGCGCAACGGATCGAAATCAGTATGGTTGGAGATGCGCGGCAAGGCCGGCACCACCACCCGGAACCCGCCCCGTTCGCTAAACTCGCGCGGTAATGCATCCTCCGCGTCCAGGTGCAGACCAGAGAGGTAAGGCAGCACGCCAAGCACCGGCTTGCCGGTTTCCCGTTCCAGCCAGTCCAGCCCCGGCTGCAACAGCTTGAGGTCGCCGCGAAAGCGGTTGATGACAAAGCCGACCACCCGCGCCCGCTCGGATGCCGAGAGCAGAGCCAGCGTGCCGACGAGATGCGCGAACACGCCGCCCCGGTCGATGTCGGCCACCAGGATGACCGGGCAATCGACGGCCTCGGCAAAGCCCATGTTGGCGATGTCGTTCTCGCGCAGGTTGATCTCGGCGGGCGAGCCGGCGCCTTCGACCACGATGGCGGCATATTTCCCGGCCAGACGCGCATAGGATTCCAGCACCGCCCGCCGGGCGACACGCTTGTAGTCATGGTAGGCGCCCGCTTCCAGAGTGGCGACGGCACGGCCCTGAATGATGACCTGCGCGCCCGTGTCCGAGTTGGGCTTGAGCAGCACCGGGTTCATGTCGCTCGTCGGCGCCAGCCCGCAAGCCGCCGCCTGTACCGCCTGGGCGCGGCCGATCTCGCCGCCGTCGGCCGTCACGGCGCTGTTGAGCGCCATGTTCTGCGGCTTGAACGGCGCCACGGCCACGCCGCGCCGTTTCAGCCAGCGGCACAGCGCGGCGGTGACCAGGCTCTTGCCCGCATCCGAGGTGGTGCCCTGGATCATGAGCGTTCTGGCGGTCATGCCACGGCCTCCGCCAGGGCTTGCGCCAGCCGCGCCCAATCGGCTTCCTGCCCCGGCAGGCCGAAGCGCAGGCTGGGCGGATCAGCAAAGCGGCGCACCAGGATGCCGCGCCGGGCGAGTCGGTCCGCGATCGCCGCCGCATGGGGCGTCTTTACCCACTGAAACAACGCCGTACCGCCCTCCGGGGCGAGTCCGTGGGCGGCGAGCAGCCGCGCCAGGCGTGCACCGGCCTGCGCCAGGCGCTGCCGCGCCGCGGCCTGCCAGACGCCATCCATCAGCGCCTGTTGCGCCAGCCAGCGCGATGGGCCGGGGACCGTCCACGGCCCCAGCACTTCCTGCAAGCGCCCCAGGAGCTCAACCCCGGCCATGACGAAGCCGACGCGCGCGCCCGGCAGGCCGAAGAACTTACCCAGGCTGCGCAAGACGATGAGTCCGTCGCGATCACAGAATGGCGCGAGACTGGCCTCCGGCGTCGGGTCAAGGAAGGCCTCATCCACCACCAACCAGCCGCCGTGCGCGGCAAGACGCGCGTGCCAGTCGAGGAGTTGCGCGGCGGAATAGCGTGTGCCGCTGGGATTGTTGGGATGGATCAGCACCAGCGCATCCAGGCCGTCGGGCTTCATGTCCTGTGTCCAGGCCACGACCACATGCCCGGCCCGCCGCCAGGCATGGGCATGTTCGGCGTAGGCCGGGTGCGGGATACCGACCCGCCCGGGCGGGCGCAAGGCAGGCAGCGCCTGAATCGCTGCCTGACTGCCCGCCACCGGCAGAACGCGGGGCGCGCCGTAATAACGGCAGGCCGCCTCCGCCAGGCCGTCATCCTCCTCCGGTAGCCGCGTCCAGCGTTCGGGCGGAATCGTGGGCACCGGCCAGCCGAGCGGGTTGATGCCGGTGGACAGATCCAGCCAGTCGGCCACTGGAATGCCGTATTGCCGCGCCGCCGCGGTCAGGCGTCCGCCGTGTTCAAGCATGGAGCCACCCCCATGCTGCCAGCCCCGCCAGCCACAGGGCCAACCACAGCGCCACGCCATGCCGCACCAGCGCCAGCGCGCGGGGGATGTCCGCCGCCACGGGGGCGGCACCGGTTCCCAGTTCCGGACGGTGTTCCAGCGTGCCGTGGTAGCGCGCCGGGCCGCCCAGACGCACGCCCAAGGCCCCTGCACCGGCGGCCATCACCACGCCGGGGTTGATGCCGTCCCAGGCCGGGGCCTGTCGCCGCCAGCAGGCCAACGCCTGCCGGGTGCGGCCCAACAGGGCGTAGGTCAGGGCGGTAAGGCGCGCGGGTAAATAGTTGAGCGCGTCGTCGATGCGTGCGGCGGCCCAGCCGAAGCGTTGGTAGCGCGCGTTGCGGTAGCCCCACATCGCATCCAGGGTGTTGGCCAGCCGGTACAGCACAGCCCCCGGCGCGCCCGCCACAGCAAACCAGAACAGGGCGCCGAAGACGCCGTCGTTGCCGTTTTCCAGCGCGGATTCCAGAGCCGAAGGGACAATCTCCAATGTCGCTTCGTCGCGACTGACCACGCGCGCCGTCAGGCGGCGGGCCTGGGTTTCATCGCCCGCTTCCAGGGCGGCGACGATGGGCAGCAGGTGGTCATGCAGGCTTTTGTGGCCCAAGGCGAAATACAGCGCCCAGACCGAGAAGACCATGCCCACCCAGGGCAACTGGGCCAGCGCCCAGGCCAGGGCGGTGAGGGGGGCGACGGCCAGCAGCCAGGCGAGCGCTCCACGCAGGCGGCTCGGGTGGTACAGGCGCGTTTCCAGCCAGGCCGCCCATCGCCCGAAACCCGCCAGCGGATGCCTGCGCCGCGGTTCGCCTAGCAGCCAGTCCAACAGCACGGCCAGGATCATGAGCAAGGCCGTGGTCATTCGTAGGCTGTGGGGGTGCCGCCCACGCCTTCGGGCCAGCGGTTTTCAAACAGGATGTCGGTGAGCGGCAGGCGTTGGCCCCAGCCCGCGTCTTCAAACATGGGGCGGGGGTAGAAGGCGGGTACCGGGCCGATGCACAGAATGGCGAGCGGACGCGCGCCCGGCGGCAGGGCCAGCAGGGCAGCGACCTCGTCCGGCTCAAAGAACGAGACCCAGCCCAAGCCGAGCCCCTCCGCGCGCGCGGCCAGCCACATGTTCTGGATGGCACAGCCGAGGGAGGCGATGTCCATCTCCGGCAGGGTGCGGCGTCCGATGATGTGCTTTTCCCGTTCCGGCATGAGGGTGGCGACCAGGAGTTCCGCGCATTCCCGAATGCCTTCGATCTTCACGCGGCGGAATTCGTCATTGCGAGCGGGCAGCGCCGCCGCCGTGGCGAGCCGTTCCGCCTCCACGCAGTCGGCGAGGCGGGCGCGCAGATCCGCATCGGTGATACGCAGGAAGCGCCAAGGCTGCATGTAACCCACCGAGGGGGCGATGTGCGCCGCCTCGATCAGGCGCTGCAGCGCCCCGGTGGGCATCGGGCCGGGGGCAAAGTGGCGCATGTCGCGCCGTTCGCGCAGGACGCGCCAGAGGGCGTCAATCTCGGCCTGGCTGTAGGCGTCCGCGTTCATGTCCGGGGAACGACGAAACAGTGCCGGGTGCGCGGGGTCAGACAGCGGAGTGTGCGGATCAGGGCAAGTGCGACCAGGGCGGTGAGGAGGAAGGCAGCAAGGGCATGGGGCATGGCGAGGTTCCAGAGGGCAGGTCAGTATAATTCGCCGTTTCTTGATGAAAGCGGGCGATGCGAAACATGAGGATGGCATTCGGACTGATAGCGGCGTGGTGTTGTGCGTGGGGAGTGCATGCCGAGGTGATGGTGACGGACGACACGGGTGCCGTGGTGCGCCTGGCCCAGCCCGCGCGGCGCATCGTCTCCCTCGCGCCGCATGTGACGGAGAACCTGTTCGCGGCAGGTGCGGGCGGGCGCCTCGTCG
>VGVT01000089.1 GCA_016873935.1 Betaproteobacteria bacterium | reverse complement strand
CGCGGGCTGGAACTCGTCAAGGAATTGATGCATCCCGAAAGCCGTGAGAAGACGTCCAACCTGGTGAGCGACCGATCCGGCGCCTATGGCGGCCCGGGGCATGGCGCGGTTGGCCAGCCGGCGGACCCCAAACACCACGAGGCCGAGCGCTTCGCCCAGGAGGTTTCCAGGGAACTGGAAGCCGGACGGGTGAAGAACGAATACGACCGGCTCATCCTCGTGGCCTCGGCCCCCTTCATGGGGCTCATCAACCACCACCTGCCCGGGCAGGTCAGGAGCAAGCTATCGGAAAGCATCGACAAGGACTACACCCGCCTTCCGGTCAAGGAACTGGCGGGCCACTTGGAAAGCTACGTCTATCTGTAGCGATCAGAGCAGCGGCCAGCCGGCCAGCCGCTCATAGCGCGCTCCTTCCGGGCGCAGGCTGGATCTGACCAGCACGAAATCCCGCGCGGACCAGCGTATCGGTTCCAGCGCGGGATTTTCATTTTGTCCGCCGAATTTCATGCAGTCCGCCTTGCGCAACAGGGTGACGTGCGCCTTGAAGGGACGCGCGTCGAAGGGGATGCCGGCCTTGCCCAGGGCAGCGCCAAGACCGTCGACCAGGGCGCGCAGGGCCGCCGGCGTTTCCGCCAGACCGACGTGGGCGATGTGGTTGTGGCGCCAGCAATCCAGGCGATCGAAAACCATCTCGAAAGGCGGGATACCGACCCGGCTCGCTGCTTCCCGCATGGGCGTGAGCAGGGCATTCTCGACCTCGCCGACAAAAACCAGGGTGAGATGCAGGGTATCGGGGTGGGTACGCCGCCCCCCCAGGCGATCGTGCAGAATCCCGCTCAGGGCATGCAGCCGCTTGCGCACGTCCGGCTCCGGCCACAGGGCGAAAAAGACCCGGGAGCGACCGGGTTCCGGGCTTATTTGGCCTGGAGCAGACATACCGCTTCGGCGGCGATGCCTTCCTGGCGACCGGTGAAGCCGAGTTTCTCGGTGGTGGTGGCCTTCACGTTTAGCGCCTCGACGGCGATACCCAAATCCGCGGCGAGCCGTTCGCGCATGGCCGGGATGTGCGGCGCCATGCGCGGCGCCTGGGCGATGAGGGTGGCATCGACGTTGCCCACCCGCCAGCCGCGCGCATCCAGCAACCCGGCCACGTGGCGCAGCAGTTCGCGGCTGTCGACGCCCCGGTAGCGCGCATCACTGTCCGGGAAATGGCGGCCGATGTCGCCCAGACCGGCCGCGCCGAGCAGGGCATCGCAGATGGCGTGGATCAGCACGTCGGCGTCGGAGTGGCCCAACAGGCCGCGCTCATGCGGAATGTCGACGCCGCCGATGACGAGCCGCCGTCCCTCGGCGAAGGCGTGCACGTCGAAACCATGGCCGATACGCAGGTTCATGCCGGAACTCCCAATGTCAGGGCCATGTCGCGATGGCGAATACCCGCATCCAGATACTCGTTTCCGGTCGCGACGAAACCGTGGCGTTCATAAAAAGATAGAGCGCCGCATTGAGCGGAAAGGCGGACTTCGGCCTGTCCGCGCGCCCGCGCCTCCGCCAGGACCGCGTGCAACAGCGCCGAGCCGACGCCGCGGCCGCGCCAGTCCGGCAGCACCGCCATGCGGCCGACGTGGCCGGCCGGCGTGAGACGGCCGATGCCGATGACGGCGCCCTCCCCGCCCTCGGCGACGAACCAGGCACAATCGCCGTCCCGCGCCTCCCATTCCAGGTCCTCGGGCACACCCTGTTCCTCGATGAAGACCGCCCGCCGCACGCGGGCGATGGCGTCCGCGTCGTTGATCCAGCGGGCGGAACGAACGAGAAAGGCGGGAGTCATGGAGGGCGGTTAGAATGGCGCGTTTTTTTCACAAGCGAGTTTGCCATGAAACTCTACGGCATCCCCAATTGCAGTACCGTCAAGAAGGCCCGGGCCTGGCTGGAGGAACGGGATATTCCCTACGAGTTCCACGACTTCAAGAAACAGGGCGTACCCGAGGCGACGATGAAGAAACTCTTCAAGCTGCTCGGCTGGGAGGCGCTGGTCAACCGCAACGGTCCCACCTGGCGCAAGCTCGACGACGCCCAGAAGGCCGAGGTCAAGGACGCCGCCAGCGCCCTGGCGGTGATGCGGGAACATTCCAGCCTCATCAAGCGCCCCATCCTGGACCGCGACGGCCAGTTCCAGGTGGGCTTCAGCGAGGAAAACTACGCGGCGTTCTTCGGAGAATGAACGCGAGGTATTCATCGCTACTTAATGTTTATTAAGTGTTTTATATGCAAGAAAAGACTCTCGCCTATGCCCGCGAACTGATCGGCCGACGCTCCGTCACCCCGGAGGATGGCGGTTGCCAGGACTGGCTCGCGGACAAGCTGCGCGGCCTGGGTTTCGCCATCGAGCCCCTGCTTAGCGGCGAGGTGACCAACCTGTGGGCGCGACGCGGCAAGGCCGGTCCGCTGATCTGTTTCGCCGGCCATACCGATGTGGTGCCGACCGGCCCGCTGGAGCAGTGGTCGAGCGACCCCTTCCAGCCCGTTGAACGGGATGGCGTGCTGTTCGGTCGCGGCGCGGCCGACATGAAGGGTTCCATCGCCGCCTTCCTGGCCGCCGTCGAGGATTTCCTCGCCACCCATCCGAACCACTCCGGCTCCATCGCCTGGCTCATCACCTCCGACGAGGAAGGCCCCGCGGTGGACGGCACGGTGAAGGTGGTGGAGCGGCTCGCCGCGCGCGGCGAGGGCATCGACGCCTGCATCGTCGGCGAGCCCACCTGCGTCGCGCGCCTTGGCGACACCATGAAGAACGGCCGCCGCGGTTCCCTGCATGGCCGTCTGCGCGTGAAGGGCGTGCAGGCGCACATCGCCTATCCGCAACTCGGCAGGAACCCCATCCACCTCGCCGCCCCCGCCATCGCCGAACTGGCCGCCACGGTCTGGGACCAGGGCAACGACTACTTCCCGCCCACCACCTGGCAGATTTCCAACATGCACAGCGGCACCGGCGCCACCAACGTGGTGCCCGGCCACGCCGACATCGTCTTCAATTTCCGCCATGGCACCGCCAGCCCGGTGGACAGCCTGAAGGCGCGCGTCCACGCCATTCTCGACAGGCACGATCTGGACTACGAGCTGGACTGGGAGATCGGCGCCAAGCCCTTCCTAACGCCGCGCGGCCCATTGGTCGAGGCCCTGGCCGCCGCCATCCGCGAACACACCGGCATCGAGCCGGATCTGTCCACCACGGGTGGCACCTCCGACGGCCGCTTCATCGCCGACATCGCCAAGGAAGTGGTGGAGTTCGGCCCGGTCAACGAGAGCATCCACAAGATCGACGAGCACGTCGGTGTCGCCGAGCTGGGGGAACTGGCGCGCATCTACCGTGGCGCCCTGGAAAGGCTGCTGCGTGGCTGAGGCGCCCCCCGAACTGCGCACCCTGCGCGACTGGCTGCGCTACGCGGTATCGCGTTTCCACGAAGCCGGCCTGTTCTTCGGCCATGGCACGCACAACGCCTATGACGAGGCGGCCTACCTGATCCTGCACAGCCTGCGCCTGCCCGCCGACCATCTGGAGCCCTTCCTCGATGCCCGACTGCTGCCCGCCGAAGCCGAGCGTCTGGCCGGCCCGACTGCTGCCCGCCGAAGCCGAGCGTCTGGCTGGGATACTGCATCGCCGCATCGAAGAACGCATGCCGGCGCCCTATCTCACCGGCGAGGCCTGGCTGCAGGGGTATCGCTTCCGCGTCGATGAGCGCGTCATCGTGCCGCGCTCCTTCCTGGCACCGATGATCCTGGAGCATTTCCAGCCCTGGCTGGCGGCACCCGGCGAGGTGCGTTCCGTCCTCGATCTGTGCACCGGTTCGGGCTGCCTCGCCATCCTGCTCGCCGAGGCCTTCCCGCATGCCAGCGTGGACGCCGTCGATCTCTCCGCCGATGCGCTGGAGGTAGCCGCGGGTAACGTCGCCGACTATGGCCTGGAGGAAAGGGTGCGCCTGCATCGGGGCGACCTCTTCGTCCCCCTGGGTAACGCCACCTACGACCTGATCGTCGCCAACCCTCCCTACGTCAACGCCGCCTCGGTGGCCGCCCTGCCGCCGGAATTCCGCCACGAACCGGCCCTCGCCCTGGGCTCCGGCGAGGACGGCCTGGACGCCACCCGCGCCATCCTGCGCGAGGCCAGCCGCCACCTGTATCCGGGTGGCCTGCTGGCGGTCGAGATCGGCCATAACCGGGCCGCCCTGGAAGCCGCCTTTCCCGAGCTCGATTTCACCTGGCCGCAGGTCGAGGGCGGCGAGGACACGGTCTTCCTGCTCACGCGTGAACAATTGCGCTGAGCAGCAGGCTTCCATGTGCGGTAACACCATCCACCTATAATTCCCCCTGCCTGAAAGCCCACCATGGAGTCCGTCATGGAACAAATCGACGTTTTCGTCGCCTCCCTCACCTCGTTCTGGACACAACTGGCGAGTTTCATTCCGCAGCTGCTGGGCGCCATCATCGCCCTGGTGCTGGGCTGGATCCTGGCCAAGCTGGCGCGCAGCGGCATCATGCGCCTGCTCACCCTGCTCAAGTTCGACCGGGCCACCGAAAAGTCCGGCCTGGAATCGTTCATGAAGCATGCGGAGCTCGACCTCTCAAGTTCGACCGGGCCACCGAAAAGTCCGGCCTGGAATCGTTCATGAAGCATGCGGAACTCGATCTCTCGGTGGGCTCGGTGATCGGCAATCTGGTGTACTGGCTGATCATCCTGGTGATGATCGTCACGGTCGCCAACTCGCTCGGCCTGCAGGTTGTCGCGGACCTGTTCAACAAGGTGGTGCTGTACATCCCCAACGTCATCGTCGCCATCCTGGTGCTGGTGTTCGGCGCCATCCTCGCCCGCTTCATCAACCGCCTGGT
>VGVT01000088.1 GCA_016873935.1 Betaproteobacteria bacterium | reverse complement strand
ATGGACATGGGCTTCAACCTCTACGTCCTGCGCCCCGGCCCCGACGGCGTGCTGCGCGCCACGGTGACGCTGCCGGTATGCGTCAGCGGCTCGCGCGAGTGGTTGATGACCCTGGACCTGGACGGGACGCGCCTGAGCCTGCCCTTTGTCACCAACTTGTAATAAAAGCCGCTATCGGCGCGCATATAATGCGCCGCTACCGGCGAAGCCGAGAGATCGAGGAGGGGCGATGCCCAGCGAACACATTTACAAGCAATTCGATGCCGACCTTGAGGCGGTGCGTGCCCGCGTCCTGGAAATGGGCGGCATGGTCGAGGAACAGGTGACCCAGGCCGTGGAGGCGCTGGTGACGGGCGATACCAAGCTGGCCGAACGGGTCATCAGCCAGGACCATCAAGTCAACGCCCTGGAAGTGGCCGCCGACGAGGCCTGCACCCAGATCATCGCCCTGCGCCAGCCCACCGCCGGCGACCTGCGCATGATCCTGACCATCATCAAGACCATTACCGACCTGGAGCGCGTCGGTGACGAGGCCAGCAAGATTGCGCGTTTCGCCATCAGGGTCTACGACCACGATCGCATCGTCATGCCGCGCTACAACGAGATCAAATACATGGCCGGCATGGCCACCAAGATGCTGCGCGAATCCCTCGACGCCTTCGCCCGCCTGGATGCCTCCGGCGCCGCCGGCGTGGCGCGCCAGGACATGGAGGTGGACGAGGAGTTCCACCTCATCACGCGGCACCTCATCACCTACATGATGGAAGATCCGCGCACCATTTCCACCTTCATCGACCTGCTGTTCGTGGTGAAGGCCATCGAGCGCATCGGCGACCACGCCAAGAACATGTCCGAGTACGTGGTGTTCATGGTCAAGGGCAAGGACGTGCGCCACACCACCATCGAGGAACTCGAGCGCCAACTGCAGTAGGTGCCTGGCATCCCGCGTAAAAAAGCCGGCTCTTGCCGGCTTTTTTGTCGATGCGGCGGCTGGGCATGTCCCGCCCTCGCGGCGGTTCAGTGGCCGCTGGTCTTGCGCGCCTGCAGTTCCACGGCGTGTTTCCGCGTCTTGCCGTCACTTCCCCGCAGGTGCAGGCTGAGGGGCACCTTCTGCCCCGCCACCACGGGTTTCTTCAGGCCAATGCACATCACGTGCAGGCCGCCCGGCTCGAGGTGCACGGCCTGGCCCGCGGGCAGGGGAATTTCCTTCATCTCGCGCATTTCCATGACGCCGTTTTCCATCTTCATGTAGTGCAGCTCGACATGGCCGCATGTGGGGCTGGAGCCGCCTACCAGGGTCATGGTGCTGTCGGCGGTGAGGGTCATGAAGCCCGCCGCGACTTTCTGGCCCGGCGCGGTGGCGCGCATCCAGGGCGCCTCCACCTTGAGGGCGTCGGCCAGCGCCGGGCTGGCCAGGGTGAAGCTCAGGAGGACTGTGAGCGGGATGCGGTACATGGGTTGCCTTTCGCCGGGAAGAATGCGTGATGAGGCTCAGAATTTTACGTTCAAACCGGCATAGATCGATCGACCTGGGCCGGGTACGGGGGTGCCCCACTGCGGATAATTGGGCAGGGGCGGGTTCGTCATGGTCGTGCCCTGACCCACATAGGCCCCACCCAGGGGCAGGTCATACATGCGGTCGAACAGGTTTTCGATGCCGAAGTCGACGCTGTAGCCTTTCTGTTCGTAACGCGCGCGCAGATGAATCAGGCCGTAGCCAGCGGTTTCCATTTCGTTGCGTACTTCGGAAACCTTGTTCTTGCTGGACACGAACTCGCCTTCGATGCTGTTGCGCCAGGCACCGAGCTTGTGGGTCAGCGTCAGGCGGGCGGTGAGGGGCATGATGTTGTAGAGGTAGTCGCCCGTATCGCGGTTCTTGCCATGGGTGTAGTTGAGCAGACCCATGAGGCCGAAATCGCCGGCCCTGGTGCTGCCCAGCGGCATCTTGCCGGAAAGGTCGATGCCATACAGGCGAGCCGACGCGTTGGCGTAGCGCAGGACGCTGAACTGGTTGCTGAGCGGGACCGCGCGTGGCGTGTTGGTGGTGGCGTCCCACTGGATCGCGTCGATGTAGTCCTCGACATGGGTGTAATAGGGCGCGGCCTTGAACTCCCAGCTGCGGTCGGCGGCATGCCAGGCCAAGCTGGTCGAGACGGTATACGCCTTTTCCGGCTGGAGATCGGGATTGCCGAAATAGCCGTTGCCATCGCCGACGAAGTTGTTCATTAGCGCCGCCATCTGCCAGGTCGACCAGCTATAGCGCTCGTACAGGTTGGGGGAACGCGTCTTTTGCGCCAGGCCCAACTCAAAAGTTCGCGTGGCGTCAGGCATGTAGCGCGCCAGCCAGGTCAAATCCCAGTTGTGGTCGGTCTTGCTGCGGTCCGCGTTGTTGAAAGCCACGGCGTCGCGGGTCTGGTTGCCGGGGCCCCCCGCTCCGGCAGTAGGAGGCGTGGCCAGGTTGTAACCATGCACTTTGCCCGCATCCATCTTGACCGTTTCATGGCGCAGGCCGAACAGGCTGGTCCACTCCGGGGTAAGGCGCGCTTCCCACTCGGCGAACACGGCATAGCGATCACGCTGGCCGTCGTTGATGTTCCAGAAGGTGTTGGGCCACATCCCCGCGCCGGAAGGCGTCCACCAGTCATCCAGGCGATAGGCCTGGTATTCGGCACCCACACGCAGGAGGTCATCGGCCGCCAGGCGGAAATCGGCGCCGAGGCTGAGACCGGTGTTCTTGCCGTCCGTGTACATGGGCATGCCGGCGGCACAACCCACTCCTGCCACGGTCCCAGAAATCGGTGTACAGGGCGTACCGTCTAACGCAGTGTTGCCACCAGAGCCAGCGGGTGGCGCCCCGGGGCCATACCAGTAGCGCTTGTCATCGCCGAAATCCATCTCGTGTTCCGTATGTTCGTAATAGGCGCGCGCCTTGAGGGCGCCCCAATTCTGCTTGCCCGTGTATGCCAGGTTGAACTGGTCGCTGACGTTGTCGGTCATGTCCATGCGCTGGTTGGGATAGTTCTCGTCGGGAATATGCTGGCGGCCATACTTGAAATCGAACTGGTGATCGTCGTTCCTCCAGGCCAGTTTCAGGGCCTGGTTGATGCTTTCGTAAGCCGTCGAGCCGACCTCGTCGCGATCCAGGGTGTGCCCCGCGCGGCCGCTGAAGGTGTAGGTCTTGAAATCGTCGCCGGCGGAGTAATTGCCGGCCTTGGCGTAGGCGCCGGTGTAGCTTAGGCTGAGGCTTTCGCTGGCCAGGGTGAAGGCCAGATTGGCGCCGCGGGCATCGCCGTTGCTGCGATAGAAGGTGCCCGCTTCCCCCTTCAGGAGCTTGCCCTGGCCAGGGCCGGCGAATTCCGCCGGGGCGGATTCCACGATGATGCTGCCGCCGATGCTGTCGCCTCCCGCGCTGACCGGACTGACGCCCGCATAGACCTTGACGTTGCTCAGCGCGCTGGGATCGATGTACGAGAGCGGGGAATTCATGTGATTGGGGCAGGCGGCGATCAAATCCATGCCGTCCACCTTGATGCGCAGGCGGTCGTCCGCCAGGCCGTGGATCGCCGGCAGGCTGGAGACGCCGCCGGCGCCGTACAGGCTGACGCCGGGAATATCGCGCAGCAGGCTGGCGCTGTCGCTGGTGGTGGCGCGTCGCGCGGCGATGACCGCGTCGTCGAGGCGCAGGAGCCGTGCACCTATGAGCGGATCGGGTACGGCACGGGTTGCGGTGACGACGATGCTGTCGAGGGTGGGAATGTCCGCGGCGGGGGCCGGGATGGCGCTCAGGGCGAGCAGGGCGGCGAGGGGATTGAGGCGGGTTTGCATGGGCACGCTGGCGAAAAAAAGCGCGCATGTTAGGCAGCGTCGATGGCATCGGGAATGTGGCATATCGCCGCATGCGCAGGCCCATCAGGTGAATTCGCGGGATGTCATCCCGCCGGGCCGGCACAAAAAAAGGGCTCGCCGCAGCGAGCCCGAACCTATACGTTTGAACGTATGGAAGCCCGAACATCGTAGAAGAATCGCCGGCGCGGGGGAATGCGACATGTTGTCGCGGGGGGGTGTGGCGTCGCTGCCGTAAAATCCGGCCATGCCGGTCATTCCTGAATCCGCCCCGGGCTGCGACGCGCTGCCCGTCAGCGCGCAACGCCGCCTGATCGTCACCCGCGCCGCGCTGGTGCTGGCCGAGGCGGCGGGCATCGGCCTGCTGGTGGGGGGGCTGCAGGCGAGTCCGCCGCTTGCCGCGCTGGGCCTCATCGTCGCCCTGCATGCCATGCTCAACGCCGTCGCCATCTGGCGGCTGCGCGCGGGCGGCGGCGCCACGCCGGAGGTGCTGCTGCACCTGGCGGTGGACGCGGCGGTGATCGCCGCCCTGGTCTACCTCACCGGCGGCTATGCCAATCCTTTCATTTCGCTGCTGCTGGTTCCCCTCATCCTCGCCGCGGTCAGCCTGCCCGCGCCGCACGCCTGGGGCATGGCCGCCTGGGTGGGCGCGCTCTATACCCTGCTCATGCGCTATTACGTGCCACTGGATATCCCGGTGTCGTCGGCCGACGCGGTGGACCTGCACCTGACCGGCATGTGGCTCAATTTCCTGCTCACCGCCGCCCTGGTGGCGGCCTTCGCCGGGCGCCTGGCGGCCACCCTGCGGCGGCGCGACGCCGAATTGGCCGAGGCCCGCGAGCGGCGCCTGCGCGACGAGCATCTGTTCGCCCTCGGCTTGCAGGCCGCCGCGGCGGCGCACGATCTGGCCACGCCGCTGGCCTCCGCCCGCATCACACTCGACGAACTGCGCCGCGACTATGCCGGCGACGACGAACTGGATCCTGCCCTCACCCTGTTGTCCGGCCAGTTGAACCGCATGGAAAACGTCTTGGCCCGGCTTGCCCAGTCCGCCAGGAACCGGGAGGGCGGCACAGCGCGGGTCCGGGTGGCGGACTGGCTGGCCGGGGTGCTGGAACACTGGGGCCTGATGTGGCCCCGGGTCCGGGTGCGGCTCGACGTGGCCGCGGATTTGCCCGAGATGCGCGCCGATGACGCGCTGGAAGCGGCCCTGGTGACCCTGCTCAACAACGCCGCCCAGGCCGG
>VGVT01000087.1 GCA_016873935.1 Betaproteobacteria bacterium | reverse complement strand
TTCCCGCTGCAGTTCGTCGAAGGCCAGAAAGGTATAGCCCTCCACCGCGAGATCGACGATGCGCACCATGACCGGCTGGTTGGCTCGGGTCAGGCGGTCGATGCGGGCGAGCACCTCGCGCTCCTCCGGCAGGCGGATCAGCATCTCCAGTTCCAGGCGGACTTGCTGGTAGGTGCCGCCATAGCCGTAGAACTGCTGCATCTCCTGGTCCTTCTCGAAGGCGTCGCGGCTGACCACGATGGACAGCATGGCGATGGCGCGGTCGCGCAGGATGTCGCGCATGCTGTTGGCCAGGCGGGCCTTCACGCTGTTCTCGCCGACGATGGATTCCAGATGCGCGTTGGTGCTCGCGAGCTGGTGCAGGCCGACCATGGTCAGGGCGACGATGAGGCTCAACGCCAGGCCGAAACCGGCACCGACGGTGGAGAGGAGCTTGCGGGGCAGTTGTGCGATACGGGCCGGCATGATTCCTACTGAAATAGGCTCAAAGGCCCGGACATGTTAGCGCCGGGATGGCAACCGCGCGTATGGAAGTAAAGGACTAGTCGCCAGCCGCCATGGGCGCAGCCGGTATCTGGTTCGGCTGTCGCAGGGCGGCGCGGATGCGCGCCAGCACGGCTTCGGTGCCGGATTCCAGAGCGAGGACGCGGGGTGCCTCGTCGGGGGTGAAGGGCTCCCGCGCGGCGAGCTGCGACTCCAGCACGTCGAGGCCGGCCTCGGAGGCGTCCGCGCCCGCCACCGCGCGTTGCGCCACGCGTTGGCGCAGGATCTCGGGCGGGGCGTCGGCGGCGGCGATAAACCAGGGCAGGGCCAGTTCGTCCGCCAGCTTGGCGAAGGCCTGGCGCCAGTCGCGGCGGATGAAGGTGGCGTCGACGATGACCGGGAAGCCCTCGCCCAGCAACCCGCGCGTAAGTTCCATGAGCTTCGCCAGGGTGCGTTCTCCCGCTTCACGCGAGTAAATCCCGCCGGGGATTTCGGCGCTGCTGGCCAGCGCGGCGAGTCCGAACAGGCGCTTGCGTTCGACGTCGGAACGCAGGCGGATGGCGCCCAGGGCCTCGAGCAGGCGCTGCGCCTGCCAGGTCTTGCCGGAGCCGGAGACACCGTGCATGAGCACCAGGATGGCTGCGCGCGGGGCCGCTAGGCGTTCGGCCAGGTCGAGGTACGTGAAGCATTCGGCGAAATCGGCGCCCTCTCGCCCGGCGTGCTGGCTCGCCAGGATGGCCGCCACCTTGGCGCGCACCAGGGCGCGGTAGACCTGGTAGTAGGGCAGGGCGGCCAGGCCGGCGTAGTCGCCGGTATGTTCCAGGTAGCGGTTGAGGCAGCGCCAGGCCAGGGCTTCCCGCCCGCGGTGCAGGAGGTCCATGACGAGGAAGGCGATCTCGTTGAGGACGTCGATGTGGCGCAGGCCGGCATTGAACTCGATGGCGTCGAAGATGAGCGGGGCGCCGTCGACCCAGGCGATGTTGCCCAGATGCAGGTCGCCGTGGCACTCGCGCACGCGGCCGGCGGCCTTGCGCGCGGCGAAATGCGCGCGCAGGCGCTCGCCCGCGGCCAGGCTCCAGGCTTGCAGACGGTCGAGTTGAGCGGCGCGCCCGGCGTCGGCGGCGAGCGGCAGCAGGGCCCGCAACTGCGCGAAATTCGCCGCCACCGGCGCCATGACGGCTTCGGCGGTGCCGTAGGGCGACGCTTCGGGCGTCACCTCGGCGGTGTCATGGAAGGCGGCGATGCGCTCGGCGATGGCGTCGATCTGCTCGGCGGCGAGTTCAGCTTCGCGGTCGAGGGTGGCCTCGGCGGGGAAGGCGCGCATCTTCACCGCCCATTCCAGCACGGGGCCGTCGCCGCCGACGCGCGGCGCCTCCGCGTCGCCGGTGATCGCCACCACGTCCAGGTAGATGTCGGCGGCGAGACGGCGGTTGAGGCGGATCTCCTCGCGGCAGCAGGACAGCCGCTTGTCGAGCGTCGAGAAGTCGAGGAAGCCGAGGTCCAGCGGCTTCTTCAGCTTGTAGGCATAGTCGCCGGCGAGGATGACCCAGGAGATGTGGGTCTCGATCAGGCGCGGCGCCGGCGCCGCGTGAGGATAGGCGTCGGGGCGCAGCAGGCCGGCGATGAGCGGGGGCGGGGATGGCGGGGCTGGCGTCACTTGCGGAACGCGACCACGTGGTCGACGCCCAGGCGGATGCCGATGCGCTCGCCGATGGCGTGGTTGTGGTGCGAATCCACCTGCGCCAGCACCCGCTGTCCGCCGGGCAGGCGCAGGGTGTAGAGGAAATCGGCGCCGCGGAAGGCCTTGCGCTCGACTTCCGCCAGCAGCAGGCTGGCATCGTCGTGGATGATGTCGTCCGGGCGGATCAGCACTTCCACCTGGCAGCCCAGTTCGCAGCGCGAGCAGCCGCCGTCGTCGTCGCAATCGGTGGGGATGTAGCCGTCGAGCACGCCCAGCTCGATCTCGACCTGGCGGTTGTTGATCACCTCGCCCGGCAGCAGCACGCCCTGGCCGACGAAATCGGCGACGAAGCGGTTGACCGGCTGGTGATACAGGTTGTAGGGCGTGTCCCACTGCTGGATGCGGCCCTGGTGCATGACGCCGATGACGTCGGCCATGGCGAAGGCCTCGTGCTGGTCGTGCGTCACCAGCAGGGCGGTGATGCCTTCATGCTTGAGGATGTCGCGCACCTCGAGGGCGAGCTTTTCGCGCAGTTCCACGTCCAGGTTGGAGAAGGGTTCGTCCAGCAGCAGCAGACGCGGGCCCGGCGCCAGCGCGCGGGCCAGTGCGACGCGCTGCTGCTGGCCGCCCGAGAGTTCGTGCGGGTAGGCCTCGGCGCGGCCGGCCAGGCCGACGGTGCGCAGCATGGCCTCGACCCGCGAGGCGCGCGCCTCGGCGTGCAGATGGCGCAAGCCGAAGGCGACGTTGCGGGCGATGGAAAGATGCGGGAACAGGGCGTAATCCTGGAACACCATGCCGATGCGGCGCGCCTCCGGCGGCAGCGCCCAGCCTGGCGAACTGACGCGCTCGCCGGCCAGGCGGATGTCGCCGGCGCGTGGCGCGTCGAAGCCGGCGATGAGGCGCAGCACCGTGGTCTTGCCGCAGCCGGAGGGGCCCAGCAGACAGCCGATCTGGCCTTCCTCCAGGCTGAAGGAGACGCCGTCGAGCACGGGCTTGTCGGTAAAACGGTGACCCAGATCGGCCACTTCCAGGATGGAAGACATGATTCCAGCGTAGGGTTCCAAATGAGAGTCATTATAATGAACGGCTGAATCCGATGTCCGCCTCCGCTTATCTTTCCTGAATCCCGATGAAATCCCGCTTCAGCGTCCTGCCCCTGGTGGCCGTCGTGCTGGCCGTGCTGGTGTCGCTGCCGGTGGCCAGCGTCATCGTCAACGTCTTCCAGCCGGACCGCGAGGGGGTGTGGGCGCATCTGGCCGAGACGGTGCTCGGCGAGTACGTCTTCAACAGTCTCGCCCTGGCCGCCGGCGCTGGCCTCGGCGCGGCCCTGCTCGGCACCGGCGCGGCCTGGATCGTCGCCATGTACCGCTTCCCGGGGCGCCGCGTGCTGGAATGGGCGCTGCTCCTGCCGCTGGCCATGCCGACCTACGTCATCGCCTATGCCTACACCGATTTCCTGCAGTTCTCCGGGCCGCTGCAATCGGCGCTGCGCGAGGCCTTCGGCTGGTCCCGCGACGATTACTGGTTTCCCGAGGTGCGCTCGCTGCAGGGCGCCATCGTCACCTTCAGCCTGGTGTTCTACCCCTATGTCTACGTGTTGGCGCGGACCGCCTTCCTGGAGCGTTCCGGGGTGCTCCTGGAGGCCGCCCGCGTGCTCGGTCACGGCCCGCGCGCCGCCTTCCTGCGCGTCGCCCTGCCATTGGCGCGGCCGGCAGTTGCGGGCGGCGTCGCCCTGGTGGTGATGGAAAGCCTGGCGGAGTTCGGCGCGGTGTCCTATTTCGGCGTGCCCACTTTCACCACCGGCATCTATCGCGCCTGGTACGCCTTCGGCGACCCGGTTGCGGCCTCGCAACTGGCCGCCAGCCTGCTTGGCGTGGTGGCACTGGCGCTGATCCTGGAGAAGGCCAGCCGCGGCCGCGCCCGCTTCGACGACGCCGGCGGACGTCCCGCCCAGCGGCCGCACCTGCGCGGCGGCCGCGCCCTGCTGGCCCTGGTTGCCTGCGCGCTGCCGCTGCTGGGTGGTTTCCTGCTGCCCGCCGGCCTGTTGCTGGCCATGGCCCTGAGCGAGGGCGACGCGCAGTTCGGCGTCAAGTACCTGGAGCTCGCCACCAACAGCCTCAGCCTGGCGGCCAGCGCCAGTTTGCTCGCGGTCATAGTCGCCCTGCTGCTGGCCTATGCCGGGCGCGCCAAGCCCGGACCGCTGATGGCCGGCGTCAAGCGCCTCGCCTCGCTGGGCTACGCGGTGCCCGGCACCGTCATCGCCGTCGGCGCCCTCATCCCCCTCACCGCCCTGGACCATGCCCTCATCGCCTGGGCCCGCGAGCACTGGGGCATGAACCTGGGCCTGGTCATCACCGGCAGTGCCCTGGCCCTGGTGTTCGCCTATCTCGCCCGCTTCCTGGCGGTGGCGCTGAACGCTGTCGAATCCAGCCTGGCGCGCATCCGCCCCAGCCTGGACGAGGCGGCGCGCAGCATGGGCGCCGGCCGCGCCGCGTTGCTGGCGCGGGTGCACGTGCCGCTGTTGAGCGGCGGGCTGATCTCCGGCCTGCTCCTTGTGTTCGTCGACGTGATGAAGGAACTGCCGGCGACCATCGTCCTGCGCCCGTTCAATTTCGAAACCCTGGCCACCCAGGTCTACATCCTCGCCGCCGACGAACGCCTCGCCGAGGCGGCCACGCCCTCCCTGATCATCGTCGCCGTCGGCCTCATTCCCGTGGTCATGCTGTCGCGCACCATGCGGCGTCCTTAACGGCCTCTCCGCCTTCGCCGTACCCCGCCCAGCAAGTCCCGCGCATAAACCTGTACAAAACACTCAGGTATTAATTCTACTTTGTCAGATTTCAAGAGGGACATCAGGTTGCCATGATGATACAATAAGCCATTGTTTATTAACGGTAATTAACCATGGCCCCGTAAAATTGACTGCCCCACCCTTGCGCATGCCCT
>VGVT01000086.1 GCA_016873935.1 Betaproteobacteria bacterium | reverse complement strand
TGCCGCTCTTCTCGCAGGACGGGCAGAAATGGTTGCCCTCGGCGAACAGCATCTGCAC
The DNA here is from genome assembly GCA_016873935.1 of Betaproteobacteria bacterium. Taxonomy (GTDB): domain Bacteria; phylum Pseudomonadota; class Gammaproteobacteria; order Burkholderiales; family Thiobacillaceae; genus PFJX01. Next base: position 5,312 of record VGVT01000086.1, on the reverse strand, counting down.
CAGGGTGCGGCGCAGCTCGTTGATCTCCTCGGTGTCGCTCTCCACAACCAGGCCGGCCTGGGCCGGCAGGGTGCAGGAGGCGGCGGTGCGGCCATTGACCTTCACCGTGCATACCTTGCAACTGCCGTGCGGCTTGAACTCCGGGTGGTAGCACAGGTGGGGGATGTAGCGGCCGGCGCTCAAGGCGGCCTGGATCACGGTCTGGCCGGGCTCGAAGGGGACTTCCTCGCCGTCGAGAAGGAAAGTGCTGTCAGTCATGGAGCGCGACTTTCTCCCCCCTTTGAAAAAGGGGGGGTTGGGGGGGATTTCCTGCGGGAGGTCAGGATGGACATCTTGAATCCCCCCTCGCCCCCTTTATCCCCGCAAGGGGGCTTATCCAAAGGGGGGAATGCCCCGTGCACGGGCCGTCTCACGGCTCCATCTCCAGATGCGCCCCCGCGTCGTCCCGCCCGGTCATCTGGCGGGCGCGGGCGAGGGCTCCGTCCAGGTCGAAGGCGGGTTCGAAATCCAGGGACTTGAGGCGGCGCTCGTACATGGGCCGGAAGCGCTTCAAGGTGTCCAGGGTGGGATTGCAGGCGGTGTGGCCGAGGCCGCAATGGGCGGAGAGGTGCAGGACCTTGTCGAGCTTCTCGATCTCCGCCAGGTCATAGGGCGTGCCGTGGCCGTTGGCGATCTTGTCCATGGTCGCCTTCAGCATCGCCGTGCCCACCCGGCAGGGGGTGCAGAAGCCGCAGCTCTCGTGCGCGAAGAAGTGGGTGTAGTTGCGCGCCACCTCGAACATGTCGCGACGGCTGTCGAACACGGTGAAGGCACCGGCGGTGGGCAGATCCTCGAAGGCGATGCGGCGGTCGAATTCGGAACCGTCGATACAGACGCCGGAAGGACCGCTGATCTGCACCGCCAGGGTATTCGCGGCGCCGCAATCCTCCAGCACCTGGCGCACGCTGGTGCCGAAGGGGTATTCATAAATGCCCGGCCGGGCGCAGTCGCCGGCCACCGACAGCAGCTTGGTGCCGGCCGACTTGGCGGTGCCGATGGCGCGATACCAGTCGCCGCCGTGTTTGGCGATGAGGGCGGCGGCGCAGAAGGTTTCCACGTTGTTCACCGTGGTGGGCTTTTGCAGGTAGCCGTGCGTCACCGGATAGGGCGGCCGGTTGCGCGGCACGCCGCGCTTGCCCTCGAGGGATTCGATGAGGGCGGATTCCTCGCCGCAGACATAGGCGCCGGCGCCCAGGTGGATTTCGATGTCGAAGTCGAAGCCGGCCTCGCCGAGTATCGACGGTCCCAGCAGCTTCGCGGCGCGGCGCCGGGCCAGCACTTCATTGAGCGGCTCCAGCAGGAAGCGGTATTCGCCGCGCAGGTAGAGAAAACCGTGGCTGGCGCCGATGGCGTAGGCGCACACGGTCATGCCCTCGAACACCAGATCGGCATACGCGCGCAGCAGCACCCGGTCTTTGAAGGTGCCGGGCTCGCCCTCGTCGGCATTACAGACCACGTAGCGGATCTTGCCCGGCGCGTTGCGGCAGGCTTCCCACTTCAGACCGGTGGTGAAGCCGGCGCCGCCGCGACCGCGCAGGTTGGCGCGCTTGATCTCCTCCAGGGTGGCGGCCGGTCCGGTGGGGCCGCCGCCGTGGCCCTCGCGCCAGGAACGCGCGTTCGCCGCCTGTTCGGCCTGGGACTCGGCACCGCGGGCGAGGGCGGCGCGCAGGGCGTCGCCCGGCTGCAGGCCATGCTCGAGCAGGATGTCCTTGCGGCGGATGTGGTCCTCGATCGTGAAGAGTTCGTCCGGCCAATCCTCCAACGGCGTTTGCGCCAGGATCAGTTCGGCGATCCGCTCCAGCCTCTGCGGCGTGATGTTGGCAATGGCCCGACCGTTCACCAGGATGGCCGGGCCCTGGTCGCACAGGCCGGTGCAGGAGGTGGTGTCGACGGACACCAGGCCGTCCTCGGACATGCGGCCCTTCTCCACCCAAAGCTTCTCACAGAGGGCGGTGAGCAATTCCATGTTGCCCAGCATGCGGTCGGTGATGTTGTCGGAGAACAGCACGCGGTAGCGGCCCCAGGGTTTTTCCGCGAGAAAGGCATAGAAACCGATGACGCCGCGCACCCGCGCCACCGGCACGCCGAGGCTTTCCGCCACCTCGGCGGCGACCTGGGGCGAGATGCGTTGTCGGCTGGCCTGGATCTCCAGCAGCACCTGCAGCAGACGATGCGGCTTGCCACCGTGGCGGGCCAGGATGTCTGCCAATTCCGGCGGCGGCGCCGCCGAATCTCCTCGTGTTTCCGTCATGCTCGTCTTCTTCGTTTGGGCGAACTGGGCTCAGTCTAACCTTTGTCCGCCGCAGCGACCGTTAAGTTTTTTTATCGCAGCGTCAGTAATCGACCGGGTCCACGTCCACGCTCCAGCGCACGCCCTTGCCGGGCAGTTCGCGCACGCCGGCCAGCCAGGCCTTGAGGAAATCCTGCAGCCGCGCGCGCGCGCCGCATTGTGCGAGCAGTTGCGCCCGATAGCGGTTGGCCACCCGGGCCATGAGCGCGGGGACGGGATCGAACAGGGTGACGCCCATGTCCAGCCGCAGGCCCGCCTCGCGCGCCGCCAGCAGGAAACCCATGGCCGCCTCCTCGGCACCCGCCTCGGCGCGCAACAGGGCCTGGCTGACGAAGGGTGGGGCGTCGGCGCCGCGCCGTTCCTTCAGCGTCGCCGCGGCGAAGCCGGCATAGTCGTGGCGCAGCAGCGATTGATACAGGGGATGCCGGGGATAGGCGGTCTGGATCAGCACCTCGCCGGCCCGCTCGGCCCGCCCGGCGCGTCCCGCGACCTGCATGAGCTGGGCGAACAGGCGCTCGCTGGCGCGAAAGTCCGGGGAAATCAGCGCATGGTCGGCGCCCAGCACCCCGACCAGGGTGAGGTGGGGGAAATCGTGGCCCTTGGCGACGATCTGGGTGCCCACCAGGATGTCCACCTCGCGCGCCTCCACGCGCTCGCGCATGGCGGCGAAGGCGCCCTTGCGCCCGGCGGTGTCGCGGTCGATGCGCAGGATGCGGGCCTCGGGAAAGTGTTCGGCGATGGTTTCCTCGACCCGCTGGGTGCCGTGGCCGGCGGCGCGCAGATCCAGGCCGCCGCATTCCGGGCAGGCCTCCGGCGGCCGCGCGGTAAGGCCGCAGTGGTGGCAGACCAGACGGTAGTTGCCGCGCTCGCGGTGCAGCACCAGGTGAGCCGTGCAGCGCGGGCAGGGAAACACGTGGCCGCAGCCGTTGCACAGCAGGGTCGGCGCGTAGCCACGCCGATTGATGAACACCAGGCTTTGTTCGCCGCGTTGCAGACAGGCGCCGAGGGCCGTCAGCAGGCCGCTGGTGAGTCCCTGTTTCGGGCGGTCGGCGCGGCTGTCGATGAGACGCACGGCCGGCAGTTCCGCCTTCGCGTTGGCGCGCCGCGCCAGGCTGAGCAGCCGGTAGCGGCCTGCCTCCGCGTTGCGCCAGGATTCCAGGGCGGGCGTCGCGGAGCCCAGCAGCACCGGCACGCCGCGCGCCTTGGCGCGCCACACCGCGACGTCGCGGGCGGAGTAGCGCATGCCTTCCATCTGCTTGTAGGCGCTGTCGTGTTCCTCGTCGACGACGATGAGGCCCAGCCGCGGCAGCGGCGCGAACACCGCCAGGCGCGTGCCCAGCAGCACGTCGGCGCGCCCCTGCAGGGCCTGCAGCCAGGCGGCGCGGCGTTCACCGTCGTTCAGTCCGCTGTGCAGGGCGACCAGGCGGCGGTCCGGAAAGCGGGCGGCGAAGCGCTCGCCCAGCTGCGGCGTCAGGTGGATTTCCGGCACCAGCACCAGGGCCTGCCCGCCTTGCGCGAGCACGCTCGCCACCCGCCGCAGGTAGAGCTCGGTCTTGCCGCTGCCGGTGACGCCGTGCAGCAGCGTCGCCGAGTAGCCGGGCGGCGCCGCTTCCAGTTCGGCGAGGACGGCGGCCTGTTCCTCGGTCAAGGTGGGAGACTCCGCCTGCGTGGCGCCGGGGAACGGAGCCGGCGCGGACGCCACCGCCTCCACCCAGCCGCGCGCCAGCCACTCGCGCAGGCAGCGCCGCTCGCCCTCGCTCAGGGCTGTGCGTGCCAGCGGCCCGGCGCGCAGCCGCCGGGCGAGGGCAATGCGCGCGACGGCGCGGGCCGGCAGTTCGCCGATGCCGAGCTCACCCGCCTCGGTCAGGGCGTAGGCCTCCACTGCCTGGGTGCGCGGCGCGGCGGCGCGGCGCAGGGCGGGTGGCAGCAGGCTGGCCAGCACGGCGCCAAGTGGATGCTGGTAGTAATCGGCGGCGAAGCGTGCCAGGGCGAGCAACTCGGCGGGCAGGGGCGGCGTGCGCCGATCGACGGCACCCAGGGGCTTCAGGCTTTCGGCGGGCAACGCCGAGGCGGCGGCCAGCTCGATCAGCACGCCGATCTGTCGCCGGCGCCCGAACGGCACCTCGACGCGCCGGCCGATATCGTCCTCTACCAGCCCCGTCGCCAGGTAATCGAACAGGCGATCCTGGGGGACGTCCAGGGCCACGCGGGCGATGCCGGGGGATGCCGCCTCAGCGGGCGCAGCAATTTGCACGATTAGCTGGAAAACTTAAAGTGGTTTGAAAGCAGTACATACGAACCGGGTGAGGCGTAAGGGGGTTTACGGGTTGTCCACCGAAGCTGTGGATAAGTTTGTGGAAAATGCGTCACGGAACTGACCAATTCCCTTGCGGAATCGCAGTTTATCGCTGCGGCCTAAAAAATGAGCAAAGAATTAACGTATAAAAATCAATGGATTACAAATCGTCTGCGAAAGCATGCGGAGTGCCCCTGGGAGCGCTTGATCAACTTGCGCGGGTGTGTATAAGTTAATTCTTAAATTCCGAACCTGCCGTTGCCGCCGGGCTGGCCGTCGTCTCGCCGCCCAGGCTCGCAGACCATTCCAGCAAGGCGTCCTGGACCGGGCCGGCGGCCTGCGCGTTGCGGTGGTTGATGAGCAGGGTGAACGCGCGCCGGCGGCCGTCCGCCCCCAGCACGTAACCCGCCAGACCGCGCACGCCGTTCAGGCTGCCGGTCTTCAGCCAGGACTGGCCGGCCAGGGGGGAACCGTTGAGCGGGCTCTTGCGCGTGCCCTCAAGGCCGGTGGCCGGCAGGCTGGCGGCGAATTCGTAATAGGCCGGCCGCGCGGCAGCGTACTGCAGCAGACGGTTGAGCGAGGCCGCAGAAATGCGCTCGATGCGCGACAGGCCCGAGCCATTCTCGAACACCATCTCCTCCGACCACAGGCCCTTTTCCGTCAGCCATTCGCGTAGCGCCCTGGCGC
>VGVT01000085.1 GCA_016873935.1 Betaproteobacteria bacterium | reverse complement strand
TCGGCGCCGGCGCCTCGCGCCAGGCCAGCAGCCGCGCCAGGAGCGGGTCCTTGGTGGAAGCCGCCGTTCGGCCGGGCGCGATGCGCAGGTAATACACCAGGCGCGGCGGATAGCCGTTGCGCATGCGTACCGGGTTCTCGTAGCGCGCCACGGTGCGTGCCTCGCCCAGCGGCAGGCCGGCGCTCCAGGGGTCGCCGTAGCGGCTGTGGCCGAATTCGTGCGAGAGGATGGCGAAGGGGTCCACCGCCTCGCCGCTGATCTGGAACTGGCAGCGGAAACCGGAGTTGCCCATGCGCACGCTGGCCGCCGCCGCCATGGAGCCGGCGCCCTCGTAGGCGTAGATGCGGAACACCGCTGCATCCTGGGCGAACTGGCCGGCTTCGGACAGCCGCCCGCTGATCAGTTCCGACAGGCGCGGGCGCGGGCCGCTGTCGAGATGGGCGCGCCAGCGTGCGGCGTCGTACTCCAGATAACCCTTGTTGAGCAGACGCAGGGTGTCGTCCGCGACCTCCCGGAACCAGACGGCGCCGGCGTCGGTGAGGGCGAAGCGCTCCAGCAGCTCGATCTGCGCCTCCGACAGAGGCAGGGCGAAGGGCACCACGCGCGGCTGCGTCACCAGGTTGAGCTTGCGCGCCAGGGCGAAATGCTCGGCGCGGCGCGCGCGTTCCTCCGCCGCGTCGGCCGGCGGCGTGGTCCGACGCCCGGCGCGCAGGGCGCCGTCGGGCGCGGCGGAGAGCGCGATCTCGCCGCCCGCCTGCCAGGCTGCGCGCAGTTCCCGTTCCAGGTCCACCGGCTGGCGTGTCTCGGCGGGCGGCGTGGTCGGCGCGTCCATCGCCGCCGTCGCCAACGACCACAGCAGGCCCGCCAGCAGCAGTGGCGCACGCATTAAAGCCGCGCGCTCAGGGATAGGCCTGGGCCAGGGCCTCATCCACCAGCGTCTTCAGTTGTTCGAAGCCGAAGCTGGGCAGGGGCTTGCCGTTGACGAAGAACTCGGGCGTCTTGCTGACGCCGAGGCTGCGGGCGTCGGCCAGATCCTGATCGATCTGCTTAGCGATGGCCGCATCGGCCATGTCCGCCTTCAACTTGTCCATGTCCAGGCCGAGGCCGTCCAGGTGGCGCCAGACCTTGTCCACCTGGACCACGTGGTTTTCCACCCAGTCGTCCTGGGCGTTCAGCACGGCCTCCAGGGTTTCCCAGTGCAGGCCCTGCTTCGCCGCCGCCAGCAGCAGCGCCGTCACCTGCTCGGAATTCTCGTGGAAGGGGGCGTAACGCAGGGTCAGGTGGATGCGCTCGGGGTGGGCGATGAGCATGTCCTTGACGAAGGGGTAGAAGCGCTTGCAGGTACCGCAGGCGGGGTCGATGAATTCGACGATGCGCACTTTGGCGCTGCTCGGTCCCAGGGTGGGGGCATGCTCCCGCGTCAGGCCGGCGCGGTTGGCCTCGGCCAGTTGTTCGGCTTCGCCGGCGCGCTCGGCCTTGAAGTACAGGGCGGCGCCGAGGAAGGTGAGGAGCAGCAGCAGGCCGGCGGAAACGAACAGGGTCTTCTTCATTCGGGCACCTTGAAATGGATCAGCAGAAGGAGGGCGATGATGCTGGAAAAAGCCAGGGCGGAAAGCATCGGCAGGGTGAGAAAGCCGAACCAGCTCACGAGTTCCCTGGAGCATGGCACGCCCTGGCTGCAGGGCGTGACCTGCTCCGGAATCAGGCCGGCGGCCACCCCCCAGTGCCATAGCGCCAGGGCCAGGCCCGCCAGCGCCAGGGGCAGGGCGTAGCGCAGCACGCGGCGGTCGAAGGGGAACAGCCCGGCCGCCAGGATCAGCACCAGGGGAAACATGCAGATGCGCTGGTACCAGCACAGCACGCACGGCGTGTAGCCCATGACCTCGCCGAGGAAGAGGGCGGCCAGGGTGGACACGGCGGCCACCAGCCAGGCCAGGAACAGCAAGTTCCAGGCCTGGCCGGGGGAAAGGGTGATGGGTGTCGCGGACATGCTTACTCCAGATCGAGGGCGGCATTATCCACGGAGGCGGCGCATCCGGCTCACGACGGATCAAGGCCGGGCGCCCCACCGCAACCTATCCGGCAAAGCAATATCGACTTCTCGCCAGGGCCGACTTTATTAGCGCCTTGCTTACAGCGCCGCCGCCGGAATCGAGACGATGCGTTCGGTCAGCAGGCGCGGTTTTTTGTCGTTGTTGATGACAAGACCCAGCGGGCAGTCGTGCGCGGCGACGAATTCCGCCAGCGCGCGCAGTGAACGCGCTTCGATCGTCGCGCCGAGCTTGATCTCGACCGGCAGCGTGCCGACTTCTCCCGCCAGCACCAGATCGATCTCCGCGCCGCCGCGGGTGCGGTAGTGGCTGGGCGTTGCCTGGATACCGGCGGCGGCAAAGCCGCGCAGCAGCAGTTCGCCCGCATAGGCCTCCCAGGAACGGCCGGCCAGCGGATGGCTGGCCAGCGCATCGGCGTCGGGAATCTGCAGCAGGCGATGGAGCAGTCCGCTGTCGCGCAGCCAGCCCTTGGGATGGCGCACCAGCTGCTTGTGCGGCGAGCGATCCCAGGCCGGCAGGTGGCGCCAGAGGTAGGTGCCGTGGGCGATGGCCAGCCAGTCGCGCACCGTCGGTTCCGAGACGCCGAGCGAACGCGCGATTTCGGCGTTGTTGAGGATGGCGCCGGAAAGATTGCACAGCAGCTGGATGAACTGGCGGTAGCGGTCGCGGTTCAGGTTGGGAAACAGCGCGCCGATGTCGCGCATCAGATAGGTGTCGAGATAGTTGCGATGCCAGAGGCGGCGGAATTCGGCGTTGTCGCTGGTCCAGGGTTCCGGATAACCGCCCTGGAACCAGTGCTCCAGCACCTGGCGCAGGTCGAGGCGCGGCGCGCCGGCCGCGACGACGTCTTGCGGCGCGGGCCGCCGCGCGAGCAGTTCATAGAGCGGCGAGGCGGGCAGGCGATACGCCTCGGCCAGCGACAGCGGCGCCAGCTCGGCCAGGCCGATGCGGCCGGCCAGCGTCTCGGCGACGTTGCGGGCCAGTTCCGGCGAACTGGATCCGGACAGGACGAAACGGCCCTTTAAGCCGCGCTGCCCGTCGATGGCGACGCGCAGTGCGGGAAACAGCGGTGGCGCCAGTTGCGCCTCGTCGATGACGACGCCTTGCGGATGCAAACGCAGGAACAACTCGGGATCGGCCAGCACCTGCGCGCGATCCGCCGCGCTTTCCATGTCGAAGCGCCGCCAGTCGCCGGGCAGGGCGGAGAGCAGCGTGGTCTTGCCCGACTGGCGTACGCCATTGACCGCAATGCAGGGAAAATGGCGCAGCAGGGTGGCGATGTGGGCCTGGAGGTGTCTTGGCAACATATGCAAATACTAAATGCATGGTTTAGAAAATGCACATCTTCCCGTGCACAGCACAAACGGTCCTCGATCCGGGCGTGGGCCGGGTTTGCCGGATGAGCCTTCTGAATTCTGTGGCCAATCAATTTGCCGCGAGATATTCGCGCGCCGCGATCAGCCGCGCCCAGGCCAGAGGGCTCCAGGCGGACTCGGCGAAGATCGCCGCCAGCACTACCGCCGCGGCGGTGACCAGAGGCGGCCACAGCAGCAGCGCGGAGGTCTCGCGCAGGCCCCGGCGCGGAATGTACTCCTCCGGCCAGGCGGCGGGGGTGGGGCGCAGCCAGGCGCGCCAGAGGATGGGCAGGAAGTACGCGGCGTTGAGCAGGCTGGAGGCGATCAGCACCCACACCGCCCAGCCCATGCCGGCGGCCTCGGCGCCATCCGTCAGCCAGGCCTTGGACACGGCCCCGGCGGTCAGCGGCGCCCCCATCATCCCCAGCGCCGCGACGGTAAACGCGACGGTGGTGAGGGGCATGCGCCGGCCCGCCCCATCCATCTCGCTGACCTTGTGGATCCCCAGGGTCTCCGCGTAATTGCCGGCGCAGAAGAACAGCGTGATCTTCATGACGCCCTGATGCACCAGATGCACCAGCCCGCCCACCGTGCCGAGCGGCCCGAACAGCGCCACCCCCAAGACGATGTAGGACACCTGGCTGACCGTGGAAAAGGCCAGGCGCTTCTTCAGGTCCTCCTGCGCCAGCGCGCGCAGGCTGCCCCAGACGATGGTGACGGCCGCCGCCAGCGCCAGCGGCGTCAACAGATCGAGGGACTGGGCGAACTCGACGCCGTACACCTCGTACACCACGCGCACCACGCCGAAGGCCCCCGCCTTCACCACCGCCACCGCGTGCAGCAGGGCCGACACCGGCGCCGGCGCCACCATGGCCTGAGGCAGCCAGCCGTGCAGCGGCACGATGGCCGCCTTCACCCCCACCCCGGCGATGAGCAGCAGGAAGATGATCTGCAACGGGCCCGCCTGCTCCGCGCCGAGGACGGCGAGATAGCCACCGTGGGCGAAATCCGCCGAACCGGTCAGGCCATGCAGCCAGACGATGCCGGTCAGCAGCACGGCGCCGCCGCCCAGGGTATAGGCCAGATAGACCGTGCCCCCGCGCATCGCCTGCGGCGTGCCGCGATGCACCACCAGGGGGAAGGTGGCCAGGGTGAGCAACTCGTAGAACACGAAGAAGGTGAACAGGTTGCCGGCCATGGCGATGCCCATGGTGGCGGTGACGCACAGGCTGAAGAAGCCGAAGAAGCGGCTGCGGTGGGGGGAACCTTCCAGGTAGCCGATGGCGTAGAGGGTGGTGAACAGCCACAGCAGGGTGGACAGGGCGACGAACAGGAGGGCCAGGGCGTCGGCCTTGAACACCAGGTCGAGGCCCGGCAGCACGCTGTGGCGGAAGCCGTAGTCCTCGCCGGCGCTGACCCCGGCGAGCAGCACGCCGACCAGGACCAGCTTGGCGAAGGCGCCGAACAGGTTGAGGGCGGTGCGCAGCCGGATGCGCGATTCCGGCAGGGCGAAGATGATCAGCCCGGGAATCAGCGACGAGGCCAGCACCCCCAGGGGCAGGGCTTCGTTGGCGGTCATGGCGCTTCCATTTCCTGCTCCTGGCCCTCAGCCACGCCCACGCCGCCGGAAGACGGCTTTTTCCAGTTCCACGGCGAAGAACACCAGCACGCCGAAGATCAGGATATGGCCCCAGGAGGCGGCGTCCAGGGCGGCGGTGCGGAACAGGCCCTGCATCGGCGGCCAGTAGGTGAACAGCGCCTGCAGGCCGAGCAGGATGGCGATGGCCACCAGCACCCAGCGGTTGCCGGTGAAGCCGGAGCGGTCCAGCACCGGGGCGATGAGGCGGCGGCAGTTGAACAGATAGAACACTTCGCCCATCAGCAGCAGGTTGACGGCGGCGGTGCGCGCGACTTCCAGCGACATGCCGCGTTCCAGTTCCCACAGGAACAAGCCCAGGCTGCCCGCCACCAGCAGCGCCGAGACGAACACCACGCGCCAGATCATGAAGCCCGACAGCATGGGCTGGGCCGGGTCGCGCGGCGGCCGCCGCATGATGTCGGCCTCGGCCGGCTCGAAGGCCAGGGCCAGGGCCAGGGTGACGGCGGTGACCATGTTCACCCAGAGGATCTGCACCGGCGTGATCGGCAGGTGCGGCAGGCCCAGCAGGATGGCGGCCACCAGCACGCCCGCCTGGCCGC
>VGVT01000084.1 GCA_016873935.1 Betaproteobacteria bacterium | reverse complement strand
CCGGCGCATACCGGGCACTGGTACGACGGCCTGCGCGAGGTGGCGGGCAACCGCCTGTCCTGGCCGGGCTTCTTCGTCAACCTGGGGGTTTCCGGCAGCCTGTTCGCCTTCGCCGGGCTGTGGGCCGTACCCTACCTGACCCAGGGCCACGGCTGGGACCGTGCCACCGCCACCGCACACACTTCCCTGCTGCTGGCGGCCTTCGCCGTCGGCGCCTTCTTCATCGGCAGCCTGTCGGACCGCCTCGGCAAACGCAAGCCCGTGGTCCTGCTGGTCTGCGGCCTCTACGTGGCCTGCTGGCTGCCCCTGGTGCTGGGCTGGAGCCTGCGGCCGGGCTGGAGCCATGCCCTGTTCCTACTGATGGGGCTGGGTGCGGCCGGCTTCACACTGACCTGGGCCTGCGCCAAGGAAGTCAACCGCCACGCGCTGTCCGGCATGGCCACCAGCCTGGTCAATACCGGCGCCTTCCTCGGTGCCGCCATCCTGCAGCCGCTGGTGGGCTGGGTCATCGACAGCGCCGCCGGCGGCGGCGACCTGGCCCTGCCGCATTACCGCGTCGGTCTCGCGGTGCTGCTGGGCTTCAGTCTGGCGGGCTGGCTGATGGCCTTCGCCCTGCGTGAAACGAACTGCCGCTATCTTTCCGATCAGGCCTGATCGGAGAGTTCCCCGCCCAGGGCCAGGACACCTGCGCGCAGACGCGCGAAGGCGGCTTCCAGGCGGTCCGCCGGACCCCTAACGCCGAGGTCGATCTCGTAGTGGAAGCGCTGTGCGGGGTCGATGCGCGGCAGGCTCCAGATGCGCACTCCCTGGAATTCCCGCTCCAGGGCGTCGAACAGGGGCGTCAGCGTGCCCTCGTTGAGGCCGCTGACCAGCAGGCCCAGTTCCGCCTCCCGACCGGCGCCGAAAAGATGCCGGTACTGGCTATCCAGCACCCATTCGATCATCGGCCAGGCCATGACCGGGAAACCCGGCACGAAATGGTGCCGGCCCAGGCTGAAGCCTGGGATGCGGTTGTAGGGGTTGGGAATGAGCGCCGCGCCTGCCGGCAGTTCGCCCATGCGCAGCCGCTCCGGCGTCAGGGGCTGGCCGATCTCCTGCATGTGTTGGGCGATCAGGTCGCGCGCCTGCAGGTCCAGCGCCAGGGCCACACCCCAGGCCTCGGCGGCGGCCTGGCGGGTGTGGTCGTCCGGCGTCGCGCCGATGCCGCCGCAGCTGAACACGATGTCCTCGCCGGCTCGGGTCTGCCGCAGGTGTTCCACCAGCCTGGCCTGCTCGTCGCCCAGGTAGCGCACCCAGGCCAGCTTCTGGCCGCGCGCCGCCAGCAGCTCCACGACCTTGGCGAAGTGTTTGTCCTGGCGCTTGCCGGAGAGGATTTCGTCGCCGATGACGATGAGTCCGAAGGCCATGCGATGTCTCCTTGCGGATTTATGATGACGCTTATTTTCGCCCCCCGGAGGGAAACATGAGCATCGCAGCGCTCTGCTGGAAATGCGGCGCCGACCTCAAGGACGTACCCCAGCCCCTGGGCCGACGCGCCGAATGCCTCATCTGCGGCACCGAACTCCACGTCTGCAGGCAATGCCGCCATTACGACCCCGGCAAGGCCAAGCAGTGCCGGGAACTGGCCGCCGACGAGATCAAGGACAAGACCCGCGCGAACTTCTGCGAGTGGTTCCAGGCGGGCGCTGGCGCACCCGCCGCGAGCGTACCGGCCTCCGGCCGTGCCAGCCTGGATGCCTTGTTCGGCGGCCCGCCACCGCCGGAACCATGCGCCGACGCCCGCGCCGAGTTGGACCGCTTGTTCGGCAAGGACTGACCTGGCGCCGCCTCTCAGGGCGGCGGGATGCGCACTTCCCCTTGACCGTAGCGCCCCTCGTTGGCACGGATATGGCAGGCGATGCAATTGCCGGGCGTACCGATCTTCTTGCGCTGCCAGATGTGCCGGGGCACCTCGTCGTGCATGTACTTGAAGTAACCGGTCTCGATGATGCGCTGCGGCGCCGCGTTGGCGGGGATGGCCGCGCTGATGCGGCGCATGCGCAGGTTGGCCTGCGGGCCGTCGGCGGCCAGGCTTTCCAGATCCTTGAGGATGGCCAGGTGCTGGGGCTCGTCGAGGCTGGCATCCTCGCCGAAATGATTGGCCAGTTCCGCCATCATCCTGCGCCAGGAACGCGCCGGCAGCAGGCCGGGCGCGAAGGCGGTGTGGCAGCTGCCGCACTCGTTCACATAGGTCTTGCCCGCCGGCATGGGAAAGATGGCCTCGTCGCCGGCCGGCGCCTGCTCGATGACCAGGGCGGTGGCGCCAACCGCCAGGATCAGGCTGGCCAGATGCTTCCAGGTGATGCCGTAGTCGTTCATGCCGGACTCACTTCACGGAGATCATGTAGGCGGTGAAGTCGGCCTTTTCCTGCGGCGTGCAGGGCCGGTCGAGCACCTCCTGGCAATTGCGCTTGAACCACTTCTCCACCTTGGCCGGGTCGGTGAAGCGGTCCTTTTGCGCGACCGGCGCCAGCGGATCAATGGCCTTGAAGGTCTTCACGTGCTGGCCGACAGCCTTAGGGTTTTCGGTATGGCAGGCGACGCAGGAATCGGCCGTCTTGCCGGCCTTGGATTTGCCCCGGTACAACTGCTCGCCGCGCGCGACGGAAGCGGGGCCGGCCTTGGCGACCAGGCTCTCGAGGATCAGTTGCGGAGTCTGCGCGGCCGCGGGCAGGCCGATGCACAGGGCGAACAGGGGGATGAGGCGTTTCACGATTTCTCCTTGCGATATTGGTAGCCGCTGACCATCGCCTGCGCGACGGGCACGCCATGGTGCGACTCGTGCAGGACCAGGGCAGCCAGGTGCAGAACGATGAAACCCCAGACGAATTCCTCGAGCAGATCGTGCGGGCGCTTGAACAGGGCCTTGCTGGCGACGTCATGTCCCAGCCATTCGACCAGGGGGCCGCGTCCCTGCTCGATCGCCGCCAGCGCCAGGCCGGTCGCCAGCAGGGCCAGGATGACGAGGTAGAAGGCCAGATACACACCGGCGGCCAGGGGATGGTGGCCAAAGCCCTCGGGCTCGGTGAACAGCCGCCGCTCGCGCAAGGCGGCCCACCAGGCCCGCCATTGCCAGAACGCACCGAGACGGGCGTGTTCGGGACCATACAGACCCCAGGCGAGGCGACCCGCCAGGCCCAGGGCGAGGGCATAACCGCACCACACGTGCAGTCGCCACAGCGTGGCCGCCTCCGGCGTGAACTCGAGGACGGCGGCGGCCAGGCTGGTGGCGACCAGCAGCAGGATGGCGAGGCCGTTGCAGGCGTGCAGAATCCGCAGAACCGGGTCGTACACCTTGGCCCGGCTGAGCGCCTGCCCGGCCATCGCTTTACTTCGCGGCGACCGTGTAGGGGGCGGCAGCGGGCGCGGCGGCCGCGGCGGGAAGCACCTCGTCGTCACCCTTGATGGTGAAGAAGGGCGAGGTGAGGAAGGGCTTGCCGATGGACTGGTAGTAGGCGGCCACGTCCTCGATCTCCTTCTCGGTGTAGAAGGCCACCGCCATGTTCATCATCGGATGCAGCACCTTGAGGGTCTTGTACTTGTTGGTCTTGATCGCCAGCTTGTCGGCGTTGCGGCCGGCCAGTTGCAGCGTGTAGAAAATGCCGCCGAAGTTTTCGCCGCCGTGGCAGATCACGCAGGCGGTCGCCTTCTGCTTGCCAATCACCGGGTCGCCGGCGAAGGCGGGCGTGGTGGCTACGAGGGCGAAGGCGGAAAGGGCGGCGATACGGGTCTGCATGGGAGGCTCCTGAGAGGTTGGGGGATGGATAAAAATTTCTAATTCAGCCTATCAGGGCATTCTAATATTGTCAATTTACCCTGCCGGATCAATCAGATACGTACCGATATGGGTCTCGCCGCAAGCAGCAACTGGGCGAATCAGGCGGCGGACGGCGAGCTTCCGCTCAGGGCATCGAGGCTTTCGCGCGCGATTTCGCGGACGCCGGCATCCTCGTCGCCGAGCAGGGCTTCCAGGCAGGATCGCGTGGCGTCATCGCGGGCCAGCCCGAGAAGATGCGCGACATCGGCGCGCACCCGCGCATCCGCATCTCGCGCAAGATCGCACAGGCGTGGCGTGAGGCTGCGCAAGGCGGCGCTGCCGGCGTATTCCTCGAACACCATGCCGGCGCCCAGGCGCACGTTGAGGCTGGCCTCCGGATTGGCGACGATGGGCAGGAGCTCAGCCAGCCGCGCCGGCGCCTCGCCCACCAGGCGCAATACTTGGATGGCGTCACCATTTTTCAGCAGGTCGTGCAGGGCATCGGCCAGCGCGGACGGGTCGGCCGCCCGGCGCGCCCACAGTTCCAGTTCCGCCGGCGCGCGCGCGCCATGCAGTTCAAACTCGCCCAGGCGCAGCCAGGGCAGCGAGCGTGCGCCCAGTTCTGCCGCGATGTGCGGCAGGGCCTCCACGTTCACCACTTCCAGGCGGCCGATGCCGCCCCGTTTCACCAGGTCGGCCAGCGCGGCCAGCACGGCGGAGCAATGCGGGCAATGGCTGGAAATGAGCAACAGACAATCCGGGGGCGGCTGCATGAGGGCGGGCTGGCGCGGGGCGGAAGAGGCGGCTAGGCTAGCAGCCTTGCGCGCGAGGAGCCAAGCCATGTCCGTCATCGACCTGTTCACCCCCATCCAGATCGGCCCGCATCAGTTGCCCAACCGCATGGTCATGGCCCCGCTCACCCGTAACCGATCCGGCCGTGATGGTGTGCCGGGCCCTTTGTTGGCGGAGTATTACCGGCAGCGCGCCGGTGCCGGCCTGATCATCAGCGAGGCCACCTGCATCTCGCCGCAGGCGGTCGGCTATCCGCACACGCCGGGTATCTGGAACGGCATTCAGGTGGCGGGCTGGGCCGATGTGACGACGGCGGTGCACGAGGCGGGCGGACGCATCTTCTGCCAGCTCTGGCATGTCGGCCGGGTGTCCCACCCCAGCCTGCAGCCGGACGGCGCCCTGCCGGTGGCGCCCTCGGCGATCCGTGCCGCCGGCGAGGCCATCACCTATGAGGGCATGCAGGCCTTCGTCACCCCGCGCGCGCTGGGAGCGGAAGAACTGCCCGACATCGTCGACGCCTACCGCGTCGCCGCCAAGAATGCGCTGGCGGCCGGCTTCGACGGCGTCGAAGTACACGCCGCGAACGGCTATCTGCTCGACCAGTTCCTGCGCGACGGCAGCAATCAACGCGCCGACGCCTACGGCGGCTCCGTCGACCACCGCGCGCGCCTGCTGCTGGAAGTGCTCGACGCGGTCTGCGGCGTCTGGGGCGCGCCGCGCGTGGCGGTGCGCCTGTCACCGGTGCAGCCCTTCAACGACATGCGCGATACCGCGCCGCGCGCCACCTTCGGCCGCGTGGTGGAGCTGCTCAACGCGTACGCCCTGGCCTACCTGCACGTCACCGAGATGGGCCGCGACGCCCCCGGCGCGGCGGGTCCCTTCTTCGAGCCCCTGGACCTGCGGCCGCTGTGGAAGGGCGTGTTCATGACCAACTCCGGCTACGACAAGGCGCGCGCCAACGCCGTGCTGGCTTCGGGCCGGGCGGACCTGGTGGCCTTCGGCGTGCCTTTCATCGCCAACCCGGACCTGCCGGAACGCTTTCGCCGCGACGCGCCGCTCAACGCTGCAGACCAGGCCACCTTCTACGGCGGCGGCGAAGCGGGCTATACCGACTATCCCTTCCTGGCGTCATGAGCCTGCGCTTCCGGATTCT
>VGVT01000083.1 GCA_016873935.1 Betaproteobacteria bacterium | reverse complement strand
CGTTGACCGCCGGCGAATTGAGGGGCGTGTCGATGGCGCGCGGGGCCAGGTGGATGACGTCGACCCGGGAATCCGCCAATTCCCGGCGCAGGGCCTGGGAAAAGCCGCGCAAGCCGGCCTTGGCGGCGGAATAGGCGGCGAAGCCGGCAAAGGGGATGCTGCCGAAGGTCGAGCCAACGTTGACGATGGCGGCCTGGGGCTGGGCCTTGAGCCAGGGCAGCAGGGCCTGGGTCAGGCGGATGGGGGTAAGCAGATTGGTGCTCAGGGTCCGTTCGACGTCCTGCCAGGGCTGAAGATCCAACAGGCCGAAGCAGCCGACGCCAGCATTGTTGATCAGCACGTTGACCTCGAAATCCCGTGCTGCCCTCGCCAGCGCGGCGATGTCGTCGCCGCTGTTGAGGTCGGCCTGGGCGGTGATGGCGCGGGTGTTCAGGCTGTCCCGCAACCGGCCCAGCTTTTGCATGTCCCGGGCCGCCAACAGGAGCTCCGCGCCCGCGGCGGAAAGTTCATGGGCGAGGGCGCTGCCCAGGCCGCCGGTGGCGCCGGTCAGAAGAATGCGTGCGTTGCCTAGTTCCATGGAGTTTCTCCCGCGGCGGGCAGAGCCCGAAAGATGTCGCCGTAAAGCTTGAAAAACACCTTGGCGCGGCGGATGACCTCGGCCTGGTCTTCCGGGGTCATCTTTTCCAGCAGGTCGGCCAGATGTCGCGTGTGGCTCTGATCCAGGGTGCCGTGGGAACGCAGGTAGGAAAAGGCGCTGTCAGGCAGGCCCAGGGCCTCCTGGATGCGGTCCGCCGCGGTCAGGGCCAGGGCCACGCTGGTGCCCTCCAGCACGAACACCATGCCGAAGAAGCCCGCCGGGTTGCCGCGCTGGATCAGGTCGTAGGCGTAGGCCACCATCACCTCGGCGGGCAAATCCGGGCGGCTGGCGCGCACGGCCTCCGCATCGCCGCCGGCTGCGGCGATGTCGTCCAGGATCCATTCCTCGTGACCGATTTCCTCTTCGATGTATTCGGCCACGGCCCGGCGCATCCAGCCCAGGCGATCCGGCAGGCCTCCCCCCAGCAGCATGAGCAGCGGCGTGGTGTGGCGGACGTGGTGGTAGGCCTGGCCCAGGAAGGCGAGGTAGCTTTCCAGGCTGACGCGACCTTGCAGGCAATCGGCGATGACCGGGGCGGCGAGCAAGAGGTCACTGTCCGCCGCCGTGGCGGCGATCAATTCTTCATAGAACGGCATGGGTGGGTTCCTTGTTGTCATACAGCGCCGCGAGTTGCGCGGCGAAACGATCGAGAATCGCAGCCCGGACCGGACGGCCATTGCCGGTGGCCAGGCCGTTCCGGGGATCGAAGGGCGGCACGCTGAGCCAGGCGCCGATGCGGGCGTAGTCCGGCAAGCCCGCATTGGCGGCGTCGACGGCGCTGGCGATGTCCTCCGGGCGGGCCCCTGGCGCGGGCGCCAGGATGGCGCTCAGATAAGGCCGCTCGTCTCCCGCCACCACGACCTGGCCGATGGCGGGCTGGGCCAGCAGGGCGGACTCGACCCATTCCGGCGAGAGGTTGCGGCCGAAGGAACTGATCAGGAGGTTTGTCCGCCGTCCCGCCAGCCTGAGATGACCTTGCGCGTCGACATCCCCCAGGTCACCGGTGGCGAATTCCACCGCACCCTCGCTGTCAGTGAGCGGTCGCTCGCCGTCGAGATAGCCGAGAAAGGCCCTGGCCCGGACCCGGACCTCGCCACCGTCGATGCGGACTCGGGCATGCTGCAGAGGACGCCCCACGCCGGGCCGGTCATCGCCGGGCCGATTGAGACTGACCACCGACCCGCATTCGGTCAGACCGTAACCCTGGTAGGCGGGCAGGCCGAACGCGCGGGCGCCTTGCAGAAGGGCGGGGTCGACACGGGCGCCGCCGACCGCCACGTAGTCCAGACTGAGCGGTGGACGCTCGGCCGTCTTGGCCAGATACAAAGTCCAGGCCTTGAGCAGTTCGGGCACGAGGATCAGGCTGTCCGGCCGCGCGGCCTCCGCGGCCGTGTGCAGGGCCGCCGGATCGAAGCCCGCCATGCCGTGCCAGCCCAGTTGCTGCAGCGGCGGCAGATGGACGGCGGCACCGCGCAACAGGGGCGTGTATACGCCGGCGACATTCTCCAGCAGCAAGGCCAGGGGCAGGACCGCCAGGTGCCTCTGGATAGGCAGGTCGGCAAGCCGATCCAGCACGGCGCCGGCGGTATCGTGCAGGCCTTCGGCGCTCAGGCAGACGCCCTTGGGGGCGCCCGTGCTGCCGGAGGTGAAGGAGATCTTGGCGGTGCCTGCAGGGATGGCGACCGGTGCCACGACACGCCGCATCAGGGTCATGCCCATCCAGCGATCGGTGATGCTGAAACCCAGATCCAGGGCGCCGATGCGCTCCGGCTGGTCGGTCAGCACCGTATCGGCGGCCGTCCGCGCCAGGGCATGGGCCATCTGGTCAGGGCTGAAGAAACCGGGCAGCGGCAGATGGACCTTGCCCGCATGCATCGCAGCCAGATCGGCCATCACCCAGGCTGGGCCGTTGTCGGCCAGCACGGCCAGCACCCGGCATCCCGCCAACCGTGAGGACAGGGTTTCCACCTGGGCCAGGATGTCCGCCGTGCGCCAGTCTCCGTCCGCGCCGCTGAGCAGCACGGCATGGGGCGACTGCAGCGCCAGTGCCCGCAACAAGGGATTACTCATGGCGCGCGGCGCATTCCAGGGCGATGCGGATCTTGCCGGCCACCACGATGGGCTCGGTTTCGTAGTAGCTGCCCCAGGCGGCGGCGTCGCCTCCGAGCCGGGACGGGTTGGCGTGGGCCAGGGCCAGCAGCGGCAGGCGCAGGCGGGAGAATATCCCCACCAGGGTGCTGGTGGCGGTGAACACCACCCACTTGTAGCCCAGTTGGTCGAGATGGCGCGCCAGGGTGAGAATCAGGTCGAGGCTGGCACCCGGTCTGGCCGTGGCCAGATTGCCGACTTCCACGATCTGTTCGCGCCGCACCGGCTGTCCCGCCAGCCTGGCCATCGCCACCTCGATGGGGGTGTCCAGGTAGTTTTCCAGATAGAGCGGCTCGCTGCCCGCGCAGCGCCAGCCGGTGGCGGCGACGATGCGGCCAGCGTCCTCCATCAGCATCAGGTTGGGCGCGAAGGACGGCACGTCGGCGTTGTAATGGCTGGCGAATGTGGCGCGGATGAAGGATTCGGCCTCCTCCCGGCGCGGCGCGCCGGCGACCGTGTGGACGACGTTGAGCTGCTTGCGCGAGGGGGAGAGGACGGATCGGAGGGCGTTGGCCATGTCTGCGCCTTGAAATGATGTTGCCGCAAGGCTAGGGCCCGGCCCTTAAATCAAGCTTAAAACGGAAGGTTTTTGATTTGGTTGGGCTAATCCCTACAATGACGCACCCACAGTTCATTTTCGGTTCACCATGATCATCATCACCGGTGGCGCAGGCATGATCGGCAGCATGATCGCCTGGCATTTCAACGCGCAAAGCCAACGCGACGACCTCGTCCTGGTCGACCGCATCCTGGAGGCGGATCAGTGGCAGAACTACTGCCGGCGCGACATCGTCGAGTACCTCGACAAGGATGAGCTGTTCCCCTGGCTGGAGGCCCGCCCGAACCTGAAGGTCGAAGCGGTGATCCACATGGGCGCCATCAGCGCCACCACCGAGCGTGATTTCGGCCTCTTGCTGGAGACCAACATCCGTTACAGCCAGCGGCTCTGGCAGTGGTGCGCCGACAAGGGCGTGGCCTATCTGTACGCCAGTTCGGCAGCGACCTATGGCGGCGGCGAGCTGGGCTATGTGGATACGCACGACAACGCCGCCCTGCGACCGCTCAACGGCTACGGCTTCTCCAAGCAGTTCTTCGACCGCTGGGCGCTACGCCAGGCGCACGAGGGCAAGCCGACGCCGCCGTTCTGGTACGGCTTCAAGTTCTTCAACGTCTATGGCCCCAACGAGTACCACAAGGGACGCATGGCCAGCGTGGTCTACCACACCTTCAACCAGACCCGCGCCAGCGGCGGCATGAAGCTGTTCCGCAGCCATCGGCCGGACTACGCCGACGGCATGCAGATGCGCGACTTCGTCTACGTCAAGGACGCGGCGGCGGTGCTGGCGCATTTCGTCGAGCACCGGCCCGCCTCCGGCCTGTACAACATCGGCACCGGCAAGGCCCGCGCCTTCCTCGATCTGGCGCGCGCCACTCAGCGGAGCATGGGCCTGGAGCCGGCCATCGAGTTCATCGAGATGCCCGAGGACCTGCGCGGCAAGTACCAGTATTTCACCCAGGCCGACATGACCAAGCTGCGCGCTGCCGGCTACGACAAGCCCTTCACCGAACTGGAGGACGGCGTGCGCGACTATGTGAGCGGTTACCTGCTGAAGGACGATCCGTATTGCTGAGGCGAGCATGACCCACACCGACGTCATCGACCGCTGCATCGCCGATCATCAGGCCACCATCGCCGCGCTGGCGCCGCTGAAGCCGCGCATCGCCGAGGCGGCGGAGCTGCTGCGCGAATGCCTGGCCGCGGGCGGCACCGTGTTCCTCATGGGCAACGGCGGCAGCGCCGCCGACAGCCAGCACATCGCCGCCGAACTGGTGGGTCGCTTCAAGCGCGAGCGCAAGGGGCTTGCGGCCATCGCCCTGACCACCGACAGTTCCATCCTCACCTCGGTGGGCAACGATTACGGCTTCGACCACGTGTTCGCCCGCCAGGTCGAGGCCCTGTGCAGGCCGGGCGACGTGCTCGTCGGCATTTCCACCTCGGGAAACAGCCGCAACGTCATCGCCGCCATCGAGGCGGGTCGCCGCGCGGGGCTGCGCAGCATCGGCCTGCTGGGCGGTAGCGGCGGCGCCCTGATGGGCCTGTGCGACCTGGTCCTGCTGGCGCCCTCGGCGGAGACCGCGCGCATCCAGGAGGCGCACATCCTGATCGGGCATATCCTGTGTGAACTGGTGGAGGCCGGGGCCTGAGATGTCGCGACCGCTGATCGACCTGGTGCGGCACGGCTTCGCGCCCGCCGGCGGCGAGCCTCCGCGCGTGCTGGTGGTGGGCGACCTCATGCTGGACCGCTACCTGTGGGGCGACGTCGAGCGGATCTCGCCGGAGGCGCCGGTGCCGGTGGTGCGCCTGCACCGCGAAACCGAGCGCATGGGCGGCGCCGCCAACGTTGCCGCCAACCTGGCCGGCCTCGGCCTGCGCGCGGTCCTCGCCGGCTATGTCGGCGATGACGCCAACGGCGAGCGCCTGGCGCGCATGTGCGCGGAGACGGGCATCGACGCGCATGGCCTGGTGGTCAGCGGCAACCATTCCACCATCGCCAAGACCCGGGTGATCGGCGGCCACCAGCAGATGCTGCGCATCGACCGGGAGGAGGTGACCCCCTATCTGGCCGAGGACCGCGCCGCCCTGGCCGAGCGGGTGCTGGGCCTGCTGCGCGAGCGTCCCCCGGCGGCGGTGATCCTGTCCGACTACGCCAAGGGCGTGCTGGATGGCGAGCTGTGCCGGCGGCTGATCGACGCGGCGCGCGCGCGCGGCATTCCGGTGCTGGTCGACCCCAAGGGGCGCGACTACGCGAAGTACGCGGGCGCCACCACCCTGACGCCGAACAAGAAGGAAGCCGCCGAGGCCTGCGGCGTGCCGGCCCGCGACATCGACGCCCTGCTGGCCGGCGCCGGTCGCCTGGCGGCCGAACTGAATCTGACATTCATGACCGTGACCCGGGGCGAGGAGGGCATTTCCCTGATCGGCGCCCAGGGCGTCGAGCATCTGCCCGCCACCGCGCGCCAGGTGTTCGACGTGTCCGGCGCCGGCGACACCGTCATCGCCACCCTGGCGGCGGGACTGGTGGCCGGCCTGGCCCCCGCCGCCGCCTGCGGCCTGGCCAACCTGGCGGCCGGCATCGTCGTCGGCCAGGTGGGCACCGTGCCGATCGCCCGCGACGAGCTGCTGCACGCCATCGAGGTGGAGGACGCGGTGGAACAGGCGGACAAGATCTGCCAGCCCGACGTCCTCATGCGGCGCGCCCGCGCCTGGCGCGCGCGCGGCGAGCGGCTGGTGTTCACCAACGGCTGCTTCGACCTGCTGCACGCCGGCCACGTGACCTATCTGGAACAGGCGCGCAAACAGGGCGACCGGCTCATCGTCGGCCTCAACACCGACCGTTCGGTCAGCGCCCTGAAGGGGCCGAGCCGGCCGGTGATCCACGAGAACGATCGCGCCCGCGTGCTGGCCGCCCTGGAGGCGGTGGACGCGGTGCTGCTGTTCGACGAGGACACGCCCATCGAG
>VGVT01000082.1 GCA_016873935.1 Betaproteobacteria bacterium | reverse complement strand
GCCGCCGCTTCCGGCCTGGCCGGGTAGGCGTCGGCCTGGGCGAGATGACGCGCGGCGGCGGCGCGGTTCCCGGTCAGGTTTTCACGTTGCGTGCCGCCGCGCAGGGGGCCGGCGGCGAACACCAGGTTGCCGGCGACCAACTGGGTGTGCGGGTTGTGCTCCGGCTCCAGCACGGTGACGCCGTTGCCGGCGGCGAGCACGGTGTTGAACAGCACCCGCACCTCGCGCGGCACGTCGTTGTGCGGCTGGATGCGGACGGCGTCGGGGCCGTCGGTGAGGAACAGGTTGCTGTAGACGGCCAGGTTGCCTTCGCCCTGCAACAGGGACTCGCCGGGGTTGTGCAGGAACAGGTTGGCGTACACCAGGTAGCGATCCTCGCTGCCCGCGCCGCTCGTCGGGAAGTGACCGAGCAGGACGTTGGGGCGGGCATTCGGTGTCTTCTCGCCCGCAGCGGGGGCCGGCCCGGGCTTGGCGAAGACATTGCGGCGGATCACCGTGTCATGGCTCGTATCCGCCTCCGGCAGGTCCGCCGGACGCGCCTTCTGGTGCTTGATCTGCAGGCTGTAGCCGAGAGTGTCGGTGACGTGGTTGCCTTCGATGAGGCCGGCGACGAAGGGGTCGGAGCCGTCGGAGTCGCCGAAATACATGCCGGTGCCCACCCGCTCGATGCGGTTGCCGCGCACGATCCAGCCATGCGCGGGGCATTTGCTGGAAATGCCGACGCTCTGCTGGCTGGCGGCGTGGTCGTGGATGTGCAGGTTTTCCAGGCTGACGAAGTGGGCGAAACGGGCGTGGCCCTCGGCCTTGACCGCGTCCACCGGCAGGTTGCGGCCGTCCAGTTGCAGGTTGCGCAGGACGATGTGGCGCACGTCCACGAGGCTGACGGTGTTGGCGCCGCGACGCGCGAGGAAACGGGCGCGCGGTCCCTCGGCCGGCCCCTCGATGACGATGGGCCGCGCCGCTTCGCCTTGCAGTCCGTGCAGCGGCAGGCCGCGAAGGTAGTCCCCGGCACGCAGCAGCAGGCGGTCGCCGGCGGCGAGGCGGGGCAGGATGGCGCGGTAATCCTCGGGACCGGCATGGTAGTCGGCGGCCTGCGTGGCGCCCGTAGCCAGCACCAGGCTGAACAGGAAACCCAGGCATGCGGCGGTTCGCGCGAATGAACCGTCACCCCGGCGCTGATCGCCACGAGGGGACAGACCCAGGATCAGGCTGGATTCCGGACTGCTCCGGAATGACGAGGGGATGCTTCCAGGGCAAGAATGGGGGGGTGGCGCAGGCCAAGCCTCAGCCTCCCCCCTTTGAAAAAGGGGGGCCGGGGGGGATTCAAGCCGGGATTGGGTCCATGCCAACCTGGGGGCAATCCCCCCTCCCCCCCCTTTTGCAAAGGGGGGAAGCCGCCGGATCGGCCATGTTCGGTTAGCGCGCACCGGGCCCTTGCGGCATGGAAAACGCCCCACTCACGCGGACGGGGTGGCGCACGGTTCCCTCGCCCCCACCGCGGCCAGGTCCAGGCTGTTCTCCAGGCGCTTCACCAGTTGCGCGGCGCTTTGCCGGCCCGACTCCAGCACCATGTCGGCCACCTGCATGTAGAGGGGATGGCGCAGGGCGTAGAGATCCTTGAGCTTGCGCAGCGGATCGTCCGTCTGCAGCAGGGGGCGGTTCTTGTCGTGGCGGGTGCGCAGGTAGAGTTCCTGGGGCTGGCAACGCAGATAGACCACGGTGCCGCGCGCCTTCAGGGCGGCGCGGTTTTCCTCCAGCAACACGGCGCCGCCGCCGGTGGCGAGGACGATGCCGTCGCGCCGGCTGAGTTCGTCGATCATCGCCACCTCGCGCTTGCGGAAGCCGGCTTCGCCCTCGATCTCGAAGATGGTGGGAATGCTCACGCCGCAGCGGGCGACGATTTCCTGGTCCGAATCGATGAACTCCAGGCCGCGCTGCCGGGCCAGCAGTTTGCCGATGGTGGTCTTGCCGGCGCCCATGAGGCCGACCAGGAAGATGTTGCAGCTCGGGATCATGGCCGGATTGTAACCGTCAGCCCTTGCGACGGCGGGCCAGCAGCCTTTCCACGGCGTCGCGCAGGCCGCCCTCGGGCAGGTGGTCCTCGAGGTCGCGGAAGGAGGCCAGGGCCGCCGCCGGCAGATCCTGCTTTTCCGGCGGCGCGGGAAAGGACCAGTCGGCGCGCACCTTGACCTTCACCGTCGCCACCGCGGCGCCGGCCGTGACCAGCGCGCGCGCCACGCCGCCGGCCTGGGCGCGCACGCGGCTGGCGGCGGCGCCGTTGGCGCAGAACACCAGGGCGGTGTCGCCCTGGATGGCGGCCACGCGGCAGGCGCGCGCCACCGCCTTGGGCACCACCCCGGCGAAACGGCGATTGAGGACGGCCAGCCGTTCCGCTTCGGGCAGGGCCACGGCCAGCGAGCGATCGGCCTGCAGCAAACCACGCAGGCGCACGAGGGGAAAAGGACGCGAGGCCAAGGCTTTACGGGTAGCGTCGTGCGGGGAGGGGGGAGCGGGGGTATGGTAGCATTCGCCGATTCCGCCCATCTCTCGTATCTCCTTCATTTTTCATGATTTCCAACCTTCTCAAGAAAGTCTTCGGCAGCCGTAACGACCGCCTGCTGAAGCAGTACCGGGGCACCGTCGCCAAGGTCAACGCCCTCGAGGCCGCCTTCGAAAGACTCTCCGACGATGATTTACGCGGCAAGACCGCCGAATTCCGCACCCGCCTGGAGGGCGGCGAGACTCTCGACGCCCTGCTGCCGGAAGCCTTCGCCACCGTGCGCGAGGCCGCCAAGCGGATGCTGGGCATGCGCCACTACGACGTGCAGATCGTCGGCGCCATGGCCCTGCACCAGGGCAAGATTTCCGAGATGCGCACCGGCGAGGGCAAGACCCTGATGGCCACCCTGGCGGTGTACCTCAACGCCCTGCCCGGCAAGGGCGTTCACGTGGTGACGGTGAACGACTACCTGGCCAGCCGCGACGCCGACTGGATGGGCAAGATCTACCGCTTCCTGGGCTTGAGCGTCGGCGTGATCGTGTCGCAGCAGCCCAACGAGGAGAAGCAGGCCGCCTACGCCGCCGACATCACCTACGGCACCAACAACGAATACGGTTTCGACTACCTGCGCGACAACATGGTGTTCACCCCGCAGCAGCGGGTGCAACGGCCGCTCAACTACGCCATCGTCGACGAGGTGGACTCCATCCTCATCGACGAGGCGAGGACGCCGCTGATCATCTCCGGCCAGGCCGACGACAACGTCGCCATGTACCAGTTGATGAACCAGGTGCCGCCGCGTCTCACGCGCATGGCGCACGAGCCCAAGCAGGACGAGCCGCCGCCGCCCGGCGACTATTCGGTGGACGAGAAGGCGCACCAGGTGCTGCTGTCCGAGGCCGGCCACGAGAAGGTGGAGGCCATCCTCACCGAACTGGGCGTGCTGGCCCCGGGCACCAGCCTCTATGACGCCGCCAACATCTCGCTGATCCACCACGTCTATGCCGCGCTGCGCGCACATGTGCTCTACCACAAGGACCAGCACTACGTGGTGCAGAACGGCGAAGTGGTCATCGTCGACGAATTCACCGGCCGCCTGATGACCGGCCGGCGCTGGTCCGATGGTCTGCACCAGGCCGTGGAAGCCAAGGAAGGCGCCAGCATCCAGCGCGAGAACCAGACGCTGGCCTCGATCACCTTCCAGAACTACTTCCGCATGTACCAGAAGCTGGCCGGCATGACCGGCACGGCCGACACCGAAGCCTACGAATTCCAGCAGATCTACGGCCTGGAGACGGTGATCATCCCGACCAACCGGCCGATGATCCGCAAGGACATGAACGACCTCGTCTACCGCACCGCCGACGAGAAGTGGCAGGCGGTCATCGCCGACATCCGCGACTGCCACAAGCGCGGTCAGCCGGTGCTGGTGGGCACCACCTCGATCGAGGTGAACGAGTTCCTGTCCGGCCTGCTCAGCAAGGAAAAGCTGCCGCACCAGGTGCTCAACGCCAAGCAGCACGAAAGGGAAGCCCAGGTGGTGGCGCAGGCGGGCCTGCCCGGCGGCATCACCATCGCCACCAACATGGCCGGCCGCGGCACCGACATCGTCCTCGGCGGCAGCATCGCCAAGGAAATCGATGCCATCCAGGCGGACGACAGCCTCAGCGCCGAGGACAGGGCCGCCCGCGTCGCCGCGCTCAAGGCGGACTGGGCGCCGCGCCACCAGGCGGTCATCGACGCCGGCGGCCTGCACATCATCGGCACCGAGCGGCACGAGTCGCGCCGGGTGGACAACCAGTTGCGCGGCCGTTCCGGCCGCCAGGGCGACCCCGGCTCGTCGCGCTTTTACCTGTCGCTGGAGGATCCCCTGCTGCGCATCTTCGGCGGCGAGCGCCTGAAGATGATCATGGACAAGCTGAAGATGCCGGAGGGCGAGGCCATCGAGCACGCCATGGTCAACCGCTCCCTGGAATCGGCGCAGCGCAAGGTGGAGCAGCGCAACTTCGACATCCGCAAGCAACTGCTCGAATACGACGACGTCGCCAACGACCAGCGCAAGGTCATCTACTCGCAGCGTAATGAGCTGCTGGAGACCCAGGACGTCCGCGACGGCATCGTCGGCATGCGCGCGCAGGTGCTGAACGACACCATCAACGAACATATGCCGCCGGGCAGCATGGCCGAGCAGTGGGACGTGGCCGGCCTGACCCAGGTCCTGGCCGCCGAATTCCTGCTCGAATGCCCGGTGCAGCAGTGGCTGGACGCGGACGAGCGCCTGGACGAGCAGGGCGTGCGCGCGCGCATCGTCGACGCCGCGAACGAGAGCTACGCCGCCAAGGAAGGGCTGGCCGGCGCCGAGAACCTGCGCAACTTCGAGCGTGCCATGCTGCTGCAGAGCCTGGACAACCACTGGCGCGAGCATCTCGCCGCCATGGACCACCTGCGCCAGGGCATCCACCTGCGCGGCTACGCGGCGAAGAACCCGAAGCAGGAATACAAGCGCGAGGCCTTCGAGCTGTTCGAGCGCATGCTTGCCACCATCTCGCGGGAGGTCACCCAGGTCACCCTGACCGTGCAGATCCGCAGCGAGGCCGACGTGGAGGCGGTGGAACCACAGGAAGCGCCGGTCAGCAACGTCAAATACCAGCACGCCGACTACGACGAGGCCCTGGCCGCCGACGACGACGCGGCCGTGGTCCAGCAGCCCATCCATCGTGAACACGCCAAGGTCGGTCGCAACGACCCCTGTCCCTGCGGCTCGGGCAAGAAATACAAACACTGCCACGGCAAGCTGGCCTGAGGGTTTTCACCCACCCCCCGGCGGGGAGTGGGTGAAATGCATCCTTGCCGGGAGGCGCCCGCTTGTATACCCTAGCGCGACAGTCAACTATTCATCCCGCCCATGCCCTACTACATCTACAAGATCGGCCCGCTGAACATCCTGGAAAAACAGGGCCAGGCCGAAAGCTTCAAGGAAGCCAAGGCCGTCGCCAACGAGTTGCGCAAGCAGCTGGACCCCAAAGCCGGCCAGGCCATCAAGATGATCTTCGCGGAGAACGAGCTCGCCGCCGAGGACACCCTGTCGCAACCCCGGGAACTGGATGCTTCCCTGGCCGGGGACGACTACTGATCGGGGAACGACAAGTGGGCAGGAGAGCGTCGCAAGCCCCTCATCCCTCCGTTTCAGGCCTAACGCCTCACGCCCAACTCCATCCATGAGCGGCTACAACGAGGACGCCTACCGGCAAGCGCGGCAAACCGCCATCGACCTGCCCTGCCCCTTCGAGCGGGCGCTGCTGTCCCGCTGTGTCGCCTGCTTCAAGGCGCGCAAGCTGCTGCTGGCGGAACGCGAGGCCATCGCCTGCTCGGAACGCGAGGCCAACGCCGCGTGCAAGGCCTTCCACGAAGCCCTGCACCGCAATGCCCGCTTCGCCCTGCACATGGACCCCGCGCAGCCCTGGCCCTTCGGCAAGGAGATCCGTGCCCAGTGCGGCGGCGTGCTGGGGCTGCGGGATGCCCTCGAACAGGGCGCCGAGATCGAGGCCGACGTGGCAGCGCTGATGCACGAAGGTATCGCCAAGTTCGGCGATGTCGAGCGCTTCCCCTACTCCGCCATCATGCGCGCCGTCGCGCACTACGAGCCGCGCAGGCGGCGGGATCGGTAACGCCCCTCACCGTTTAGAGCCTATTTCAGCAGGGATCATGCCCCGCGCCGTTGGTGTGCGGGAGGCAGTGCAAGGCGCGGGTGGCGCGGTTTGGTCGTTCCAAACA
Source organism: Betaproteobacteria bacterium (assembly GCA_016873935.1). Classification (GTDB taxonomy): domain Bacteria; phylum Pseudomonadota; class Gammaproteobacteria; order Burkholderiales; family Thiobacillaceae; genus PFJX01. The sequence goes on along the minus strand of VGVT01000082.1, from coordinate 150 downwards.
AGCCACCCGCAACGCGGCAATGTGCCCGCACGCCAGCGGCCCTGCGGGTTGAGGCCAGGAACGGCGTCTGCGGCGTTGCGGCGCTTGGCCATGGAATGACCATGGCCGGCGCGTCGCGCCTTGCATCCATCCGTTCCTGGTCTCAACGCG
>VGVT01000081.1 GCA_016873935.1 Betaproteobacteria bacterium | reverse complement strand
TCCCGTCCAGGTCCAGGGTCATCAACCACTCGCGCGAGCCGCTGACGCATACCGGCAGCGTCACCGTGGCGCGCAGCACGCCGTCGGGGCCGGGGCGCAGGACGTAGAGGTTGAAGCCCATGTCCATCTCCGCCATCGTGAAGCGGACTTCCGCCCTGGCCACGCCCGGCGCCTCCAACCATAGCCCGAATGGCTGCAGCACGCGGATTTCGCGATCGACCCCCAGGCGGATGGCGCGACCCTCGACGCTCAGCGCGCAACCGCGCGTGAGCTCGGCGCAGTCTGCGCGCGTCGCCGGAGGCTCCTGACGTACCGGGTTGAACCAGAGCACCGCACCCACCAGCGCGCCCAGCAGCAACGGGGCGAGCACGCCCATCCAGCGGGATGTCTTCATGGCGCGCACCATGCCTGGCTCTTCAACGCCACACCATGGGCACCGTGGGCGCGGGCGATTTCCAGGTCATCCAGACCGAGGCCGCCGAGGGCGAACACCGGCAGGGGGTAGTCCGCCACCCACTCGGCGAAGCGCGGCCAGCCCAGGGTTTCCGCGCCGGGATGGCTGGCGGTGGGCAGCACCGGCGACAGCACGACCAGGTCGAGCTCCAGTTCGGCGGCGCGACCCAGTTCCGCGGGGTTGTGGCAGGAAGCGCCCACCCACTCCAGGTCCGGCCGCGACGTGGCCGCCATGAGCTGGCCGGAAGCGAGATGCACGCCCGCGCCGAGTTCCGCCGCCAGGGCGGTGTCGCCGTTCAGCAGCAGGCGGGCGCCGAATTCGCGGCAGCGCGCCGCCACCTCGCGCGCGAGGCGGCGCCAGTTTTCCGTGTCGAGTTGCTTCTCGCGCAGTTGCAGCAGCCTCAGCCCGCCTCGCAGGCGCGCGTCGAGGGCGCGCAGGAAAGCCGCCTCGCCAAGCGCGGCGAGATCGGAGACCGCATATTCCAGGGGCAGGCCGAGACCCCGCAGGATGGGGCCGTTGGCTGGCAGTATGGGCGTCACCTGGGGTTGCTCGGCACGCGTCCAGGCCAGCGCCTGGCCTTCATGCGGATGCGGCTCGCCGTGCCAGCCGGTGACGCGGAAGAAACGCAGCAGCACATGCGCGTGCGGATAGACGAAGGCGCGGTTGAGCCAGGGAAACGCATGCGTCACCTCGATGCCCAGTTCCTCCCGCAACTCCCGCCGCAGCGCCTCGCGCGCGGTTTCGCCCGCCTCCAGCTTGCCGCCGGGAAACTCCCACCAGCCGGCATAGGCCTTGCCCTCGGGGCGGCGGGCCATGAGGAAGCTGCCGTCGGCGCGCTCGATGACCGCGGCGGCCACCTCGATCGGACGCGTGCTCATGGCGCCAGGCGGGCCAGGGCCTGTTCGGCCTGGCGCGGCAAATCGATACCGTTGCAAAGATCGGCAAGCAGGCCCTTGCAGTGGGTTTCCTTGAAACGGGCGAGTTCCGCGGCGCGCCGGTAATACTCGCTGGCCACCGGCAGGCCGAGGCCTTCCGCGGCGGCGCCCAGGTAGTACCAGCTGATGTCCTGCGCGTAGCCGACCTCCAGCACCTCCCGCGCCAGGATTTCCCAGGCCCGGCCCTCGTGATAGGCGCGCAGCTTGTCCTTGCGCCGGTAGAAGGCCATGCCGCAGTCCTCGCAAGGCAGCAGCGCTTCGCCCCGCTTGAAGGCCTGCACGGCCGGATTCAACAGGCTGAGCGGGCGCGGCGCCGGCGCTGCCTCGGCCTCGGCACCGGGCGTCACATCACGCACGTTGGCGGCCAGGCGGTTGGGCAGGCTGGCCGGCTGGGCGGCGGCCTCGGCATAGAGTGGGCGCATGTGCGGAACCAGCTCGTTCAGGGTTTCCATGCGGCTCTCGGAAGCGGGGTGGGTGGACAGCAGATCGAAACGCCCCTCCTCGCCCGAGGCCTTCATCATCTTCCGCCACAACGACGGCGCCGCGGCGGGGTCGAAGCCAGCGCGCGCGGCGAGCTCGATGCCGATGCGGTCGGCCTCGGTCTCCGCGCCCCGGCTGTTGGGCAACTGCCACAGCAGCAGGCTGGCGATGTCGGCAATCTGCCGGGCTCCTGCATTGTTGCCCGCCACCGCGGCCACGAGCACGTCGGAGAGCATGCCGACGGACATCTTCTCGCTGCCGTGGTTGGCCAGCGCGTGGCCGATCTCGTGCGCCATGACCTGGGCGATTTCGTCGTCCGTGGCCTGGATTTTCTCCATCAGACCGGAATAGATCGCCATCTTGCCGCCGGGCATGCAGAACGCGTTGATGGTCTTCGGGTCGTCGATGACGTTGACCTCCCAAGGCCAGTTGGCGGTGTCGGGCCGGTAGCGCACCGCCTGCGCCACCAAGCGGTTGGTGATGCCGCGCACCCGCTCGACCTGAACAGCTTGCGCATTCAGCCGATTCTTCTTCGCGTACGGCGCCAGTTCCGCCTTGTAGGCGCTGACCGAGCGGGCGATCACCGTGTTCTCTGGCAACAGCGAGAGCTGGCTGCGTCCGGTCATCGGATTGCTGGAACAGGCAGCCAGCACGGCGCCCAACAGGAAGGCGGAGCCCCCAGCCCGGAACACGCGGCCGAGCGGCGGGAAGGCACGCCAGCGCGTCATGCCGGCCCGTCTCCTTCCAGACGAGCCAGGCGGGCTTCCAGGTCGCGCAACTGCTCGCGCGTGCGGGCCAGCACCTCGCTCTGCACGTCGAACTCCTCGCGGCTGACCAGATCCAGCTTAGCCAGCCAGGCCGACAGGGCCGCCTTCAGATTCTTTTCCATGTCTCGCGCCGGGCTCGCGGCCAGTACCTCGGACACCTTGCCGGCCATTTCGGTCACCAGATTCTGCTTGAGCATTTCGTCATCCTTTTCGTTTGTCGCCAAGTGCGGCAAGGGTAATCCGTCCCCCGCCGGGCGCAAGTGCCAAGAAGGTGCATGACCCTGTCATGCATGCACCAATATCAGGCATCGGTGCGCACCACCTCAGTAACAAATTCGTAACACATTGTTTATTAACGTTTATTTTTCTGGCACGGGGCATGCTAAACGAGGCTGTGCACTACCGCACCATTCCTTGGAGAACGTTATGAAATCAATGTATCGCACCCTGTTATTGACAGGGCTGGTGTGCGTCCCGAGCCTCGCGATGGCGGCGGAGGAGGAAAGTCCGCATTCGTTCAGTGCCAACGTCAGCCTGACCAGCAATTACATCTTCCGTGGCATCTCTCAGACTGGTGGCGATCCGGCCGTGCAGGGGGGATTCGACTATTCCCACAGTAGCGGGTTCTATGTTGGTACCTGGGGCTCAAACGTGGGCTGGATCGAAGACTTCCAGGGCTACGATTCGGGAAATCTTGAAATCGACCTCTACGCCGGCCTTCGCGGCGGCATCGGGGACAGTGGCGTCACCTACGACGTCGGCCTGATCCGTTACTGGTATCCCGGCGACAAGCCCGCTGGCGTGGTCGACGCGGACACCACCGAGATCTATGCCGCGCTCGGCTGGAAGTGGTTCACCCTCAAGTATTCCCGCGCCCTCAGCGACGAGGTCTTCGGTTTCGATAACGCCAAGGGTTCCGATTACATCGATTTGTCCTTCAGCCTGCCCATCGGCGAGACCGGGCTAACGTTGGGCGCCCATTGGGGACGCTTTGAATTCGACAGCAACGGCCCCCAGGATTACGACGATTGGAAGCTCAGCCTCGCCTATGACATGGGCAAAATGAGCAAGGTTCTTACGGGTGTGACCGCCGGCGTCATGTACACCGACACCGATGCAAAGAAAGCCCGCTGGACCGACGCCAACAACGAGAATCTCGGCAAATCCGCCACCACCTTCTGGATTTCCAAGGCTTTCTGATCGATCGACGCACCGGGGGATGGCGCGAGCCGCCCCCTTTCCATTGCCCAGCCATGAATCGGGAGACACTATGAAATTCGTTACCGCCATCATCAAACCCTTCAAGCTCGACGAGGTTCGTGAAGCCTTGTCCGGCCTGGGGGTGTCCGGCATCACCGTGACCGAGGTCAAGGGCTTCGGCCGCCAGAAGGGCCACACCGAGCTCTACCGCGGCGCGGAGTACGTCGTGGACTTTCTACCCAAGGTGAAGATCGAGATCGCCATCAAGGCCGAACTGCTGGAACAGGCCATCGAGGCCATTTCCAAGGCCGCGCAGACCGGCAAGATCGGCGACGGCAAGATCTTCGTCTGGGACCTCGAACAGGTGGTCCGCATCCGCACCGGCGAAGCCGGTGAAGCGGCGATCTAAGGAGAAACCATCATGAAACGATTCTTTGCCACTCTGATGCTATTGGGCTCGCTGGGTCTTTCCGGCGTCGCCCTGTCCGAGGGACCGACGCCGGCACCGGCCTTGACCGCGCAACCGATGGAAGCGGCCGCCGTGCCGGCCGCCCCCGCCGAAGCCGCCCCCGCGGCAGCGGCCGAAGCCGCTCCCGCCGAGGTCAAGCCCGTCCCCAACAAGGGCGACACCACCTGGATGATGGTCTCCACCCTGCTGGTCATCCTCATGATCATTCCCGGTGTTGCGCTGTTCTATGGCGGCCTGGTCCGCGCCAAGAACATGTTGTCGGTGCTCACCCAGGTGATGGCCATCTTCTGCCTCATTTCCATCCTCTGGGCGGTGTATGGTTACTCGCTGGCATTCGGTGACGGCGGCAGCCTCAACTGGGCGATCGGTGATCTGTCGAAGATGTTCCTGGCCGGCATCACCGGCGACAGCACGGCGGCGACCTTCACCGACGGCGTGGTCATCCCGGAGTTCACCTTCGTCGCCTTCCAGCTCACCTTTGCCGCCATCACCGTGGCGCTGATCGTCGGCGGCCTGGCCGAGCGGGTGAAGTTCTCCGCCCTGCTGGTGTTCGCGGCGCTGTGGTTCACCTTCTCCTACCTGCCTATCGCCCACATGGTCTGGGCCACCGGCGGCTTCCTGTTCGAGAAGGGTGACCTGGACTTCGCGGGCGGCACCGTGGTGCACATCAACGCCGGTATCGCCGCCCTGGTGGGCGCCATGGTGCTGGGCAAGCGCGTGGGCTACGGCCGTGACGCCATGCCGCCGCACAGCCTGCCGATGACCATGGTGGGCGCCTCGCTGCTGTGGGTGGGCTGGTTCGGCTTCAACGCCGGTTCCAACCTGGAAGCCACCGGCGGCGCCGCCCTGGCCTTCATCAACACCATCCTCGCCACCGCCGCGGCCGGCCTGTCCTGGATGTTCGCCGAATGGCTGCTGCGCGGCAAACCCTCCATGCTGGGCGTGGCCTCTGGCGTGATCGCCGGACTGGTGGCCATCACCCCGGCGGCCGGCCTGGTCGGCCCGATGGGCGGCATCATCCTCGGCGCGGTGGCGGGCGTGGTCTGTCTGTGGGGTGTGTCCGGCCTGAAGAAGGCACTGGGTTACGACGACTCCCTCGACGTGTTCGGCATCCACGGCATCGGTGGCATCATCGGCGCCATCGGCACCGGCATCTTCGTCTCTCCGGCCCTGGGCGGCGTCGGCGTCGACGGCTACAGCATGGGCAGCCAGGTCGTCACCCAAGCCACCGGCGTGCTCATCACCATCCTGTGGTCGGGGGTGGTCAGCCTGGTAGCCTTCAAGCTGATCGACATGACCATGGGCCTGCGCGTCAGCGAGGAACAGGAACGCGAAGGTCTGGACACCGCCAGCCACGGCGAGCGGGCCTACAACCTCTGACCCGGTTCACGCATCCATCTCACACCACGTGAGTTCAAGGGCGCCGCAAGGCGCCCTTTTTTTCTTCTCCGCAGCCCGCTCCGCTGTCACGAAACCTTCACGAAACCGTCATAACATGGTGTGGATTTCATCTCATCGGAGGCGCGCATGGCCGCCACCATACTCGTCATCGAGGACGAGCCGGGCATCCAGGAAGTCCTCAAGTTCAGCCTGGGCCAGCATGGCCACGACGTCCTCGTCGCCGACGATGCCGAGTCGGCCCTGGGCCAGTTGCGCGGCGCCCTGCCCGATCTGATCCTGCTGGACTGGATGCTGCCGGGCATGTCGGGCATCGAACTGGCGCGGCGCATCCGTGGCGACGCCCGCCTGAAGGAAGTGCCCATCATCATGCTTACCGCGCGCACCCTGGAGAACGACAAGATCCTCGGCCTGGAGACCGGTGCCGACGACTACATCACCAAGCCATTCTCGCCGCGCGAGCTGATGGCCCGCATCAAGGCGGTGCTGCGCCGGCGCGCGCCGCAGATGACCGAGGATCCCGTCGAGATTCGCGGCCTCAGGCTGGATCCCCGCTCGCACCGCGTCTTCGCCGAGGACAAGCCGGTGGAACTGGGCCCCACCGAGTTCCGCCTGCTGCATTTCCTGATGACCCATCCGGAGCGGGTCTATTCCCGATCCCAGTTGCTCGACCAGGTCTGGGGCGATCATGTCTTCGTCGAGGAACGCACCGTCGATGTGCATATCCGACGCCTGCGCGCCGCCCTCGAGGCGGACGGCCACGACAGCCTGATCCAGACCGTGCGCGGCGCCGGCTACCGCCTGTCGGCCACACCGGATTGAGCGGCGCCGCGCCCAGCCGGGCTCGAATCGGCGGCCATGCGCGCGGAGTAAGAGCCTATTTCAGTAGGGATCATGCCCCGCGTTGAGACCAGGAACGGATGGATGCAAGGCGCGACGCGCCGGCCATGGTCATTCCATGGCCAAGCGCCGCAACGCCGCAGACGCCGTTCCTGGC
>VGVT01000080.1 GCA_016873935.1 Betaproteobacteria bacterium | reverse complement strand
CCTTCATGAAGTCCGGCATCCGCCCGGACTGGATGATCCTGGAAGTGCTGCCCGTGCTGCCGCCGGAACTGCGTCCCCTGGTGCCCCTGGACGGCGGCCGCTTCGCCACCTCGGACCTGAACGACCTGTATCGCCGCGTCATCAACCGCAACAACCGCCTGAAGCGCCTGCTCGAACTGAAGGCCCCGGACATCATCGTGCGCAACGAGAAGCGCATGCTGCAGGAGTCGGTGGACTCCCTGCTCGACAACGGTCGCCGCGGCAAGGCGATGACCGGCGCCAACAAGCGTCCGCTCAAGTCCCTGGCCGACATGATCAAGGGCAAGGGCGGCCGCTTCCGCCAGAACCTGCTGGGCAAGCGCGTCGACTACTCCGGCCGTTCCGTCATCGTCGTCGGCCCCACCCTGAAGCTGCACCAGTGCGGCTTGCCCAAGCTGATGGCCCTGGAGCTGTTCAAGCCGTTCATCTTCAACCGCCTGGAAGTCATGGGCCTGGCCACCACCATCAAGGCCGCCAAGCGCATGGTGGAGGACGAGGAACCGGTGGTCTGGGACATCCTCGAAGAGGTGATCCGCGAGCACCCCGTGATGTTGAACCGGGCGCCGACCCTGCACCGCCTGGGCATCCAGGCCTTCGAGCCCGTGCTCATCGAGGGCAAGGCCATCCAGCTGCATCCCCTGGTGTGTACCGCCTTCAACGCCGACTTCGACGGCGACCAGATGGCCGTGCACGTGCCGCTCTCCCTGGAAGCGCAGATGGAAGCCCGCACCCTGATGCTGGCTTCCAACAACGTGCTGTCCCCCGCCAACGGCGAACCCATCATCGTGCCCTCGCAGGACATCGTGCTGGGCCTCTACTACATGACGCGCGAGCGCATCAACGCCAAGGGCGAGGGCATGCTCTTCGCCGACGTCGATGAGCTGCGCCGCGCCTGGCAATCAGGCCTGGTGGACATCAATGCCAGGGTCACCGTGCGCCTCAAGGAGCGCGTGTATGACGACGCCGGCCGCGTCGCGGAACGCGTGAAGCGCCACGAGACGGTGGCAGGGCGTGCCTTCCTCTCGGAAATCCTGCCTCCCGGCCTGGATTTCGCGCACGTCAATCGGGTACTGAAGAAGAAGGAAATCTCCAAGCTGATCAACGCCGCCTTCCGCAAGTGCGGCCTCAAGGACACCGTGGTGTTCGCCGACAAGCTGATGTACACCGGCTTCTCCATGGCGGCCCGCGGCGGCATTTCCATCTGCATGCAGGACATGCTCATGCCGCCGCAAAAGCACGACATCCTCGCCGCCGCCGAGAAGGAGGTGAAGGAGATCGAATCGCAATACACCTCCGGCCTTGTGACTCAGGGCGAGCGCTACAACAAGGTGGTGGACATCTGGGGCCAGGCCGGCGACAAGGTGGCCAAGGCTATGATGGAGCAGCTTTCGCACGAGACCGTTACCGACCGCGAGGGCAAGCAGGTCAAGCAGGAGTCCTTCAACTCCATCTACATGATGGCCGACTCCGGTGCCCGGGGTTCCGCCGCCCAGATCCGCCAGCTGGCCGGCATGCGCGGCCTGATGGCGAAGCCGGACGGCTCCATTATCGAGACCCCCATCACGGCGAACTTCCGTGAAGGCCTCAACGTGCTGCAGTACTTCATCTCCACGCACGGCGCCCGCAAGGGCCTGGCCGATACCGCGCTGAAGACCGCGAACTCCGGCTACCTGACCCGCCGCCTGGTCGACGTCACCCAGGATCTGGTCATCACCGAGGACGATTGCGGTACCGCCAACGGCATGCTGATGAAGGCCCTGGTCGAGGGCGGCGACGTGGTGGAACCCCTGCGCGACCGTATCCTCGGCCGGGTGGCGGCCGCCGACGTGGTCAATCCGGACACCGGCGAAACCGTCATCGATGCCGGCACCCTGCTGGACGAGGCCAAGGTCGACCTCATCGACGAACTGGGCATCGACGAGGTCAAGGTGCGCACGCCGCTGACCTGCGACACGCGCTGGGGCCTCTGCGCCAAGTGCTACGGCCGCGACCTCGGGCGCGGCAACCTGATCAACGTCGGCGAGGCGGTGGGCGTCATTGCCGCACAATCCATCGGCGAACCCGGCACCCAGCTGACCATGCGCACCTTCCACATCGGTGGCGCCGCTTCGCGCGCCGCCGCCGCCAGCCAGCTGGAAGGCAAGTCCGCCGGTAGCGTGCGCTTCCTGCCCACCATGCGCTACGTCACCAACGTCAAGGGCGAGCCGGTGGCCATCTCGCGCAACGGCGAACTGATCATCGTCGACGACAACCATCGCGAGCGTGAGCGCCACAAGGTGCCCTACGGCGCCACCCTGGCTGTCATGGACGGCCAGACGGTCAAGGCGGGTACCGCCCTGGCCAACTGGGATCCGCACACGCGGCCGATCATCACCGAGCATGCCGGCCGCGTGAAGTTCGAGAACGTGGAAGAGGGTGTCACCGTCGCCAAGCAGATCGACGAGGTGACCGGCCTCTCCACCCTCATCGTCATCGACGGCAAGCGCCGCGGTTCCGCCGCCTCCAAGGGCGTGCGGCCGCAGGTGCGCCTGATCGGCGCCGACGGCCAGGACGTCAAGGTGCCCGGCACGGATATCTCGGTCAGCATCACCTTCCAGGTCGGCTCCCTGATCACCGTGAAGGATGGCCAGGAGGTGAACGTCGGCGACGTGCTCGCGCGTATCCCGCAGGAAACCTCGAAGACCCGTGACATCACCGGCGGTCTGCCGCGCGTGGCCGAGTTGTTCGAGGCGCGGTCTCCGAAGGACGCCGGCGTGCTGGCGGAAATCACCGGCACCGTCTCCTTCGGCAAGGACACCAAGGGCAAGCAGCGCCTGGTCATCACCGACCTGGACGGCGTGCCGCACGAGTACCTGATCTCCAAGGACAAGCACGTCACCGTGCACGACGGCCAGGTGGTGCAGAAGGGCGAGACCATCGTCGACGGCCCCGCCGACCCGCACGACATCATCCGCCTGCAGGGCATCGAGGCTCTGGCCCGCTACATCATCGACGAGGTGCAGGACGTCTACCGCCTGCAGGGCGTGAAGATCAACGACAAGCACATCGAGGTGGTGGTGCGCCAGATGCTGCGCCGCGTCAACGTCTCCGACCCGGGCGATACCGGCTTCATCCCCGGCGAGCAGGTGGAGCGCTCCGAGTTGTTGCAGGAGAACGACCGGGTGGTGGCCGAGGGCAAGCAGCCCGCAAGCCACGACAACATCCTGCTGGGCATTACCAAGGCCTCCCTGTCGACCGATTCCTTCATCTCGGCGGCGTCCTTCCAGGAAACCACGCGGGTGCTTACCGAAGCCGCCATCATGGCCAAGAAGGACGACCTGCGCGGCCTCAAGGAGAACGTCATCGTCGGTCGCCTTATCCCCGCTGGTACCGGTCTGGCCTATCACCGCAATCGCAAGAGCCAGGCCGCGGCGCAGGACTACCCGCCGGTGGAGGGGGAGCCCATCCTGGTGGTCACCGAGGAGATCGACGACGGCCAAGCTTGACAGGCCAAGGCCCCAATCCTAAAATTCACAGTCTTTTTTACGGTGGCCCGCGTGGTGCTGTTAGCCGATGCGCGGGCCAATTTGTTCAGGTCATTGATATATCCGGGAAAGCGTTAGATGCCGACCATCAACCAACTGGTGCGGAAGCCTCGTCAGGCTCCGATCGAAAAAAGCAAGGTTCCGGCCATGGAGGCCTGCCCGCAGAAGCGTGGCGTCTGCACGCGCGTCTATACCACCACGCCGAAGAAGCCGAACTCGGCCTTGCGGAAAGTCGCCAAGGTGCGTCTGTCGAACGGCTTCGAGATCATCGGCTACATCGGTGGCGAGGGGCACAACCTGCAGGAGCACTCCGTGGTGCTGGTGCGCGGTGGCCGGGTCAAGGATCTCCCCGGCGTGCGTTACCACATCGTCCGCGGCAGCCTGGATACCGCGGGCGTCAAGGACCGCAAGCAGAGCCGTTCCAAATATGGCGCGAAACGCGCCAAAAAGGCCTGAGTGCCGGCCTGATCAGATTACAGCGAGGAAAAAATGCCCCGTCGTCGTGAAGTTCCCAAGCGCATCATCCTGCCGGACCCGAAGTTCGGCAACGTGGAAGTGGCCAAGTTCATGAACGTCATCATGAATAGCGGCAAGAAGTCCGTGGCCGAGCGCATCGTCTACGGTGCCTTCGAGCAGATCGGCAAGAAGAGCGGCAAGGATCCGGTCGAGGTGTTCGGCCAGGCCATGTCCAACGTGCGTCCCGTGGTCGAGGTCAAGTCCCGCCGCGTCGGCGGCGCCAACTACCAGGTGCCCGTGGAAGTGCGTCCCGCCCGCCGTGCCGCCCTGGCCATGCGCTGGATCAAGGAAGCCGCCCGCAAGCGCGGCGAGAAGTCGATGGGCCAGCGCCTGGCGGGTGAATTGCTGGATGCCGCGGAGGGCCGCGGCGGCGCCATGAAGAAGCGCGAGGAAGTGCACCGCATGGCCGAGGCCAACAAGGCCTTCTCGCATTTCCGCTTCTAAGAAACAAGGAACAATAAAGTGGCACGCAAGACCCCCATCGAGCGCTACCGCAACATCGGTATCTCGGCCCACATCGACGCCGGCAAGACCACCACCACCGAGCGCATCCTTTTTTACACCGGCGTCAATCACAAGATTGGCGAGGTGCATGACGGCGCCGCCACCATGGACTGGATGGAGCAGGAGCAGGAGCGCGGCATCACTATCACCTCCGCCGCCACCACCTGTTTCTGGAAGGGCATGGACCTGTCCCTGCCCGAGCACCGGATCAACATCATCGATACCCCGGGCCACGTCGACTTCACCATCGAGGTGGAGCGCTCCATGCGCGTGCTGGACGGCGCCTGCATGGTGTATTGCGCGGTGGGCGGCGTGCAGCCGCAGTCGGAAACCGTGTGGCGTCAGGCCAACAAGTACGGCGTGCCCCGTCTGGCCTTCGTCAACAAGATGGACCGTCAGGGTGCCAATTTCTTCAAGGTCTATGAGCAGATGCGCTCGCGCCTGAAGGCTAATCCGGTGGCGATCGTCATTCCCATCGGCGCGGAAGAACATTTCGCCGGCGTGGTGGACCTCATTAAGATGAAGGCCATCTTCTGGGACGAGGCGTCCCAGGGCATGAAGTTCGACTACCGTGACATCCCCGCCGATCTGGTCGAGACCGCCCAGGAGTGGCGCGAGAAGATGGTCGAGGCGGCCGCCGAGTCCTCCGAGGAGCTGATGAACAAATACCTCGAAGAGGGCGATCTCTCCGAGGCCGACATCAAGCTGGGCATCCGCGTTCGCACCATCAACAGCGAAATCCAGCCCATGCTGTGCGGCACCGCCTTCAAGAACAAGGGTGTGCAGCGCATGCTGGACGCTGTCATCGATTTCATGCCTTCCCCGGTCGATATTCCGCCGGTCAAGGGCGAAAAGGAGGATGGTTCCGAGGACGAGCGTCCCGCCACCGACGACGCGCCGTTCTCCGCCCTGGCTTTCAAGATCATGACCGACCCATATGTCGGGCAGCTCACCTTCTTCCGCGTGTATTCCGGCGTCGTCAATTCCGGTGACACCATCTACAACTCGGTGAAGGGCAAGAAGGAGCGCCTGGGCCGCATCCTGCAGATGCACGCCAACAACCGCGAAGAGATCAAGGAAGTGCGCGCCGGCGACATCGCGGCCGCCGTCGGCCTGAAGGACGCCACCACCGGCGACACCCTGAGCGCCCTCGACAAGCCCATCATCCTCGAGCGCATGGTCTTCCCCGAGCCGGTGATCCACGTCGCCGTCGAGCCCAAGACCAAGGCCGACCAGGAAAAGATGGGCCTGGCCCTGAACCGCCTGGCCCAGGAAGATCCTTCCTTCCGCGTGCGCACCGACGAGGAATCCGGTCAGACCATCATCTCCGGCATGGGTGAACTGCACCTGGAAATCATCGTCGACCGCATGCGTCGCGAGTTCAATGTGGAAGCCAATGTCGGCGCCCCGCAGGTGGCGTACCGCGAGTGCATCCGCAAGCAGGTCGAGCAGGAAGGCAAGTTCGTCAAGCAGTCGGGCGGCAAGGGCCAGTACGGCCACGTCTGGCTGAAAATGGAACCCAACGAGCCCGGCAAGGGCTACGAATTCGTCGACGCCATCAAGGGTGGCACCGTGCCGCGCGAATACATCCCGGCGGTCGACAAGGGCCTCAAGGAGGCGCTCAACAATGGCGTCCTCGCCGGTTTCCCGGTGGTCGACGTGAAGGTCACCCTGTTCGACGGTTCCTACCACGAGGTGGACTCCTCCGAGCAGGCCTTCAAGATGGCCGCCATCCTGGGCTTCAAGGACGGCATGCGCAAAGCCAGCCCGTCCCTGCTCGAGCCGATGATGGCCGTCGAAGTGGAGACCCCGGAAGATTACATGGGCGATGTCATGGGCGATCTCAATCGGCGTCGCGGCATCATCCAGGGCATGGAAGACATGCCCGGCGGCAAGGCCATCAAGGCCGAGGTGCCTCTGGCCGAAATGTTCGGCTATTCCACAGATCTGCGTTCCATGTCCCAGGGCCGCGCCACCTACTCCATGGAATTCAAGCACTACTCCGAGGCGCCCAAGAACGTGGCGGAAGCCGTCATCAACAGCAAGAAGTGATTTGAGGTAAGCGAAATGGCCAAGGAAAAATTCGAGCGTACGAAGCCGCACGTGAACGTAGGTACGATTGGGCACGTGGACCATGGCAAGACGACACTGACCGCAGCGATCACCATGACGCTGGCGAAGAAGTTCGGCGGCA
>VGVT01000079.1 GCA_016873935.1 Betaproteobacteria bacterium | reverse complement strand
GAGCCGGCTCGCCGCCCGCTTACATCCCCGTGTCCGCGTACAGCTCCGCCATGGCCAGGGTCAGATCCACGCTCTCCAGGCGTACCGTTTCGCCGGCTTCGTAGATATCCTGGGTCCAGCCCGCCGCCGTGCGCCGGAACACCTCCACCCAGGGCTTGTTCTGGTCGACCAGCACATATTCATGCAGGCTGGGCAGACGGCGATAGGACAGCAGCTTTTCCCGTCGATCCACCGGCTCGGTGGTTTCCGACAGTACCTCCACCACCAGAATGGGCGCCTCCAGATAATCCTTGGGCGCGTCCGGGCCGAGGTCGGCCGCGTCGCAGGTGACCACCACGTCCGGGTAGTAATAGGCCGAATCCGCCCGCACCCGCACCTTCATGTCCGCCATCCAGACCCCGCAGGGCCGGCCGCGCAGGTGTTGGCGCAAGGTGATCGCCGCGTTCAGTGCCAGCGTGCCGTGCCGCTTCGAGGCCCCGGCCATGGCGAATACCTCGCCGGCCACGTATTCGTGCTTGAGGGTCGAGTCCTGTTCGTTCCCGAGGTAATCCGCCTCAGCGTGATGCGTGATGGTGGCGCGTCGCAAGGCTTGGATCCTGGGAATCGACGCGAATTATTGCTTGCCTCGATGCGGGCTCAAGCCGCCTCCAGGGCGCGGAAGGGCATGGCGTCCACCAGCAGGCGGCTGAAATCCACATGCTGGCTGGCGTGCTGAACGTCGATACCTACCAGCGCCCCGTTCTGGTCGAAGTCCAGCACCACCCCGTCGGCCACTTCGTCGCTTGCCACGCTGGAGCGTTCTGTCAGATGGATGTAGAGCGAGTCGGTTTGCGGATCATACGAAAGCCTCATGGCTTGAACCTCCTGTCGGGAAAGGCGTTGTGCAGGGTCACGCCATCCGGCAGCGTGACCACGCGCAGATACCTGTCCAGTTCCGGAATGAAAACCCAGTGCCGAATGCGCCCATCCTCCGCCTGAATTTCACGCCGGATTGGCCTGGACAGCGCCACTAGACACCATTCCAGCCGCAGATAAGGACGTTTCGCCAGCACGTCCTTGCGAAAATAGTCGGTCATGAGCGGGGTGGACTGCATGGCCGCCATCTAATCGGAAATGCGCAACCGCCACAAGCGCCGGCCGGACTCGCCATGAGCCGGCTCATTCCGATGCGCCAGGACATGCTGCGACGTGCCCGGTTTCGCGTGCCGCGCAAACCCTGCCGGGAACTATTTTTCGCGGGCGTGAAGCAGTGTGTAGCAGCCCCGCAACAACACTCTTGAGAAATTACTTGAAAAGCAATTCCGGATTTGCTCGTCCAATTGGAAGTTCAGCAGAATGCGATCCAACATCTCGCGCGAGAGGTTTTTAAGGCCCCCTTCCCATACCGGGTAGGGCGGAGGCAGGGAAACCGGCCACCGCAGCAGGGCGTGAGTTTCATCAACCTGATAGGAGTATCAACTATGAAGAAGTCTCTGATCGCTCTGGCCGTGGCCGGCGCCTTTGCCGCCCCCGCCGCTTTCGCCGCGACCGCCAACGTCGATATCTACGGTGTCATGAACATCGCCATTGAAGATACCGATGTAAATGGTCGTGATCTGAACGTGGTGGACAACTTCTCCCGCATCGGCTTCAAGGGTTCCGAGGATCTGGGCGGTGGCCTGAAGGCCATTTGGCAGATCGAGTCCCAGCTTTCTAATGGTGCGCAGGACGGTGTGGGTGGCGCCTATGATGCCGGCACTACCGGTGACTCTCTGGGTAACCGCAATACCTTCATCGGCCTGTCCGGTGGCTTCGGTACCGTGCTGGCCGGACGTCACGACACCCCCTACAAGATCGCCACCGGCAAGTACGACATCTTCGGCGACACCATTGCCGACTACAACCTGGGCCGTCTGGATGGCGTGCAACTGGTCAACGGCACCCACGACCATCGCAGCCCGAACGCCATCGCCTACATCTCCCCCAACATGTCCGGCTTCACCTTCGCCGGCGCGCTGATTACCACCAACGTTGCCGGTAACCTGGACAGCGGTGACACGGTTGACGCCTACTCCCTGGCCCTGATGTATGCCAATGGCCCCCTGACTGTCGATGTGGGCTATCAGGATGTGGATACGAACGATAGCAAGGCCTTGAAAGTGGGTGTTGGCTATTCCTTCGGTGATCTGAAGCTGGGCTTCGTTTATGAAGATGTCGAGAACTACGTCTCGGTTGTTGGTACCGAGAGCGGTGCCGATCGTGACAGCTGGCTGGTCAACGCAGCCTATAACATGGGCGCCATCACCCTGAAGGCTCTGTATGGCCAGGCTGATGTTGACAATGTGGCTGCTGGCGTCAAAGCTGCTGGTTCCATGGATCAGGACATGTGGGCCATCGGCGCCGACTACGCCCTGTCCAAGCGCACCACCGCCTATGTCGTGTACGGCAGCGCTGACAATGATGTCGGTGACGATGTCGCTGGCTGGACCGTCGGCATGCGTCACAGCTTCTAATCCGGCTATTTAAGCGGATTCGCAGCAGAAACGGGCGCGGGAAACCGCGCCCGTTTTGTTTTATGATGGGTAAAAGGCTGACCGGAGGAATTCGAAATGAGCGAGAACCTCGACAATTTGATACTTGAACACCTGCGCATGCTGCGTAATGAGGTGGCGGCCTTGCGCACGGAAATGCACGATGAATTTCGCGATGTCAAATTACGTCTGGGTTCCGTCGAATCGGCGGTGGTGGCCGTGCGAC
Organism: Betaproteobacteria bacterium; assembly: GCA_016873935.1. GTDB lineage: Bacteria > Pseudomonadota > Gammaproteobacteria > Burkholderiales > Thiobacillaceae > PFJX01. The sequence continues at coordinate 4,098 of VGVT01000079.1, read as the reverse complement.
GGGATTCCACCGATCAGATGGGCGATGCGCTGCGCCAACAGATGCGCATCGATCAACTGGCCGAACGGCTGGAACGCATCGAACGCCGTCTTGAACTCGCGAACTGAGTCAGCCTAAGACTGTCGTTGCGGGCGCGGGAAACCGCGCCCGTTTTGTTTTTCATGCCAAGGACTGTTATTCTGCAATACATGTATAGCGTCACGAGGAGCCTAGCATGCTGGCCATTCGCCTGCCGGAATCCATCGAGCATCGCCTGAACGCGCTGGCGCGGGAGTCGGGCCGCGCGAAGTCCACCCTGGCGCGGGAAGCGATCCTGGAATACATCGATGACCTGGAAGACTATTACCTGGCGGAGGCACGGGCGCGCCTGAACCGCAACGCCATTCCCCTGGAAGAGGTGGAGCGCGAGCTTGGCCTTTGAGATCGAGTTCGATCCCGAGGCGGTGAAGGATCTGAAAAAGCTGGATCGACCCGTCCAGCAACGCCTGCTCGCTTTCCTGCGTCAGCGGGTAGGTGCGCTCGAAAATCCCCGCGAACTCGGCGAGCCGCTGGCCGGGGCCAGATTGGGCCATTATTGGAAATACCGCGTCGGCGACTGGCGCATCATTTGCGACATCCAGGACCGCCGTATCGTCGTGCGTGTGCTGCGGGTCGGCAACCGGAGGGAAATCTACCGGCAGGCTTGAGAACGGCCCAACGCTATAACTTTCGTCATATTTTCAATCAGTTACGCTTCTACTACATTTGCCTCCGCGCCATTCCGTGCGCATCCCTACCTACAGGAGGCAATATGAAGAAATGGTTCGGAGGTTTGCTGGCGGGTCTGCTGTTCAGCCTGTCGGCGTGGGCGGCGGTGGATATCAATACCGCCACCCAATCGGAACTCGAAGCGGTGAAGGGCATCGGCCCGGCGAAGGCGAAGGCGATCGTCGAGCACCGTCAGAAGAGCGGCCCTTTCAAGAGCGTCGATGACCTGGACAAGGTCAAGGGCTTCGGCAAGGCGAGCGTCGACAAGCTGCGCAAGGATCTGACGGTGGGTGATACGGCGAAACCGGCGGCGAAGAAATAGCCACTGGTTTTCCTGGTATTGCGGGCGCCACAGGCGCCCGTTTTTCCTTAGGGTTACTGCTGAGTAATACCAATTTCGTCGTTCCCGCGCATACCCTGCAGGGCATAAGCGGGACCCCAGAAGAATCAACGATCTGGATCCCCGCCTGCGCGGGGATGACGAATAAACCAGTGGGCTAGGGGCCGATGCCGGACGTGACCGCATTCGTCTTGCCGCCTCCCCTTACGGCTCGGTAGAATGCCGGCCATGCCTGTGGAGACCGCCATGAATCTGTTCGACAAGACCAACCTGCCCATGACCATCGTCGTCGTGATGATCCTGTGGGCGTGGTTCAGCCTGTTCTCGGTCGTGCTCGGCGCCCTGTTCTGAGTCGTCGGCCGGCCAGCAAAAAGCCCCGCAGCGCGGGGCTTTTTGCTTGTTGGGGCAGTCGCCGTGAGGCGGGCGATGCTCAGGCCACCAAGGCGACTTTCATTTTCTGCAGGGCCTTGGCTTCGATCTGCCGCACGCGCTCGGCGGAAATGCCGTAGATGGCGGCCAGGTCGTGCAGGGTGGCGGGATTTTCCTCTTCCAGCCAGCGCGCCTCGACGATGTGGCGGCTGCGTGCGTCCAGGCTGGCGAGGGCGCGGCTGAGACCTTCGCCGGCCATCTTCTCGCGTTCGGCGGTCTCCAGATGCTGCGTGGGTTCGGCGTTGGGCGCGGCCAGATAGGCGATGGGGGCGAAGGCGTCCTCGTCGTCGTCGATGCCCGGCTCCAGGGCCATGTCCTGGCCGTACAGGCGGGTTTCCATTTCGCGCACGTCGGCCGTGTTGACGTTGAGCGTCTTCGCCATGGCCTCGACCTCGCCGGCGCTGAGGCTGCCGCTGCCCTGCTTCATGCTGCGCAGGTTGAAGAACAGCTTACGCTGGGCCTTGGTGGTGGCCACCTTGACCAGGCGCCAGTTCTTCAGGATGAACTCGTGGATCTCGGCCTTGATCCAGTGCACGGCGAAGGACACCAGGCGCACGCCGCGCTCCGGGTCGTAGCGCTTGACGGCCTTCATCAGGCCGACGTTGCCTTCCTGGATGAGGTCCGCGTGCGGCAGGCCGTAGCCCAGGTAGCCGCGGGCGATGGCCACCACCAGGCGCAGGTGGGACAGCACCAGTTGGCGGGCGGCTTCGAGATCGTTGTCGCGGCGCAGGCGGGTGGCCAGGTCGCGCTCCTCCTCCGCGCTCAGCAGCGGGAAACGGTTGACCGCCTGGATGTAGTTCTCCAGGCTGCCCAGGGTGGACGGCACGGGGAAATGCAAGGCTTGTGCGGTCATGGCAATACCTCTCTGATTCAGTCAAGCAAATTTTAGCACTCGCGCTGAGAGAGTGCTAATGGCTAGAGAGTTCCCGGCTGCAGTAACAGTAATGATGCGATCAGCCCTGTTCGACTTGGCGCAGCGCCTGGCCGACGGAGAAGTAGGCGCCCAGCCAGCCGAGGGCGGTGCTGAGGGCGAGCAGGGCGAGGAGGGTGGGCAGGTCGAGGCCGCTGAGGACGAACTCGGCGCCATAGGCGGTCGCCACCTGCTCGACGCTTCGTTCCAGGAGGCGGGTGCCCAAAGCGACCAGGGCACCGCCGGTGACGCCGCCGGCGAGACCCTGGATGCCGCCGAAATAGAGGAAGGGACGGCGCACGAAACGGTCGGTGGCGCCGATCAGGCGCGCCACCTCAATCTCGTCGCGCTGCGCATAGATCTGCAGGCGGATGGTGTTGGCGGTGATGGCTGCGAGGGCGAGGCCGAGCAGGACGGACAGCATGAACACCAGGTCGCGGCCCAGATCCATGAGGGCGGACAGGCGCTTGATCCATTCGGTGTCCATCAGCACGCGCTCGGCGCCCTCGCTCTGCGCGAGGTGCTCGCCCAGCGCCTGCAGGGCGGCGGGGGAGGTGTCGCGGGGGGTGGCGACGATGGCGTGCGGCAGGGGGTTGTCGGGCAGGCCGGCGGTGATGTCGGACAGCCCGGCCGCGACCAGCTTGTCGACGCCTTCCTGCTTGCTGACGAAGCGCGCCGAGGCCACGTCGGCTCGCGCCTGCAGCTCGCGCGCCAGGTTCTGGCCGCGGGCCGCGTCGGCCTCCCGCTTGAGGAACACGGTGATTTCCGCTTGCGGCGTGATGCCGCCTGCGGCGCGATCGAGGTTGTCGAGCAGCATGTAGAGGCCGGCCGGCAGGGCGACGGCGACGCCGATGACGATGACGGTGAAGAGGCTGGCGAGCGGCGCATCCTGAAAACGCCGCAGGGCGATCCTCAGGCTGTGCAGGTGGTGGACGAGCCACGCTTTCACGGCAGATGCCGCGTTAGCGGCGCTCGAAGCTCCCCTCTCCCGCAGGCGGGAGAGGGGTTGGGGGTGAGGGAACGGGCATGCTGCATGGCGTTTATGGTTGGGTAATCATTCCATGCCCGTCATTGCACCAGCTTGCCGTAGGCCAGATGCACGGTGCGTCCGCCGTAGCGGGTGATCAGGCTCTGGTCGTGGGTGGAGATGATGAGGGTGACGCCGACCTCGTTGAAGGCGCGGAACATGTCCATGATGTCGCGGGCGTAGGCCTCGTCGAGGTTGGCGGTGGGCTCGTCGGCGAGCACCAGGGCAGGGCGGCTGACGATGGCGCGGGCGATGCAAAGGCGCTGCTGCTCACCGCCGGAGAGGGTGATGGGGCGGGCCTTCTCCTTCTTCAGCAGGCCCACCTTGTCGAGGGCGGCACGCACCCGCTTGGCGGCATCGTGGCCGGTGAGGCCCTGGATGTGCAGGGGCAGCAGCACGTTGTCGAAGACGCTGCGGTCGTACAGCAGCTTGTGGTCCTGGAAGATGAGGCCGATGTTGCGCCGGAAGAAGGGCAGGGCGGCGCGCTTCAGGCGGCCCACGTTCTGGCTGTTGACGATGATGTTGCCGGTGGTGGGGCGCTCGATGGCGGCGACCAGCTTGAGCAGGGTGCTCTTGCCGGCGCCGGAGTGGCCGGTGAGGAAGACCAGTTCGCCCTGGCCGATGGTCAGGTTGACGTCGGACAGG
>VGVT01000078.1 GCA_016873935.1 Betaproteobacteria bacterium | reverse complement strand
CTGCCGGCCCAGGCCGGCCTGGTTGTGGAGAGCGACACCGAGGAGATCAACGAGCTGCGCCGCACCCTGGTGCAGATGCTGTTCGCCGAGGGCAACCATTTCTGCCCGTCCTGCGAGAAGAGCGGCAACTGCACCCTGCAGGCCCTGGGCTATGACCTCGGCGTCATGACCGCCGGCTTCCGCCACTTCTTCCCGGATCGGCCGGTGGATGCCTCGCACCCGGACATCCTGCTCGACTTCAACCGCTGCATCCTCTGCGAACTGTGCGTGCGCGCCTCCTGCGAGGTGGACGACAAGTGCGTGTTCGCGCTGTCCGGGCGCGGCATCGACAAGCACCTGGTGGTCAATGCCGAATCCGGCCTCTTGGCGGACACCGACATCGCCCTCACCGACAAGGCCATGCAAGTCTGCCCGGTGGGCGTGATCCTGAAGAAGCGGGTCGGCTTCGCCCAACCCATCGGACGGCGCCGCTACGACCCCGACCCCATCAGCGCCCAGGCCCTGCGCGACGCGCCGCGGCCGCCCACGGGCGCGGGCCACTGCGCCGCCTGCGAGGTGGAAGAATGAACGCCCCGGCCGAGACGAAGAAGAAGCTGCGCGTCGCCACCACCTCCCTGGCCGGCTGCTTTGGCTGCCACATGTCCTTTCTGGACATCGACGAGCGCCTGTTCCCGTTGCTGGAGCTGATCGAGTTCGACCGCACGCCGCTGACCGATATCAAGCACTGCGGCCCCTGCGACATCGGCATCGTCGAGGGCGGCATCTGCAACGCGGAAAACGTGCACGTGTTGCGCGAGTTCCGCCGCAACTGCAAGACCCTCATCGCCATCGGCGCCTGCGCGGTCACCGGCGGCCTGCCGGCCCAGCGCAACCACCTGGACCTGTCCGCCTGCCTGTCGGAGGTCTATCTCACCGAGGGCGGCCTCGAGCACGGGCTGATCCCCAACGACCCGGAGCTGCCCCTGCCGCTGGACAAGGTGCATCCGCTGCACGAGGTGGTGAAGGTGGATTACTTCATCCCCGGCTGCCCGCCCTCGGCGGACGCCATCTGGAAATTCCTCACCGACCTCATCGCCGGGCGCACGCCCAGGCTCGGGCACGGGCTGATCAAGTACGACTGAAGGTTGACCGCATGAGCCTCGAACTGGAAACCGCCACCAACCCGGAAGCCCTGCGCCGGGTCGCCATCGAACCCATCTCCCGGGTCGAGGGCCACGGCAAGGTCACCCTGCTGCTGGACGAGGACGATCACGTCCGGCAGGCGCGCCTGCACATCGTCGAATTCCGCGGCTTCGAGAAATTCGTGCAGGGCCGGCCGTTCTGGGAAATCCCGGTCATGGTGCAGCGCCTGTGCGGCATCTGCCCGGTGTCCCACCACCTGGCGGCGTCCAAGGCCATGGACCAGATCGTCGGCGTCGATCACCTGACGCCGACCGCGGAGAAGCTGCGCCGGCTCATGCACTACGGCCAGATCCTGCAATCGCACGCCCTGCACTTCTTCCACCTGTCCTCGCCGGACCTGCTGTTCGGCTTCGATTCCGATGTGGCGAGGCGCAACATCGTCGGTGTCGCCGCCGAATATCCGGACGTGGCGAAGCAGGGCGTGCTGCTGCGCAAGTTCGGCCAGGAAGTCATCCGCATCACCGCCGGCAAGCGGGTGCACGGCACCAGCGCCATCCCGGGCGGGGTGAACAAGAATATTTCGAAGGAGGAGCGGGATTTCCTGCTCAAGGACATCTACCCGATCATCGGCTGGAGCCGGGACGCGGTGCATCTGGCGGCGCGCCTGTTCGAGCAGAACCTGGACCTGTACAACAGCTTCGGCCGCTTCCGCGCCCACAACCTGAGCCTGGTCCGCGCCGACGGCGCCATGGACCTCTACCACGGCGGCCTGCGCGCCCGCGACATGGACGGCAAGACCCTGTTCGACCACCTGGAATACAGCCATTACTGGGAGCACATCCACGAGCAGGTGAAATCCTGGTCCTACATGAAGTTCCCCTTCTTCCGCGAACTGGGGCCGGAGGAGGGCTGGTACCGGGTCGGGCCGCTGACCCGGGTGACCCAGTGCGATTTCATCCCGACGCCCTTCGCCGACCACGAACGCCGCGACTTCCTGGCCTTCGACGGCGGCAGCGCCACCGGTGCCACCCTGGGCTACCACTGGGCGCGCATGATCGAGATGCTGCACGCCGCCGAGATGATCAAGGAACTGCTGCACGACGACGACCTGCTGGGCAGCGACCTGGTGGTCACCGGCGAGCGCCGGGAGCGCGGCGTGGGCATGATCGAGGCGCCGCGCGGCACCCTGATCCACCACTACCGGGTGGACGAGAACGACCTGGTGGTGCGCGCCAACCTCATCGTCTCCACCACCCACAACAACCAGGCCATGAACGAATCCATCCGCCAGGTGGCGCGCCAGCACCTGGACGGGCGCAAGCTGACCGAAGGCCTGCTCAACCACATCGAGGTCGCCGTGCGCGCCTTCGACCCCTGCCTGTCCTGCGCCACCCACGCCCTGGGCAGGATGCCGCTGGAAGTGGAACTGCTGGACGCGGAAGGGGGCCGCCTGGACGCCGTCAGCCGGGACATGCAGGGCTGCTGTTGAGCCGGGTGGAGGGCAAGCCGGGTCGTCTGATCATCGGCATCGGCAATCCCAGCCGGGGTGACGATGCCCTCGGGCCGCTGGCCATCGAACGCCTGGATGCTTTGAACCTGGCGGACGTGGAACTGCTCAGCGACTTCCAGTTGCAGGTGGAATACGTGCTGGATTTGGCAGGGCGCGATGAAGTCATCTTCATCGACGCCAGCGTCGACCCGGCGCTGGCGGGCTTCTCCTTCCTGCCCGTGCGGGCTCAGCGCGACACCAGTTACTCCAGCCACGCGCTGTCGCCGGCGGCCCTGCTGGCGGCCTACGAACACCACCATGGACGGCCGCCGCCGCCCTGCCACGTGCTCGCGATCCGAGGCCACGCGTTCGGACTGGGCGAGGGGCTGAGCGCCGCCGCCGCCGCCGCCTTCGAGGATGCCCTGGTCTTTCTGGCGCGCCGCCTGAGCGTGGCTTGAGCGGAAATGAAAAATGGCCGCTCGCGCGGCCATTTCTTCGAAGCTGGAAGCTTCAGTCGGCGTACAGCTTCTCCAGCCGCTCGTGCTTTTCCTGCGCCTCGATGGACAGTTCCGCGGTGGGCCGCGCCAGCAGGCGGGGAATGCCGATGGGGTCGCCGGTTTCCAGGCAGTAGCCGTAGGCGCCTTCCTCGATACGCGTGAGCGAGGCGTTGATCTTCTTCAGCAGCTTGCGCTCGCGGTCGCGCACCCGCTGCTCCAGCAGGTTTTCCTCTTCCACCGTGGCGCGGTCGTTGGGGTCTGCGAAGACTTCGTTTTCCTTCAGGTGCTCGCCGGTTTCCCGCGCGTTTTCCAGGATCTCGTCGCGCATCGCTTCCAGCTTGGCCTTGAAGAAGGCCAGTTGCGCATCGCTCATGTAGTCCTTGTCGGACATGGCCAGCACGTCGGCGTCGGTGAGCGGAGCGCCCAGAGGCTTGCGGGGGGATTTACCGGTTTTTTCGGTGGAGGTTTTTGTTTCGCTGGTTTTCATGGGTTTCGCGGGAGGGGTTGCCGTGGCCTGTCTGGCAGCCGGCATCCTGGGTGCCGGCGGTGGAGTGGGAACAGACTGTTTAACGGCGGTTTTCGCTTTCACTTGAGGCACGGCCCTGGCAGGGGCCGCTGCGGTTTTTGGGGTGCTCGCCTTGGCCTTGGCCGGGGTAGCTTTCACAGCGGCCTTGGGCTTGGCTTGAGCGGTTTTCGCCGCGCTGGGTTTGGCCGGCGCGGGCTTGGCTTTGGCTGCCACTGTTTTCACGGCAGCCGCCTTGGCCTTTACCGGCGAGGACTTGGCGGGAAGCACCTTGGCCTTCACGCTCTTCGCGCTGGCGGGAGACGCCTTGACCTTCGACGGAGCCACCTTCGACGGAGCCGCCTTCGACGGAGCCGCCTTCGACGGAGCCGCCTTGGCTTTGCCGGCTGTCGCTTTGACGGGAGCCGCCTTGGCCTTGGCTTTGGACGGAGTCGCCTTGACGGGAGCCGGCTTGGCCTTCGCCTTCGCCGTCGCCGCTTTGGTCGGAGCGGCTTTGGCTGGCGCCTGCTTCACCGGCGCTACCTTGGTTTTCGCCGCGGCGCCCTTGAGCGTGACCGCCTTGGCCGCTGCCGCCTTGGCGGGGGCCTTGGGCGCGGTCTTCTTCGATGCGCTGGCCGCTACCGGTTTGCTAGCCGGCTTCTTGCCCGACACGCTTGCTTTCGCGGCGGCTACGGCCTTGGTGACAGCTTTCTTGGCGCTGTTCGTCGCGGGTTTGCCGGCCTGCTTTTTGGCTGCTTTTGCCACGATCGAGTCCTCCGTGTGAATGAAGCGCGGGAAAAATCGGTGGCGGATTATGCCATGTTCCCGTCCCAGGCCAAGCCGCTATCCCTTGGCGCGATACAGCCCGAAGGGATCGTCGGGATCGATGCCGTCCATGAAGGGCTTGTCGCGATCGCGATGGGTCAATTGATACATGCAACCCATCCAGTTGCCGATGACTGCCTCGGCGGTGTCGTGCCAGGTGTTGTCCAGATGCGCCGCAACCAGGGCCTCGGGAAATTCCGGCGCCGGACGGCCCGCCGCGCCCGCGGCCAGCAGGCGGTCGCGCCATTCCAGCAGGATGGCCTGCTCGTGCGGGCGCAGATAGTGCTCGGGGAAGGGCGGGAAGGCGGGCAGGACGCCCTGGGCATGCAGCAGGGCGTCGCGCTTGTATTCCTTGAGCAGGGAGATGGTGTCGTACTCGGGGTGGCCCTGGAAGAACACCATGCGGATGCCGTCGTGGCTGGTGGCCAGATGCACGCCCACCGCCTCGCTTTCCACCAGCACGCGCAGGCCGGCCGCCTCGAACTGGGCGCGGGAGACGTCGTTCCAGCGCGAATGCGGCACGTCGAAGCGGGTGTTGACGTCCGCCACCAGGGGGTGGCGCTGGTCCACCACGCGGTGCGAGAACACGCCCCAGCGCTTGCTCGCTTGCTTCACGCGCGGCTGCTGATAGCGGAAGTGCAGCACTGCGTGCGTGGCCAGGCAGGACAGCAGGGTGGTGGTGACGTTCGCCCAGGCCCAGTCGATGACTTCGCCCAGGGGCTGCCAGAAGGGTTCCTTCGACAGGTCCTCGCCGGTGACGTTGGCGCCGGTGATGATCAGCGCGTCCAGGCCCTCGGCGCGGATCTTCGCGAACGGCTCGTAATAGCGCGCGATGTGGTCCGCCGCCTTGGCCCCGCGCGGGATGGCGTCGAGGGTGAAGGGGTGCACGTAGAACTGGGCGATGGGGTTGCTCTCCCCGACCAGGCGGAAGAACTGCCGTTCGGTGGCCTCCAGCGCGGCGTCCGGCATCATGTTGAGGAGGCCGATGTGCAGTTCGCGGATGTCCTGGTGCAGCGCCCGTTGCTCCGGTAGGACGATGGTGGTGCCGGCTTCGCGCAGGCGCTGCAGGGCGGGCAGGTCGTTGTGGGCGACGATGGGCATGGCGGTATCCTCAGCTCTTGCGGGCGATGGCGGCCTCGACCAGATCCAGGAAATCCGCCTCGTTGCGCACCCGCGCCACCTCCTGCGAGGTGACCGTGTAGCCGTGCGGACCGGCGATCGCCTCGTAGCGCGGCACGCGCGAATGGAACAGACGCGGGAACACCCAGCGCGTGAACTCGTCGGGCACGATCTGGGCGACGAACTCGACGCCCTTCTCCGCCATGTACAGGGGCAGATGCTCGGCCAGGAAGGCGGGGCGGTAATAGAGCGGCTTCGGGTCCGACTGGGCGCGGCGGATCAGGGTGTCCTCCTCCTCGCGCGTGGTCACCTGGATGTAGAGGATCAGGGTGTGCTCGGCCAGCAGCTCGATGACCGAATCGTCCTCAAGTTCGCACAGGCTGCCGCCGACGTCGTTGACGAAGTGGGCGTAGCCGTAGATCTCCCGCGCCTTGCGGATGAACTCCGGCACGTCGCGCATGGCGGCGATCTCCGCTTCCCGGTAGAGGGCCTGGCGCTGGCTGAACTCGGGCAGCGACAGGCCGGCGTGGTCCGGGTCGCCGAGCTTGCCGACGAAGGACAGCACAGGGCCCAGGTCCTCGATCTTGATGTTGTTGCGGATGTCGATCCAGTCGTTGCGCAGCAGCTCCTTGAGGAAGGGCACGGTCATCGCCTGCTGCTTGATCAGATCGAGGATGGGCTCGTCCAGGTAGCGCGTGCCGATGCGGTAGTCGCCGGAGAAATGAAACCAGTCGTGCCGGCGCAGCAGGCCCGAGATATAGGTCTTGCCCACGCCGGACATGCCCAGCAGGGTGATGTTCCTGCGCTCCCAGGCGCGGAAGGATTGGGGGGTGAACTTCATGGGGCGGGCCACCTGCTTCGGAGAATGCCCACAAGTGTGCCCCAGCCGGGCGGCGCGGTGAACACGCGACAGGCTATATCAGGATTTGCACATCCACATAAAGACTCTTGTATTCAAGAAGCATTCTCATTATTATGAGCACATGCTTACGCCGTCCCCGCATCCCCAATCCCAGCCGCCGCGTGCTGAGGCCCCTGGCCCGGCGCGCCCCGGCACGGTGCGGGCGCTGGATCTGCTGGGGGATCGGCAGGTCCTGCTGATCGAACATGCCGGCGAGCGGTATCAGTTGCGACTGACCCGCAACGGCAAGCTGATCCTGACCAAGTAAGCGCGCCGCGCAAAGATTTCCTGCAAGCGAGCCAGGGGGCCTGCGCCCCGGTAGCCAGCCAGTGATGACTGTGTTGACCGATGGGAGTAGTCCATGTCTGCCGCTACCAACCGCAATATCCGTGCGCCGCATGCCCTGCGCGCTTTGCCCCTGATGCTTGCCCTGGCCGCCCCCCCGGCATTCGCCAGCGAAGCGGCCGACGTCGCCGCTCTGCTCAAGCAGATGCAGGAGCGCCTGACCCGCCTGGAGCAACGCAACGCCGAACTGGAACA
>VGVT01000077.1 GCA_016873935.1 Betaproteobacteria bacterium | reverse complement strand
AGATGGTGATGCCTGGCGACAACGTCTCCATCACGGCCGCGCTGATCGCCCCCATTGCCATGGAAGAAGGTCTGCGCTTCGCCATCCGCGAGGGCGGCCGTACCGTCGGCGCCGGCGTGGTGGCGAAGATTATCGAGTAAGCGCGAGTGGCGAGTGGTGAGTAGCGAGTGGCTGTTGGCCACTTGCCGCTTGCCACTTGCCACTTGCTAGTACAGGCCAGTAGCTCAATTGGCAGAGCGTCGGTCTCCAAAACCGAAGGTTGGGGGTTCGAGACCCTCCTGGCCTGCCAGACAACACCAACACATCGGATAAGCCGGGTGGAACGACCCCTCTAATGGCGGACAACATCAAATTAATCGCTGCCGGCCTGCTCATCGCGGCTGGCATAGCCGGCTTTTACGTGCTGTCGGAGATGCCGACGGTGGTGCGCGTGCTCTCCGTCCTCGGCGGACTCGCGGCCGCCGTAGGCGTGGCCTGGTTCACCGAGCCCGGCCGACGTTTCTTCGCCTTCAGCCAGGAATCGGTCAACGAAGCGCGCAAGGTGGTCTGGCCCACCCGCAAGGAGACCATGCAGATGACCGGCGTGGTCATTCTCTTTGTCATCGTCATGGCGCTGTTCCTCTGGCTGGTGGACGGTACTCTGACCTGGCTGGTGCAGTGGATCATGGGCAGGGAGTGATCGATGACGATGCAATGGTATGTGGTGCACGCCTATTCCGGCTTCGAGAAGAGCGTCATGCGCGCCCTCAAGGAGCGGGTGGAGCGCGCCGGCATGCAGGACCGGTTCGGCGAGATCCTGGTGCCGGTGGAAGAGGTCGTCGAGATGAAGGGCGGCCAGAAGCGGACCACCGAGCGCAAGTTCTTCCCCGGCTACGTGCTGGTGCAGATGCAGATGGACGACGACACCTGGCACCTGGTGAAGAGCACCGCCAAGGTCACTGGTTTCGTCGGCGGCACCGCCAACAAGCCGGCGCCGATCAGCGAAAAGGAAGTACAGGCCATCCTGCATCAGATGCAGGAAGGCGTGGAGAAGCCGAAGCACAAGGTGACCTACGAGACCGGCGAACTGGTGCGCGTCATCGACGGCCCCTTCAACGAGTTCAACGGCGCCGTCGAGGACGTGAACTACGAGAAGAACAAGGTGCGCGTGTCGGTGACCATCTTCGGTCGCGCCACGCCGGTGGAACTGGATTTTTCCCAGGTCGAGAAGGCGTAAGCCCCTGGGTTTGCGTCAACTCGACCTGCGCCGGGAGGGCCCGGCACGAGGAGCGTCAAAGGGAAACCAGCGGCGCGATTGGACTCACTTTTAGGAGTTATTGAACATGGCCAAGAAGATCGTCGGCTACGTCAAGCTGCAAGTGCCGGCTGGCAAAGCCAATCCCTCGCCGCCCATCGGTCCCGCCCTGGGTCAGCGCGGTCTCAACATCATGGAATTCTGCAAGGCGTTCAACGCCCAGACCCAGGGTCTGGAGCCGGGCCTGCCCATTCCCGTGGTGATCACCGCCTACGCGGACAAGTCCTTCACCTTCATCATGAAGACGCCGCCCGCGACGGTGCTCATCAAGAAGGCCGCGGGCATCCAGAAGGGTTCCGCCAAGCCGCATACCGACAAGGTGGGCAAGGTCACCCGCGCCCAGCTCGAGGAAATCGCCAAGGCCAAGATGCCCGACCTGACCGCCGCCGACATGGACGCCGCCGTGCGCACCATTGCCGGTTCCGCGCGCAGCATGGGTCTCAACGTGGAGGGGGTGTGACATGGCATCCAAACGTATCGCCGCCCTGAAAGCCAAGGTCGAGCGCACCAAGAACTATCCCGTCGACGAGGCTCTGGGTCTGGTCAAGGAAGCCGCCACCGCCAAATTCGACGAGTCCATCGACGCCGCCATCAATCTGGGTGTCGATCCGCGTAAATCCGACCAGGTGGTGCGCGGCTCCGTGGTGCTGCCGCGCGGCATCGGCAAGACCGTGCGCGTCGCCGTCTTCGCCCAGGGCGCCAACGCCGAGGCCGCCAAGGCCGCCGGCGCCGACATCGTCGGTTTCGACGATCTGGCCGCCGAGGTGAAGGGCGGCAAGATGGACTTCGACGTGGTCATCGCCACCCCCGACGCCATGCGCGTGGTCGGCCAGCTCGGCCAGATCCTCGGCCCGCGCGGCCTGATGCCCAACCCCAAGGTGGGCACGGTGACCCCCAACGTCGCCGACGCGGTGAAGAACGCCAAGGCCGGCCAGGTGCAGTACCGCACCGACAAGGCCGGCATCATCCACGCCACCATCGGCCGCGCCTCCTTCGAGGTGGATGCGCTGAAGGAGAACCTGTCTGCCCTGGTGGAGGCCCTGAACAAGGCCAAGCCCGCCAGCAGCAAGGGCGTGTACATGAAGAAGGTGTCGGTCTCCAGCACCATGGGGATCGGCGTGCGCGTGGACCAGGCCAGTCTGGTGCAGCCGCAGTAAGAATGGAAACGCCGCCTTCGGGCGGCGCGCAGTGCTTTGGGCCGTCGCCCGACCCCTCGGGGAAAGGCGGCGGATCGTCAAAGACCGTAGATGCCGCGAGGCTCAATTGCGGTGAAGGGAAGGGTTGGAGATCGCTGATCCCTGATTCCTGCTCCCCGATCCCTGTCTACGCAGACGGTGTTACCCGAACAGGATGGTTGGTCGGCATGGGCTCAGGCGCATGCCAGCAAAACTCCTGATTCAGGTCGCCGTGGGCGCGGCGGAATTTTCCGCCGCATGTTGACTTGAAAGGAGGAAAGACCTTGAGTCTGAATCTCGATGACAAGAAAGCCGTAGTGGCGGAGGTGTCGGCACAGGTAGCCAATGCCCAGACCATCGTGGTGGCCGAGTATCGCGGGGTGCAGGTGAGCGATCTCACCGTGCTGCGCAAGAAGGCCCGCGAATCTGGCGTCTATCTGCGTGTGCTGAAGAACACCCTGGTGCGTCGCGCCGTGGTGGGCACCTCGTTCGAAGGCCTCGCCGAACACATGGTCGGTCCGCTGATCTACAGCGTGTCCGCCGACCCCGTGGCCGCCGCGAAGGTGCTGAACGACTTCGCCAAGACCAATGACAAGCTGCTGCTGAAGGCGGGTTCCTACGCCGGCAAGGTGCTGGACAAGGGCGGCGTGCAAGCGCTGGCCACCATCCCCAGCCGCGACGAACTCATCGCCATGTTGATGGGCGTCATGCAGGCCCCGTTGACCGGTTTCGCCGCGGCCATGGCCGCCCTCGCCAAGAAGCGCGAGGAAGGTGGCGCCACCGAGGCGGCCCCCGAAGCCGTCACCGCTTGATCGTTTCCCACGCATTCTCACGCTATCGAATTAGGAGTTATTGAAATGGCAATCAGCAAAGAAGACATCCTGGAAGCCGTCGGCGCCATGACGGTGATGGAACTGAACGACCTGGTGAAGGCGTTCGAAGAGAAGTTCGGCGTGTCCGCCGCCTCCATGGCCGTGGCCGGCCCGGCCGCCGGTGCCGCCGCCCCCGCCGCCGAGGAGAAGACCGAGTTCGACGTGATCCTGACCGCCGCCGGCGCCAACAAGGTCAACGTCATCAAGGTCGTGCGCGCGATCACCGGCCTGGGCCTGAAGGAAGCCAAGGATCTGGTGGACGGCGCGCCCAAGCCCGTCAAGGAAGGCTGCCCCAAGGCCGAGGCCGAGGACATCAAGAAGCAGCTCACCGAAGCGGGCGCCACGGTCGAGATCAAGTAATCGCGGCGTGCGCGAGCACCCCGCAAGCAAGCCGGCTGGCGGCCTTCGGGCCGTCGGCCTTTAGTCTTTTGCGGTATCAGACATCAGCAGTCCGGGATCGAACGGCCATTCTGGCTGTCTCAATCGCCTGATTTCTGATCCCTGATTCCCGTCCTCTGGAGCCGGAGCCGTCATGACCTACACCTTCGCCGAGAAAAAGCGCCTTCGCAAGAGCTTCGCCAAGCGCGTGAGCGTTCTGCCGGTGCCCTACATGCTGACCACCCAGATCGAATCGTTCCGCGGCTACCTGCAGGAAGACGTGCCGATGGAGGCGCGCCAGGATGTGGGTCTGCAAGCGGCCTTCACTTCCATCTTCCCCATCGTCAGCCACAGCGGCAACGCACGCCTGGAGTTCGTCAGCTATACCCTGGGCACCCCGGTGTTCGACATCGTCGAGTGCCAGCAACGCGGTCTCACCTACGCCGCCAGCGTGCGCGCCCGCGTGCGCCTGGTCATCCTGGACCGGGAAAGCGTCAAGGAGAAGATCAAGGAGGTGAAGGAGCAGGAGGTCTACATGGGCGAGATGCCGCTCATGACCCCCAACGGTTCCTTCGTCATCAACGGCACCGAGCGCGTCATCGTCTCCCAGCTGCACCGTTCGCCCGGCGTCTTCTTCGAGCATGACAAGGGCAAGACCCATTCCTCCGGCAAGCTGCTGTTCTCCGCGCGCATCATCCCCTACCGCGGTTCCTGGCTGGATTTCGAGTTCGATCCCAAGGACTTCGTCTACTTCCGCGTCGACCGCCGCCGCAAGCTGCCGATGACCATCCTGCTCAAGGCCCTGGGCTACAACGTCGAGCAGATCCTGGAGATGTTCTTCGAGACCGATACCTTCCATTTCGGCAAGAAGGGCATCGAGTTCGCCCTGCGGCCCGAGCGCCTGAAGGGCGAGACCGCCAAGTTCGACATTCACGGCAAGGATGGCAAGGTGCTGGTCGCCAAGGACAAGCGCATCACCGCCAAGCACATCCGCGACCTGGAGGCCGCCGGCATCAAGAAGCTGCTGGTGGACGGCGAGTTCGTGCTGGGCCGGGTGCTGGCGCGCAACCTGGTGGATGAAGAAACCGGCGAACTCATCGCCCGCGCGAACGACGAAATCACCGAAACCCTGCTGGCCAAGATCCTGGAATCCAAGGTCAGCGTCCTCGATACCCTGTACACCAACGAGCTGGATCACGGCCCCTTCGTTTCCCAGACCCTGCGCGCCGACGAGACGGTGGACCAGTGGACCGCCCGCGTCGCCATCTACCGCATGATGCGTCCCGGCGAGCCGCCCACCGAGGATGCCGTCGAGGCCCTGTTCAACCGGCTGTTCTTCAGCGACGAGAGCTACGACCTGTCCAAGGTCGGCCGCATGAAGTTCAACCGGCGCATCGGCGCGCCGGCCAAGGCCAGCTGGCAGATCGTGTTTCCGCCGCATCATCGCGAGAACAAGCTGGCCGCGGCGCTGCGCGGCTTCTACGGGGTCTGCCCGGAGGCCAGCCTGTCCAAGGTCAGCCTGGAGGGCATTTCCACCCGTGAGGAGGCCGAGGCCAAGCTCAACGAACTGAACAAGCACCTGAAGGCTGCCGGCTTCGATGCCAAGGCCCTCAACGCCCGCATCGAGGAGCGCTTCACGCTGTCGCCGCGCGACATCGTCGAGGTCATCAAGATCCTGGTCGAGCTGCGCAACGGCCGCGGCGAGATCGACGACATCGACCACCTCGGCAACCGCCGCGTGCGTTCCGTCGGCGAACTCGCGGAGAACCAGTTCCGCGCCGGATTGGTGCGCGTCGAGCGCGCCGTCAAGGAGCGCCTGAACCAGGCCGAATCCGACAACCTGATGCCGCACGACCTGATCAACGCCAAGCCGATCAGCGCCGCCATCAAGGAGTTCTTCGGCTCCAGCCAGTTGTCGCAATTCATGGACCAGACCAACCCTCTGTCCGAGATCACCCACAAGCGGCGCATCTCGGCGCTCGGCCCCGGCGGTCTGACCCGCGAGCGCGCCGGCTTCGAGGTGCGCGACGTGCATCCGACCCACTACGGCCGCGTCTGCCCCATCGAAACGCCGGAAGGCCCGAACATCGGCCTGATCAACTCCCTGGCCCTCTACGCCCGCACCAACGAGTACGGCTTCATCGAGACCCCCTACCGCAAGGTGGTGGATCACAAGGTTTCAGACCAGATCGAGTATCTGTCGGCCATCGAGGAAAGCCAGTACGTGATCGCCCAGGCCAACGCCGAACTCGACGCGGAAGGCCGCTTCACCGGTGACCTGGTGTCCTGCCGCAGCCGCAACGAATTCACGCTGGCCACCCCGGACCGCATCCAGTACATGGACGTGGCGCCTTCGCAGATCGTCTCGGTCGCCGCCTCGCTGATCCCCTTCCTGGAGCATGACGACGCCAACCGCGCGCTGATGGGCTCCAACATGCAGCGCCAGGCCGTGCCCTGCCTGCGCCCGGACAAGCCCCTGGTGGGCACCGGCATCGAGCGTACCGCCGCCGTCAACTCCGGCACCGTGGTCACCGCCCGCCGCGGCGGCATCGTCGATTACGTCGACGCCAGCCGCGTGGTGGTGCGGGTCAACGATGACGAGGCGGTGAGCGGCGAGGTGGGCGTGGACATCTACACCCTCACCAAGTACCAGCGTTCCAACCAGAACACCAACATCAACCAGCGTCCGCTGGTGCGCCTGGGCGACAAGATCGCCAAGGGCGACGTCATCGCCGACGGCGCCTCCACGGACAAGGGCGAACTGGCCCTGGGCCAGAACATGCTGGTGGCCTTCATGCCCTGGAACGGCTATAACTTCGAGGACTCCATCCTCATCTCCGAGCGGGTGGTGGCGGAAGACCGCTACACCTCCATCCACATCGAGGAACTCTCGGTGGTGGCGCGCGATACCAAGCTCGGTCCGGAGGAAATCACCCGCGACATCTCCAGCCTGTCCCAGGTGCAGATGGGCCGCCTGGACGAGGCCGGCATCGTCTACGTCGGCGCCGAGGTCACCGCCGGCGACGTGCTGGCGGGCAAGGTCACCCCCAAGGGCGAGACCCAGCTCACCCCGGAAGAGAAGCTCTTGCGCGCCATTTTCGGCGAGAAGGCCTCCGACGTGAAGGACACCTCGCTGCGCGTGCCGACGGGGATGAGCGGCACCGTCATCGACGTGCAGGTATTCACCCGCGAGGGCATCGAACGCGACACCCGCGCCAATCAGATCATCGATGAGATGCTGCGCAAGTACCAGAAGGATCTGGCCGACCAGATGCGTATCGTCGAGGAGGACGCCTTCGCCCGCATGCGCCGCATGCTGGTGGGCAAGCCCGTCAAGGGCGGTCCCAAGAAGCTGGCCAAGGGCGCCGAGGTCAGCGACGAGTACCTGGATGGCCTGGATCCCCACGACTGGTTCGACATCCGCGTCGCCGACGAGGATCTGGCCCGCCAGATGGAAGGCATCAAGGATGCCCTGGACAAGCAGCGCGTCGAGTTCGACCGCATGAAGGAGAACAAGAAGAAGAAGCTGACCCAGGGCGACGAACTGCCGCCGGGCGTGATCAAGATGGT
>VGVT01000076.1 GCA_016873935.1 Betaproteobacteria bacterium | reverse complement strand
GGATCCGCGCGAGCATGGCCGGCGGTGCCGCCGACGTGAAGTGCCTGATGAACCACCCGATGGAGAACGGACTGCGCAAGGACGCGAAGACCGGACAGATGGTGCCCGCGCACCACATCACCACGGTAACCGCCACGCTGAACGGCAAGCCGGTGCTGGACGCCCAGTGGGGCGGCGGCCTGAGCAAGAACCCCTACCTGCACTTCCGGGTAGCGGGCGCCAAGGCTGGCGACACGGTATCGGTGACCTGGGTGGACAACACCGGTGACAAACGCACCGACGAGGCGAAGGTCGGCTGATCGATGTAGTCGGGAGCCGCTCGCCCGGCTCCCTTTTTTCGAGACAGGACGCATCATGAAAACACGACTGACAGTTCTTGCTATGGCAACCGCCGGCGCGATGCTGGCCGCGGGTGGTTCCAATGCCCAGCAGGCAGCGGCGCCGACGAATCCCTATCTGGTGCAAATCCCCGGGCTTTCCGTGCCCGCCGTATCCCTGCCCAACATTCCGAATGTGCTCGGCCTGGTCGGATCGATGGCTTCCTTCAAGCCATCCGTGGCCGCCAAGCCTTATTCCATGGCGCCCAGCCTGCCGCACGAGCAGAAGATGCTGATGATGCAGGCCATGATGGCGCTGATGCCGCAAATGGGCATCCGCGATGCCATGAGCTTCATGACCACCAAGTACAAGGCCAAGGATGGCCTGACCTTCGACGACGTCAAGCAGTCGATGGAACTGCGCGCCAACCAGGTCAACTTCAAGAAGGTAGGCGAGAGCCCGATGTGGAAGGACATCCAGGCCGTGCTCGGCGACATGAACGCGCCACGCATGGAGGTCTATCACTACTGCGAAATCGCGGCCGGCCGCGCGGTGCTGATGGCGGCGCCGGAGTCCATCGTCTACATGCCCTGCCGCATCGCCATCATGGAAGACGCCAACAAGCAGATCTGGGTCCTCACCCTGGACTGGGACCTGGCCTGGCTGGACTCCGTGGGGGGCAAGATGGGCATCGATGCCGAGGTCGCGAAACACGCCAAGGACATCCGCGCGAAGATGGACGAAATCATGCGCGCCGCCGCCAACGGCGAACTGTAAGTTCTCTACCCACCCCTATGGAGCACTTCATGAAAAAGCTTTCTCTGTTCGTCGTCCTGTGTGCCGCCACTTCCTTCGCCCAGGCCAGCGGCCCCGCGCCCACCACGCCGCAGGGCTGGGCGGCGAAGATGACTGACCCCACCCAGAACGCCTCGGCCTTCAAGGATCCCGCGGCCTTTGCCCAATGGACCGCGGCCATGATGAATCCCGCCACGTCCATGGCGCTCGCGCAGCAGGGCATGGACCCCAACACGGCGATCAAGATGATGGCCGGCATGATGAATCCGGCGGCGCTGCAGAACTACATGCAGTTGACCGACCCGGCGGTGGCCATGAAATGGATGGCGGCCGGCATGAATCCCAACTTCTATGCCAGCCTCATGGCCCAGGGCCTGAATCCGAACGCCTATCTCGGCTGGATGACCGCACCCCTCAGCCCGCAGGCGATGAACCTCGGCATGCAGGCCCTGAACCCGGGCATGTACGCCAACTGGATGGCTGCGCCCATCAGCCCCGGCGCGGTCAACACCATGATGGCGCCGATGAACCCCAACCTCTACATGAACTGGATGGGCGCCGGCATGGACCCGAGGACCTATGGCAGCTGGGGCAGCATGATGGCCTTGCCGGCTCAGGCGATACCGGCCCCGGCGCAGGCCGCGCCCGCCGCCGTCCCACCGCCGGTCAATCCGATGGACCCGGCTTCCCTGCTGAAGATGCTGCCGATTCCCGGTGCCCCACCCGCCAAATAGTCGCTTGAACCTGGCCACGGCCGGAGTCCCCGGCCTTGGCCAAGCCAATAGGAGATGACGATGAAACGATTCAACACGATCCTGGCCACCGTGGCCGCTCTCGGGTTGTCCGCTGCGTCAGCGATGGCCGGCCCCACCGAGGATCTGGCGCGTAGTTGCAATGCCTGCCACGGCCTCAACGGCGTGTCCGTCGGCCCGTCCATGCCCAGCATTGCCGGGCTGCCCGAGAAGTACCTGAAGAATGTCCTGCTGCAGTGGAAGAGCGGCGAGCGCTATTCAGCCACCATGGGCCGCCACTTCACCGGCTACACCGATGAGGAACTGTCGAAGCTGGCCACCTATTTCTCCAAGCTGCCCTACGTCGCCGTGGTGCAGCCCGCCGACGACAAGGTAATCGCCCGCGGCAAGGAAGCCACCGAGCGTTGCGAGACCTGCCACGGCGCCACCGGCGGTGCGCCGGATGACGACGAGACGCCGAAGATCAACGGCCAGTGGGCGCAGTACCTGGAAATGGAGCTCATGAAGTACCGCACCGATTCCGTGAAGATGCCCCACAAGAAGATGCGCGGCAACGCCAAAAAGCTGGCGGATGAGGATGTGGCCGCCGTGGCCAAGTTCTACGCCGCCCAGCCCAAGTAAGGAGACCCACATGAGCTTCAATCGACGCGATTTCATCAAGACTCTCGCCTCCACCTCGGTGGTCTTCCCCATGGTGGTGCGTGCCTCGCCCTCGGCTGGAAAGGCCCGTGTGGTGGTGGTCGGTGGCGGCTTCGGCGGCGCCACCGCCGCCAAGTACCTGAAAATTGCCGACCCGGGCCTGGATGTGACCCTGGTCGAGCGCAACAAGCAGTTCGTCTCCTGCCCGCTGTCCAACGAAGTGATCAGCGGCCATGGCAAGTACGAGGGCCTGCTCGCCGGTTATGAAGGCCTCGTGAAGCGCGGCGTCAGGGTCATCTTCGACGACGCCCTGGCCGTCGATCCGGCCGGCAAGGCGGTCAAGCTGAAAGGCGGCACCACGCTGGGCTATGACTTCCTGGTGCTGTCGCCCGGCATCGACTTCAATTTCGCGGCCATCGAGGGCTACAGCGAGGCACTCGCCAACACCACCCACCCGCATGCCTACAAGGCCGGGGCGCAGACCCTGGCCCTGAAGAAGCAGGTGGAAAGCATGAAGGATGGCGATGTGTTCCTGCTCTCCGTGCCGCCCGGCCCCTTCCGCTGCCCGCCCGGTCCCTACGAGCGCGCCTCGCAGATCGCCAGCTACTTCAAGCACCATGGCAAGAGCAAGTGCAAGATCCTCATCGCCGACGCCAACGACTCCTTCTCCAAGAAGGGCTTGTTCGAGCAGGCCTGGAAGATGCACTACCCCGGCATGATCGAGTGGGTAGCCGGCGCCTCCGGCGGCAAGGTGGTCAAGTTCGACGCCAAGAGCAACACCGCCTCCAGCGACTTCAACGACTTCAAGGGCGCCGTCGTCAACATCATCCCGCCGCACCATGCCGGCCTGATCGCCATGAACACCGGCCTGACCAACGACAAGGGCTGGTGCACCGTCGACATGCTGACCATGGAATCCACCAAGCAGAAGGACATCTTCGTGGTCGGCGATTCCACCATCCATGGCGACCTGCCGGTGTATGGCGCGCCGAAGTCCGCGCACATGGCCAACACCCAGGCCAAGGTGGCGGTGGCCAACATCCTCGCCAAGATCAACGGTCAGCCCGCCCCCGAGCCCTTCTTCGTCAACACCTGCTACTCCATCGCGGAAAAGGACTGGGGTTTCTCGGTGGTGCACATCTACCGGGCGAAGGACGGCAAGCTGGTGTACGACACCAAGGCCGGCGGCATCAGCCCGGTCAACCTGCCCGACGAGGCCGCGCTCAAGCTACAGCGCAAGCTGGAGTCCGAGTACTGCATCGGCTGGTTCAAGAACATCATGGCAGATGCCTTTGCCTGATAGCGACCCGCCACGCGGGATGCCTCCCGCGTGGCGAACTGACACACGAGGAGTTCAATCATGACAGCGAGTTTGCGTAACCGCATGATGCTGGTGGTTGGCCTGTTCACGGGCCTGGCCTCCAGCATGATGTATTCCGCCAGTGCCAACGAGCCGGCGAAGAAGGAAGGCGAGGCCGCCGCGGCTGCCTCCAGCATTGTCCAACCCTTCGCGCCATCGATGCTGGCCGTGGTTAACAACCGCAAGGTGACGGCGGATGATTTTGAGGATCCCGCCAAGTGCAAGACCTGCCACCCGCGCCAGTGGAAAGGCTGGATGGGGTCCATGCACTCCGTCTCCTTCAAGGATCCGGTATTCCAGGCGGAATGGGCCATCGGCGAGAAGGCGACGAATGGCGCGTTGCTGAATTACTGCGGTGGCTGCCATACCGCCGTCGGCGTGGTCAGTGGCACGGTCAAGTTCGACCCGTCCCTGGGCAAGCATGGTGGCTTCACTGCGCCGAAGGTCGCGGCCGAAGGCGTCAGCTGCGAGGTCTGCCATACCTCCGTGCGCAGCACCCATGCCCAATCGGTCACGGGCGATCCGGGCAATGCCTCCCTGGCGCTGAATCCGGGCGAGACCAAGTACGGTCCGCTGCTGAAGTCCGTTTCCGGCTACCACGAGACGCAGTACTCCGAGCTGCACACCAAGGCGGAGTTCTGCGGCAGTTGCCACAACATCTTCCATCCTTTCAACCAGTTCCCGGTGGAGCACACCTATGACGAGTGGAAGATGTCGGCCTATGCCCAGGCCGGCATTCCCTGCCAGGACTGCCACATGGTGCCGGTGGACACCGCCGTGCGCGTGGCCAACGAAATGAAGCGCGCCAAGGATCTCGCCGACCACGGTCTGGGCGGCAAGGCCGCGACCAAGGCTAAGGTGGAACGCAGCATCGTGCATGACCACGGCTTCGTCGGCGGCAACGCGGTGATCGCGCCCGCGCTGGGGGTCGAGGGTGCGGAAGAGCATCGCGAGGAAGCCCTCAAGCGCCTGCAGAACGTCGCCGAACTGGACATGGACCTGCGCACCGGCAAGGGCGGCGCGCAGGAGTTGCGGGTCAAGGTCATCAACGCCCGCGCCGGCCACCACCTGCCCACCAGCCTCACCTTCATCCGCCAGATCTGGCTCGAAGTGCTGGTGACCGATGACCAGGGCCGCGTGCTGCTGAGTTCCGGCAAACTGGGCGCCGACAACCGTATCGATGCAGATGCCATGGTGTTCGGCAACAAGTCGGTCGACAAGAACGGCAAGCGTACGGTCGATCCATGGGAAATCGCCGGTTTCGAGGAAATGACCACCATCCCGCCCAAGGGCTATCGGGTCGCCATGTATGCCTTCAAGCTGCCGGCCGACGCCAAGAGCTTCAAGGTGGAAGCCAGGCTCAACTACATGAGCTATGACCAGGCGGTAGCCGACAAGCTGCTGGGCAAGGGTGCGGTGAAGGTACCCATGGTGGAAATGAAGGCTTTGACCCGGGCATTCGGCCCCGACCTCAAGGCGATCGAAGCGCCCCAGAAGGTTTCCAGGCGTTGAATTTCCGAGCGGTCCGCAGAGACCGCCGGCTGTCGTCCTCCTGTCTCGATCCCCGGCCCTCGTGGCCGGGTTTTTTTTCAGAAATTACCCACGAAAACAGTGGGGAATCGACAGAAACCATGATCTGGATCAAAAACTTGGAAAAACACCGGTGCTATGTTGCGAGGACGATCTCGCGGTGGCGCGGCCTCCACGGGGTTCGCGCATGCAGCAGCACCGCGCATCCGTGAGGATGCCCCCGGTCCAACGCACATACAGGAGACAACACATGACACTTTCGCGACGTGACTTCATGAAAACCAGCATCGCCGCCGGCACCGCCGCCACGGTGGGCATGCCTCTGTCCAAGGAGGCCCTGGCCGCGGTCAAGGCCGGCGAGAAGGACTGGCAATGGGACAAATCGGTCTGCCGTTTCTGCGGCACCGGCTGCGGCATCATGGTGGCGACCAAGGACGGCCGCGTGGTGGCGACTAAGGGCGACCCCAAGGCGCCGGTCAATCGCGGCCTGAACTGCGTCAAGGGCTATTTCAACGGCAAGATCATGTACGGCAAGGACCGCCTGACCCAGCCCTTGATGCGCATGACCGACGGCAAGTTCGACAAGAAGGGCAAGTTCGTGCCGGTGTCCTGGGAACAGGCGTTCGACGAGATGGAGCGGCAGTTCCGCAAAACTTACGCGGAGAAGGGGCCGACCGGCGTCGCCATGCTCGCCTCGGCGCAGAAGACCATCCAGGAAGGCTATGCCTTCAACAAGCTGTTCAAGGCCGGCTGGCGCAGCAACAACATCGACCCCAACGCGCGCAACTGCATGGCCAGTGCGGTGGCGGCGTTCTACAGCGTGTTCGGTACCGACGAACCGGCCGGCAACTACGACGACATCGAGTACACCGATACCATGGTGCTGTGGGGCGCCAACATGGCCGAGATGCACCCCATCCTGTGGTCGCGCATCACCGACCGGCGCCTGGGCCACAAGGCCTGCCGCATCATCAACCTGACTACCTACCGCAACATGTCGTCGGACATCGCCGACCTGGAGATCATCTTCAAGCCGCAGACCGACCTGGCCATCCAGAACTACATTGCCCGCGAGATCCTGGCCCGGGACGCCATGAACAAGGACTTCGTCGCCAAACACTGTGTGTTTACCACTGGCCCCTATGACATCGGCTACGGCATGCGTGCCACCGACAAGTTCGCCTACCCGGCGGAGAAGGACATCCAGGCCAAGGAACTGCGCGTCAAGCTGGACCGCGACGAGGCCATCGCCCAGCGCCGCACCGAGGGCGAGGTGGTGGAGCAGAAGAACACCGGCAACCCCGCCGCGCACTGGCTGATCAGCTTCGAGGACTTCAAGAAGGCGGTGGAGCCCTACACCCTGGATTTCGTCGCCGCTATGTCCAAGGGCGATCCCGACGAGCCGCTCGACCAGTACAAGGCCAAGCTCAAGCAACTGGCCGACTACTACATCGATCCCGCCCGCAAGGTGGTGTCGTTCTGGACCATGGGCTTCAACCAGAGCGTGCGCGGCACCTGGGTCAACGAGCAGTGCTACATGAACCACCTGCTGCTGGGCAAGCAGTGCCAGCCCGGCAACGGCGCCTTCTCGCTGACCGGCCAGCCTTCCGCCTGCGGCACCGCGCGCGAGGTGGGCATGTTCTGTCATCGCCTGCCGTCGGACCGGTTGATCCCCAATCCGGCCCACCGCGAGTACACCGAGAAGCAATGGAACCTGCCGGCGAAGACCATCAACCCGCACATCGGCTCGTTCTACGGCAAGATCATGCGCGACCTCGAGGACGGCAGCGTGAAGTGGCTGTGGGTGGCGGTGAACAACCCCTTCCAGAGCCATCCGAACATCAACCACTGGCTGAAGGCGGCGCGCGAGATGGACAACTTCGTCATCGTCTCCGAGGCCTATCCCGGCATCTCCGCCAAGGT
>VGVT01000075.1 GCA_016873935.1 Betaproteobacteria bacterium | reverse complement strand
CGGTCGCCCTCGAACAGCTTCTCCACCCACATGAAGATTTCCGTGTAGACGGTCTGCGGGCAGGCGTAGCCGCAGAACAGGCGCCCGGCCACGGCGGTGAACAGGAACAGGGCCAGCGCCGAGATGATGAGCAGGACGGCGAGGTAGAACACGTCCTGCGGCCAGAACACCAGGCCGAACAGGTAGAACTTGCGCTCGACGATGTCGAACAGCACCGCCTGGCGGCCGTTCCATTCGAGCCAGCACAGGCCGTAGAAGATGGCCTGCGTGATCCAGACGAGGATCCAGCGCCAGTTGGCGAAGGTGCCGCTCACGCTGCGCGCGTAGATCTTTTTCTCCGATTCGTAGAGGGAATCCTCCTTGATCGGAATGACCTTCGCGCCGGCGGCGGCCGGCTTGGGGGCGGGTTGCGCCATGTTGTGTCGGGGGAAGCATGCCCCGGGAGTCGTGCCCCCGGGGTCGTTATCGTGACAGGCTTACTTCTTGTCGGTTCCGCCCTGCGACAGGCCGAAGACATAGGCGGCCAGCAGGTGGGATTTGGCCTCGCCGAGGAACTCCCTGTGGGCGGGCATCTTGTTGCTGCGGCCCTTGGAAATGGTCTCGACGATGACGGCTTCGGACGAGCCGTAGAGCCAGATCGAGTCGGTCAGGTTGGGCGCGCCCACCGCCTGCATGCCCTTGGCGTCGGGGCCGTGGCAGCCGGCGCAGCCGGCCGTGCCGAAGGCCTCCTTGCCGCGGGATGCGCGCGCCGCGTCGTGGGCGAGCTTGTCCGGCGTGAGCGAGCGCACGTAGTGGGCGAGGTCCTTGACGGTCTCCGCCCCGAGTTGCGCGTGCGGCGGCATGACGCCCTGGCGGCCGTCGAGGATGGCGGCCTTGATCTGATCGGGCTCGCCGCCCCACAGCCAGTCCTTGTCAGCCAGGTTGGGGAAGCCCTTGGCGCCGCGCGCATCCGAACCGTGGCACTGGGCGCAGTAGGTCTGGAACAGGCGCTCGCCCATCTTCTTCGCTTCCGGGTCGGCCGCCACGGCCTTCACGTCCTGGCCCTGGAACTTGGCGAAGATCGGCGCGTACTGCGCCTCGGCCTGCTTCATCTCGCCCTCGTACTGGCCACGCGAGCTCCACTTGAAGGCGCCCTCGTAGCTGCCCAGGCCGGGATAGACGGCGAGATAGCCGAGCGAGAAGAACACGGTGATGTAGAAGAGCCAGCTCCACCAGCGCGGCAGCGGGTGGTTGTATTCCTGCAGGGTCTCGTCCCAGACGTGGCCGGTGGTGCCGGTCTCGCCCGCCGCGTTGGCCTTGGCCTTGCCTTGCAGCCAGAGCAGCACGGCACAGCCGAGGATGCTGACCAGGCTGAGGAGCGCCACGTAGACACTCCAGAATCCGCTCACGAAATCGCTCATGATGTCTTTCCTTGCTTGCGCGCGCCGGCGGCGGCCGGCGCCTCATCTTCGGTAAAGGGCAGCTGGGCGGCCTCGTCGAAGGCCCCCCGGCGCCGCCCGCTCCAGGCCCACAGCACGATGCCGACGAACGTGGCGAACGCCAGCACGGTGACGAGGGAACGCAGGTCGTTGAGGTCCATGGCTTACCTCGTCTGCTTCAAGGCCGTGCCGAGGCCTTGCAGGTAGGCGATGAGGGCGTCCATCTCGGTCTTGCCCTTGAGCAGTTCCTTCGCCCCGGCGATGTCGGCGTCGGTGTAGGGCACGCCGACCATCTTCAGCGCCCGCATCTTGGCCTCGATGTCCTCGCTCTTCGCGGGGCGCTCGAGGAAGGCGTAGGCCGGCATGTTCGATTCCGGCACCACGTCGCGCGGATTGACCAGGTGTATACGGTGCCACTCGTCGGAGTAGCGGCCGCCGACCCGATGCAAGTCCGGCCCGGTGCGCTTGGAGCCCCACTGGAAGGGGTGGTCGAAGACGAATTCGCCAGCCACCGAGTAGTGGCCGTAGCGCTCGGTCTCGGCGCGGAAGGGGCGGATCATCTGCGAGTGGCAGTTGTAGCAGCCCTCGCGAATGTAGATGTCGCGCCCGGTGAGCTGCACCGCGTCATAGGGCTTCAGGCCGGCCACCGGCTGGGTGGTCGATTTCTGGAAGAACAGCGGGACGATCTCGACCAGGCCGCCGACGCTGACCACCAGAATGGTCAGGCCGATCATCCAGCCGATGTTGCGTTCGATGAAGTCGTGAGTGAGTTTCATGGTCATGCCTCCTGACGGGCCGCCCCGAAGGGGGCATGCGCCCCCTCGGGGGGCAGCGAACGAATGTGAGCGTGGGGGAACATGCGGCTCTCCGATCTCAGGCGTGTTGGCCGGCAGGCGCCAGCACCGGCGCGTCGTAGGGCTTGGCGCCGGCAATCGTCTTGAACATGTTCCAGGTCATGAGCAGCATGCCGACGAGGAACATCAGGCCGCCCAGCAGGCGGATCATCCAGTACGGGTAGGTCTCCTTGACCGACTCGACGAAGGCGTAGGTGAGCGTGCCGTCCGGGTTGGTGGCGCGCCACATCAGGCCCTGCATCACGCCGGCGATCCACATCGAGGCGATGTAGAGCACGACGCCGATGGTGGCGATCCAGAAGTGCATGTTCATCAGCCGGATGCTGTGCATCTGCTCCTTGCCGAAGAGGCGCGGGATCAGGTAGTAGATCGAGCCGATCGAGATGAAGGCGACCCAGCCGAGCGCCCCGCTATGCACGTGGCCGACCGTCCAGTCGGTGTAGTGCGACAGGGCGTTCACCGTCTTGATCGACATCATCGGGCCCTCGAAGGTGCTCATGCCGTAGAAGGACAGGCTGGTGATGAGGAACTTCAGGATCGGGTCGTCGCGCAGTTTGTGCCAGGCACCCGAGAGCGTCATGATGCCGTTGATCATGCCGCCCCAGGAGGGCGCGAGCAGAATCAGCGAGAAGAGCATCCCCA
The DNA here is from genome assembly GCA_016873935.1 of Betaproteobacteria bacterium. Taxonomy (GTDB): domain Bacteria; phylum Pseudomonadota; class Gammaproteobacteria; order Burkholderiales; family Thiobacillaceae; genus PFJX01. The sequence goes on along the minus strand of VGVT01000075.1, from coordinate 4,563 downwards.
GGCTCTGCGTCCAGTCGGGCAGCGCAGTGTAGTGCAGGTGGTGCGGGCCAGCCCACATGTAGGTGAAGATGAGCGCCCAGAAGTGCACCACCGAGAGGCGATAGGAGTACACCGGACGCCCGGCCTGCTTGGGCACGAAGTAGTACATCATCCCCAGAAAGCCGGCGGTGAGGAAGAAGCCCACGGCGTTATGCCCGTACCACCACTGCACCATGGCGTCCTGCACGCCGGCGTAGCAGGAGTAGCTCTTGGTCAGCGTCACCGGGATCTCGCAGCTGTTGACCAGGTGCAGAATCGCCACGGTGAGAATGAAGCCGCCGAAGAACCAGTTGGCGACGTAGATGTGCGGCACCTTGCGCTTCATGATGGTGCCGAAGAACACCACCGCGTAGGCCACCCACACCAGCGTGATGAGGATGTCGATCGGCCACTCGAGCTCGGCGTATTCCTTGCCGGAGGTGAAGCCCAGGGGCAGGCTAAGCGCCGCCAGCAGGATGACCAGTTGCCAGCCCCAGAAGGTGAAGGCGGCCAGGCCCGGCGCGAACAGCGGTGTGTGGCAGGTGCGCTGCACCACGTAGTAGCTGGTGGCAAACAAGGCGCAGCCGCCGAAGGCGAAGATCACCGCGTTGGTGTGCAATGGGCGCAATCGGCCATAACTGAGGAACTCATGCAGATTGAGTGCCGGCCACACCAGCTGGGCGGCGATGATCACCCCCACCAGCATGCCGACGACACCCCAGATCACCGTCATCACGGCGAACTGGCGCACCACCTTGTAGTTGTACGTCGCTTGGTTGTCCATGGATTGGAGCCTCACTAAGGGAGTTGGCGTGTTGAATGCGAAAGGCAGGATACCCCTATCAGGGCGAAGGATACCCGTGAATAATCGCAACCTGATTGATTCAAGTCAAAAGCAAAGCCCGACATACTTTGACGATTATCAATGTTTTTATGCGGGTATAAAAAAAAGGGTGCGCAACGCGCACCCCAACCCCAACAGAGAGACAAGACTTCAAGCCCGAAGGGCTCAAAACCTTGCCGCAAGTATGGATACGTGCGCCTGCAAAGAAATTGACATGGGTCAAATCAGGCACGATTCCGGAAATCATTCCGTTCGATTCTCCGTCGGCGCACCGTCTTTGGGGCGATCGTCGTCCATGAGAACGCGGTAGCCCGGCCCCTCGAGGTCATCGAACTGCCCGCTCCTCACCGACCACCAGAACACGACGCCGATAAGGAAGACCAGCACGACGGAAAGCGGTATCAGTAAATAAAGAATTTCCATCAGCGCATGTCCCGGGGCAGCAGACGCAAGGCATTCACCACCACCAGCAGCGAGCTGGCCGACATGCCGACGCCGGCCATCCAGGGCGTGATCCAGCCGAGCATGGCGAGCGGGATCGCCGACACATTGTAGGCGAAGGCCCAGCCGAGGTTTTGCCGCACGATGCGCTGCGTGCGCCGCGCCAGATGCACGCCGTCCAGCAGGCGGCCGATCTGGTCGCCGAGCAGGACGATGTCGGCCTGGTTGCGCGCCAGTTCCGTTCCGCCGCCCATGGCCACCGACACCTGGGCCTGCGCCAGCACCGGCGCGTCGTTCACGCCGTCGCCGACCATGGCGACGATGGCGCCCGCCGCCTGCAACGCGACCAGATGGTCGTGCTTGTCCTGCGGCGTCATGCCGCCGTGGGCCGCTTCGATGCCCAGCCGCGCGGCCACTTGGCGCACGGCCTCGGGCGCATCCCCCGAGAGCAGGCTGACGCGGCAGCCGCTGGCCTTGAGGCCGCGCACCAGCTCGGCCGCATCTTCGCGCACCTCATCCCCGCAGCTGAAGAAAGCCAGCCAGCCCGAGGCATCGGCCAGCGCGACGCAGGTGTCGCCCGTCTGCAGCAAGGCCTGAGCCGCCGCCGGTACCGGTTGTCCATGCAGCGCCGCGACGAACGCCGGGCGGCCGAGGCGGCAGCGGCGGCCGGCAATACTGGCCTCGACCCCCTGCCCCGTATGACTCTGCAGGTCCTGCGGCGCGCCGAGCGTCGCCTTCTGCGGGCAGGCCGCGCGCAACGCAACACCGATGGCATGCTCGGAGCCCTGCTCGAGGGCGGCCGCCAGTTGCAGCGCATCCGACGCGTCCATTCCCGCCAGCGGCAACGTCTGCTTCAGTCGCAAACGGCCCCAGGTCAGGGTGCCCGTCTTGTCGAAGACGAAATGATCGGCACGCGCCAGGGTCTCGATGGCATGACCCCGCGCCACCAGCAGGCCGAGGCGCGAAAACGCGCCGGTGGCCACCGCCAGCGCCGTCGGCGTGGCCAGCGACAGAGCGCAGGGGCAGCTCACCACCAGTACCGAGATGAAGACCCAGAGGGCGCGCGACGGATCGATCTGGCTCCAGGCGATGCCGGTGACCGCGGCGAGCACGAGCAGCGCGGCGACGAAGCCAGCCGCGACGCGGTCGGCGAGCTGCACCACGCGCGGCTTCTCGGTCAGGGCGCGCTCCATCAGGCGCACGATCGAGGCCAGCCGCGTCGCTTCGCCGACCTGTCGTACCTGCAGCACGAGCGGGCTGCGGATATTGATCGTGCCGCCGGTGAGCGCGCTGCCGGCCTGCTTCGCCACCGGCCGGCTCTCGCCGGTCAGCAGCGACTCGTCCACCTCGCTCTCGCCTTGCACCACCTCGCCGTCGGCCGGCACGGCCTGCCCCGGCGCCAGCAGCACCCGGTCGCCCGGCGCCAATTCGGAGACGACGACGCGCTCCGTCTCCAGCGCCGGATAGGCGAGCAGACGATCGGCGAAGGCCGGCAGGGCGCGCCCGACACGCTCTATCGCGCGCACCGATTTGTGCCGCGCCAGCATCTCCAGATAGCGTCCGCCGAGCAGCAGGAAGACGAACATCGTCACGGAATCGAAATACACCTCGCCCGCGCCGACGAGCGTCGCCCACAGGCTGGCCAGGAATGCGGCGCCGACGCCCAGCGCCACCGGCACGTCCATGCCGACCCGCTTCAGGCGCAGGTCGCGCCAGGCATTGCGGAAAAACGGCGCGGCGGAGTACAGCACTACCGGCAACGTCAGCACCAGGCTGGCCCAGCGCATGAGCAGCTCGACGTCGGCGCTCATCTCGCCCTCGCCCGCCAGGTACACCGGCACGGCGTACATCATCACCTGCATCATGCCGAAGCCGGCGACGAACAGGCGCCACAGGGCGGCGCGGCGCTCGCGCCCGGCCACCTCCTCGGCACGGGCGGCATCGTAGGGATGAGCGGCGTAACCGATGGCGGCGATGGCGGCGAGGATGCCGGAGAGACGGATGCGCCGCTCGTCCCAGCGCACGCGTGCACGCCGCGTGGCGTAGTTGATCTCCACCGCGGTGACGCCGGCCTGGCGCGTCAGGTGCTGCTCGTTGAGCCAGACGCAGGCGGCGCAGGTGATGCCCTCGAGGATGAGGGACGCCTCGCGCTCATGCTCCGAGAGCGGGCGCACGAAGCCCTGCTGCACGTCAGGGTGGTCGTATAAAGTCAGTTCCCGCAGCACGGCGGGCAGCGCCTCGCGCGGGCGTTCCGGCAGGGCGTCGCGGTGACGGTAGTAGTCGGCGAGGCCGTTGTCGACGATGGCCTGCGCCACGGCCTGGCAGCCGGCGCAGCACATCTCGCGCTGCGCGCCGCCGATGTCGACGGCGAACTGCGTGCCCGTCGGCACGGACAGGCCGCAGTGGTAACAGGCGTGCTCGGATTGCATGAAATCGGGCAACCGCCCGACCGCTCCCTTACTTGGGTTGCATGCGGATCGCGCCGTCGAGGCGGATCACCTCGCCATTCAGCATTTCGTTCTGGATGATGTGCAAGGCCAGCGCGGCGTATTCGGCCGGCTTGCCCAGTCGCGGCGGGAACGGCACCATCTTGCCCAGCGCATCCTGCACGTCCTGCGGCATGCCGAGCAGCATCGGCGTCTCGAAGATCCCCGGCGCGATGGTCATGACGCGAATGCCCGAACGCGACAGGTCGCGCGCGATCGGCAGGGTCATGCCCACCACCCCGCCCTTCGACGCGGCATAGGCGGCCTGGCCGATCTGGCCGTCGAAGGCCGCCACGGAAGCCGTGTTGACGATCACGCCGCGCTCGCCCGCCGCGTTCGGCTGGCCGCGGCTCATGGCGTCCGCCGCCAGGCGGATCATATTGAAAGTGCCGATCAGGTTGATATTGATGACGCGGGCGAAAGTCGCCAGCTGGTGCGGACCTTCCTTGCCGAGAGTCTTCTCGCCGATGGCGATGCCGGCGCAATTGACCAATCCGTTCAGACCGCCGAAGGCCGACACGGCCAGGTCGACCGCGGCCTTGGCGCTCGTCTCCGACGACACGTCGCATTCGGCGAAGCGCACGTTGGCGCCCAACTCCTTGGCCAGCGCCTCGCCGGCCGACCGGTTGAGATCGGCCGCCACCACCTTGCCGCCCTGCGCCGCCAGCGCCCGCACCGTGCCCGCCCCGAGTCCCGACGCGCCGCCGGTGACGATGAATACGCCATCCTTGATCTGCATGCTGACCTCCGAGAAAAGGAAATGGCCTGCCCATT
>VGVT01000074.1 GCA_016873935.1 Betaproteobacteria bacterium | reverse complement strand
ACCGCGGCGGCCAGGCGCGCGCAGCGGCGCGGGCCGAGTTGCCCGGCCGGCAGGCGGGGGTCGATGCCGGCATGGAACAGCGCCTCGTTGGCGTAGATATTGCCCACCCCGACCAGCAGGCGGGCATCCATGAGCACCGTCTTGATGGCGCTGGTTCGGCCCCGGCATAGGGCGCGCAACCGCTCGCCGTCGAACTCCGGCGTGAGCGGCTCGACGCCCAGGTGGGCGAGCAGGGGATGCGTATCGGCGTGCTCGCACCAGAACAGGGCGCCGAAGCGACGCGGGTCGCGGTAGCGCAGGACGCGCCCGGATTCGATGAGCAGATCGAGGTGATCGTGCTTTTCCGGCTTCAGCTTCGCGTCGCACAGACGCAGGCTGCCGGACATGCCCAGGTGACAGATGAGATCGCCCGCGTCCAGGCGCAACACCAGATACTTGCCGCGGCGGTCGACCCGGCGCACCAGGCGGCCCCGCAGCCGAGCGTCGAGGTCCGGCGTAACCGGCCAGCGCAGGCGCGCCTGCCGCACCACGGCGCCGCCCAGGCGGTGGCCTTCCAGGTGGGGGGCGAGACCACGGCGCACGGTTTCCACTTCGGGCAATTCGGGCATGTTGCGAGTGTCGGCAATGGGTGGATCGGGGAAACGGAACTGTCCGGCGGTCGTCCGGCAACTCACGGAGGACACGCCGGTCGAACTATCGTTGCCCCGCGCGTGCGCCGCAAGTCCGCCGGGCTGCTAGCATTATGTCCTGACTTAGAATGGATTTCGCCATGAACGCCAAGCATTTACGTTATGCGCTGCTGGCCGTCTCCGTGTCCGCCTGCGCGCAGTCGCCGGTGCTGGAGACGCCGGTGGTGCCGACGCAGCCCGCCGCGCAGGAACTCACCGCCCAGGTGCTCTACCAGTATCTGCTCGGTGAGATCGCCGCCCAGCGCGGCGATCTGCGGCTCTCCGCCGAGGCCTATACGGACCTCGCCGCGCGCACGCGCGACGCACGCGTGGCCCGACGCGCCACGGAAGTGGCGCTCTACGCGCGCCAGCCGCAGGTGGCATTGAAGAATGCCGAGCTCTGGCGGGAACTGGAACCAGAGTCGCCCAAGGCGCTGCAAACCCTGGCCTCCCTGCTCGTCGGCAGCGGACGCATGGCCGAAGCCAAGCCCCACCTGCAGGCGTGGATCCGCACAGGCAAGGGGGGCGAGGTGTTCATGCAGATGCATGCGCTGTTCCTCAAGCAGAAGGACAAGCAGGCCGTCCTGGATTTGGTCGAGGAGCTCGCCGCCGCTTATCCCAACGCCCCCGAGGCCCGCTTCGCCGTGGCCCAGGCGGCCTGGCAGGCCGGTCAGGGCAAGCGCGCCCTGGTCGCCCTGGACGAGGCCCAGCGCCAGAAGCCGGGTTGGGAAACCGCCGCCCTGTACAAGGCACAGGTGCTGCAGAGCACCGACGGCGACGCCACCGTGCTCGCGTATTTCAAGGATTTTCTGAACGCCCAGCCGGGTGCACGCGAGGTCCGCCTGGCCTATGCCAAGCATTTGGCCCGGGTTGGCAATCTGGTCGAGGCGCGCCAGCAGTTCGAGCATTTGACACGGGAAATGCCCGATAACCCGGAAGCCCATTTCGCGGTGGGCCTGGTCGCCATGCAGGGCAACGATACCGCCAACGCCAGGGCCAGCATGCTGAAGGCGCTGGAATTGGGGCATCGCGAGGAAGGCCAGGTGCGTTTCTATCTGGGCCAGTTGGCCGAAGCTGACAAACAGTTCGACGAAGCCCTGACCTGGTACCGCTCCATCTCGCCCGGTCGCCAGCAGTTCGACGCCCAGTTGCGGGTCGCCATGGTCCTGGGCAAGCTGGGCAGGCTGGACGAAGCCCGCGCCTGGCTGGCCGAGCTCAAACCCGCGGGCGAGGCCGATCGCAGCCGCCTGGTGCAGACCGAGGCCCTGCTCCTGCGCGAGGCCAAGCGCTACGAGGCCGTCTACGACGTGCTGTCGAAGGCACTGGAAAGCATGCCCGATACGCCGGAGTTGCTGTATGACCGCGCCATGGCCGCGGAAAAGCTGAACCGACTGGATGTCCTGGAGAAGGATCTGCGTCGCCTCATCCAGATCAAGCCGGATTACGCCCACGCCTACAACGCCCTGGGCTATACCCTGGCGGACCGCACGCCGCGCGTGCGGGAGGCGCTGGAACTGCTGGAGAAGGCACTGAAACTGGAGCCGGAGGATCCCTTCATCCTCGACAGCATGGGTTGGGCGCTCTTCAAGGCCAAGCGCTACGACGAGGCGGTGGTGTTCCTGCGCCGCGCCTTCGCCGGCCGCCCCGATCCCGAGATCGCCGCGCATCTGGGCGAGGCGCTGTGGATGAAGGGTGATCGAGAGGAAGCGCGCGGCATCTGGCGCAGCGGCCTGCAACAACATCCCGACAACGAGGCCTTGCGCGAGGTCATGTCGCGCCTGAAGCCCTGATGTCTCCTCGCGGGCGCGGCCTGGCGGTCGCGCTGACGGCAATGCTGGCGGGCTGTGCGCAGTTCCCCGGTTTCTCCGGCAAGGTGCCGGCGCCCCGTTTGCAACTGGCTCCGCCGCCGGCGGCCTACCGCCTGGAAGGCCGGGTATCGGTACGTGCCGGCGAGGAGAATTTTTCCGGCGGCATCGCCTGGCGCCGCGACGCCACCAGCGAGGAACTGTTGCTCAGCACCCCGCTTGGGCAGGGCGTGGCGGAACTGCGCGGCGACGCCCAGGGCGTCACGCTGCTCGACGCCAAGGGCCGCGAGCATCGCGCCAGCGATGCCGAGACTCTGGTGCGCGAACGCCTGGGCATGGCCTTGCCCCTGCGCGGCCTGTCCTGGTGGGTGGTGGGGCATCCGCGTCCCGATTCGCCCAACCAGGCCGAAGCGGATGTCGACGGACGCATCGCCTCGCTGGTCCAGGATGAGTGGCGCATCGAGTTCAGTCGTTATCAGTCGCACGGCGTGCATGCCCTGCCGGGCAAGCTCGTCGCCCGACGCGGGGAGGATCTGGAGGTACGCCTGATCGTGGATCAATGGGAGTTGCCGTGATCCTTGATGCCGCCGCCTACCCCGCGCCTGCCAAGCTCAACCTCTTCCTGCACGTCGTGGGACGGCGTCCGGACGGTTATCACCTGTTGCAGACGGTGTTCCGCTTCCTCGACTTCGGCGACAGTCTGGAAATCGAGTCGCGCGCGGATGGCGAGATTCGCCTGCATTCGGCGTTGCCGGGCGTGCCCGAGCAGCACGACCTTTGTTGGCGCGCGGCCACGCTGTTGCGTGAGCACACCGGTTGCCGGCTGGGCGCCGATCTCCGACTGGTCAAGCGCCTGCCCCTGGGCGGCGGCCTCGGCGGTGGCAGCTCCGACGCCGCCAGCGTGCTGCTGGTGCTGAACCGGCTGTGGAAACTGGACCTGCCCCGGAGCGAACTGCAGACCCTGGGCTTGCGCCTGGGCGCAGACGTGCCGGTGTTCGTGTTCGGCCGTTCCGCCTTCGCCGAGGGGGTCGGGGAAGTGTTGCGGGCCTGGACGCCGGCACCGGCCAGCTACGTCGTCCTGACGCCGCCGGCACAGGTCTCCACGCCGGCCGTGTTCGCACATGCGGGATTGACACGCAATACGCCAGCCGTCACAATCGCCGCCCTCTCGGACGGCTTCGGGCACAATGATCTAGAGCCCGTCGCCCGCGCGCTGCACCCGCCGGTGGCCGAATATCTGGACTGGCTGAAGACGATGGGTAATGCGCGCATGACCGGGTCGGGGGCCTGCGTGTTCGCGGCGTTTCCCGATCGCGCCACGGCGGAAGGTGTATTTGCCGCGCGGCCCGGTCATATGAGCGGTTTTGTCGCCGACGGCGTCGATCAGCATCCCCTGTACGGGTATGCGGATTGAGGTGGTTGGACGAATCTTGGGGAGTCGCCAAGTGGTAAGGCACCGGATTTTGATTCCGGCATTCGTAGGTTCGATCCCTACCTCCCCAGCCAGATAAGAAGCCCGCCCACGCGGCGGGATGAGGAGCGTGCCGCCGTCGCAGCACGCTTTTTTGTTTTTGTGTTGTGCCGACACCGGCTCGCCGGGTTTGGCCGCGGGGCTCGAAAATGGCTTATGACAGCTTGATGGTGTTCACCGGCAATGCCCATCCCAAGCTGGCCGAGGATGTGGTGCGGCATCTCAACATCCATCTCGGCCGGGCGACCGTCGGCCGCTTCTCGGACGGCGAAGTGAACGTGGAGATCCTGGAGAACGTGCGCGGCAAGGACGTGTTCGTGCTGCAGTCGACCTGCGCCCCCACCAACGAGAGCCTGATGGAGATCATGCTCATTGTGGACGCCCTGCGCCGCGCCTCCGCCGCCCGCATCACCGCCGCCATCCCCTATCTGGGCTACGCCCGCCAGGACCGCCGAGTGCGTTCCGCGCGGGTACCCATCACCGCGCGGGTGGTGGCCGACATGCTCACCGTGGTCGGGGTGAACCGTGTGCTCACCATGGACCTGCACTCCGACCAGATCCAGGGCTTCTTCGACATTCCGGTGGACAACATCTATTCCACGCCCATCCTCATGGGGGATATCTGGAAGCAGGACTACGACGACCTGATGGTGGTGTCCCCCGACGTCGGCGGCGTGGTACGCGCCCGCGCGGTGGCCAAGCGTCTGGAGTGCGATCTGGCCATCATCGACAAGCGGCGCCCGAAGCCCAACGTGGCCAAGGTGATGAACATCATCGGCGACGTCGAGAATCGCACCTGTCTGATCATGGATGACATGGTGGACACCGCCAACACCCTGTGCGAGGCGGCGAGCGCCCTCAAGCAGCATGGCGCGAAGAAGGTCATCGCCTATTGCACCCACGCGGTGCTGTCCGGCAGCGCGGTGGAGCGGGTGAGCAATTCCGCGCTGGACGAGCTGGTGGTCACCGACACCATTCCGCTGCGCGAGGATGCGCGCGCCTGCAAGCGCATCCGCCAGTTGTCGGTGGCCAATCTCATGGCCGAAACCATCCGTCGCATCAGCGACGAGGATTCCGTGAGCTCGCTGTTCATCGAATAGCGCGCTCGCAATACCGGGCCGCCTGGTCGCGGGTGGCCCTTCATCAACCGCAAGGAGCGTAGTCATGCACATCGAAATCAACGCAAGCAAGCGCGCAGCGCAGGGCACCGGAGCGAGCCGCCGCCTGCGCCGCGCCGGCCGGGTACCCGGCATCGTCTATGGTGGGGGCGCGGACGCCCAGGCCGTCGATCTGGACCACAAGGAACTCTTCTTCGCCCTGAAGAACGAGGCCTTCCATTCCTCCGTGCTCGACCTCAACCTGGAAGGCGCCAAGCAATCCGTGCTGCTGCGCGACTACCAGATGCACCCCTACAAGCCGCTGGTGCTGCACGTCGACTTCCAGCGCGTCGACGCCACCCACAAGATCCACGTCAAGGTGCCCCTGCACTTCATCAACGCCGACATCGCGCCGGGCGTCAAGCTGGGCGGCGGCGTGGTCAACCACATCCTCACCGAGGCCGACGTGACCTGTTTGCCGAGCGCCCTGCCCGAGTACATCGAGGTGGACCTGGGCATGCTGGAAGCGGGCCAGTCCCTGCACCTGGCCGATCTCAAGCTGCCTGCCGGCGTGGAATTCACCGCCCTGGCGCGCGGTGACAACCACGGTGTCGTCAACATCATCGCCCGCGGCAGTGCCGGCGCGGAAGGCGAGGGTGAGAGCGAGGGCGGCGCCGCCCCGGCGGCCTGAACGGCCCTGCCGCATTCCTGACCCGAGCGCGGAGGATCGATGCGGACCGGCATCCGCCTGGTCGTCGGCCTCGGCAACCCGGGCCGGGAATACGCCGATACCCGGCACAATGCCGGGTTCTGGTTCTGCGAACGCCTGGCCGCACGGCTGGGCGTCTCTCTTGCCGTCGAATCCCGCTTCCATGGCCTGGCCGGCCACGCCCGGGCACAGGGCGTCTGGCTGCTGCTGCCGCAGACCTTCATGAACCGTTCGGGTCAGGCGGTGGGTGCCCTGGCGCGCTTCCATCGCATCCCAGCGGAGGAAATCCTGGTGGTGCATGACGAACTGGACATTCCTCCCGGCCAGTTGCGCATCAAGTTCGGTGGCGGCCCGGGTGGCCACAACGGCCTCAAGGACATCACCGCCCACCTGGGCACCCAGGACTACTGGAGGCTGCGCATCGGCATCGGCCATCCGGGTGACCGCGACGAGGTGGTCAACTTCGTCCTCAAGCCACCCCGGCGCGAGGAGCTGGAGGACATCGACGCGGCGCTGGAGCGCGCCCTCGAACTCTGGCCGCTGATCGAGAAGGCGGAGTGGAACGCGGCCATCAAGCGCGCGCACACCAAGCCCGCTCTCCCCCCCTCACCGAAACCCCAAACGGAAACACCATGAGCCTGAAATGCGGCATCGTCGGCCTGCCCAACGTCGGCAAGTCCACCCTCTTCAACGCCCTCACCAAGGCGGGCATCGCCGCCGAGAACTATCCCTTCTGCACGATCGAACCCAATGTCGGCATCGTCGAGGTGCCGGACCCGCGCCTCAAGCAGTTGGCCGACATCGTCAAGCCGCAGAAGATCGTTCCGGCCATCGTCGAATTCGTCGACATCGCCGGCCTGGTGGCGGGCGCCTCCAAGGGAGAGGGGCTGGGCAACCAGTTCCTCGCCAACATCCGCGAGACCGACGCCATCGTCAACGTGGTGCGCTGCTTCGAGGACGACAACGTGATCCACGTGGCCGGCAGGGTGGATCCCGTCTCCGACATCGAGGTGATCGGTACCGAACTGGCCCTGGCCGATCTGGCCACGGTGGAGAAGGCCCATGCCCGCGACGTGAAGAAGGCCCGCGCCGGCGACAAGGAGGCGCAGAAGCTGATCGCCGTCTACGACAAGCTGCTGCCGCACTTGAACGAGGCGAAGCCGGCGCGCAGCCTGCAATGGTCGGCGGATGAAAAGGCGCTGCTCGCGCCTTTGTGCCTGATGACCATCAAGCCGGCCATGTACGTGGCCAACGTGGCGGAGGATGGTTTCGAGAACAATCCCCATCTCGACCGCCTGCATGCCCTGGCCGCCAGCGAGGGCGCGCCGGTGGTGGCGGTGTGCGCCGCTATCGAGGCGGAGATCGCCGCCCTGGACGAGGCCGACAAGCTCGAGTTCCTGGAGTCCATGGGCTTGCACGAGCCCGGTCTCAACCGCCTGATCCGCGCCGGCTACGACCTGCTGGGTCTGCACACCTACTTCACCGCCGGCCCCAAGGAAGTGCGCGCCTGGACCATCCACAAGGGCGACACCGCGCCGCGCGCAGCTGGGGTCATCCATACCGACTTCGAGCGCGGTTTCATCCGTGCGCAGACCATCGCCTTCGAGGACTTCATCGCCTGCGGCGGCGAACAGGGCGCCAAGGAGGCGGGCAAGATGCGCTCGGAAGGCAAGGAGTATGTCGTCAAGGATGGCGACGTCATGAATTTCCTGTTCAACGTCTAAGCGCCTATTGCAGTAGGCGGCATGCCCCGCTCCGCTTGTCGCAATGCAATATTCCGCTTTTCCCAGAATTGACAAGAATGGCGAAGGCCGGAATAATGCCGCGCTTTCCCGGTGGGGTTCCCGAGCGGTCAAAGGGATCAGACTGTAAATCTGACGGCACTGCCTTCGAAGGTTCGAATCCTTCCCCCACCACCAGGTTTGCCAGATTTTGCGTGGAGATACCGCGCCATTGAGCGGTCCCGGCGACGGGATGTGGTCCAGGCGGGTGTAGTTCAATGGTAGAACCTCAGCCTTCCAAGCTGATGACGCGGGTTCGATTCCCGCTACCCGCTCCAGTTTCGGAGTGGTGGTTGTAAGGGTTTAGTTGCCCATGTAGCTCAGTGGTAGAGCACTCCCTTGGTAAGGGAGAGGTCGCCCGTTCAATCCGGGCCATGGGCACCAGATTGTTTTTTTATTGTTGACCGGGTGTTGAGTTCATCCGTTTTTGCTAGGGGATAGACGATGGCCAAGGAAAAATTCGAGCGTACGAAGCCGCACGTGAACGTAGGTACGATTGGGCACGTGGACCATGGCAAGACGACACTGACCGCAGCGATCACCATGACGCTGGCGAAGAAGTTCGGCGGCA
>VGVT01000073.1 GCA_016873935.1 Betaproteobacteria bacterium | reverse complement strand
CTGGTGCTCATCGTCGAACTGGTCAATTCCGCCATCGAGGCCACGGTCGACCGCATCTCCCTGGAAAACCACGATCTCGCCAAGCGCGCCAAGGACATCGGCAGCGCCGCGGTGCTGATCGCCCTGTTGAACGTGGTGGTAGTCTGGGGGCTGATCCTGTTGGCGTAGTTGCCGGTAACGACTGTTGGATACCATGAAACTGATTCTCTCCCTCGCCCTGACCGCTCTCCTTTTGGCCGGTTGTGCCACCGACCGTAGCCCTCCAGCCTGGACTCTGGCCGGCTTCGATGCCGCCGAGTGGCGTGGCAGGCCGCTCGCGGTGGAGTGCCGCGCGCAGGATGCCACCCTGGCCGCCCAGTGCAGGGAGCAACTGGCCGCGCGACTGGCGCGCGAGGGCGCGCAGGTGCAGGCCGGCGCCACCGCCAGCTTGAGCGTCTACCTTGCGCAGGCGCAACACATGGACTCGGGGCCGTCGATCAGCTTGGGTGGCTGGGGTGGCAGCAGTGGCGGCGGCGGCGGCGTAGGCATCAGCCTGCCGATAGGCGGCGCAGTGTCCTTCCAGGAAGTGATGCAGGCTCAGGCACAACTGCTGCGCGCCGTCGACGGTCAGGCCATGTGGTCCTACACCGCCCGCACCGGCATGCATGCCGACCCGCAGGCCCGCCTGGACCGGCTGTTGACCGACCTGCTCGCCGCCCTGCGCGCTTCCGGACTGTTGCCACCGGCGCGCTGAAGGCCGTGTTCTTGCGGGCCTCAGAGGATGCAGCAGGCCGGCGTCAGCGCTTCGGAGCGATAGTGGCGGCGCACGGCGGCGTGCACCTCCCAGCGACAGGCTCCCGCCGGGATCACCACCAGGTCTCCGCGCGCGGCCGTGACCGGTGCGCCGCCCTCCGGCGTGAGGGTGACCGAGCCGTCGAGCAGATAACTGTGCTCGGGCGCATCCACGGTCAGTGTGCGGCTGCCCACCGCGTCCTTCCACAAGGGCCAGCCCTCCACCCCCAGTTCAGCACGCCGCGCGGGGGAGAGGTCACGTTCGAGGCGAATGGCGGGAGTGGAGTCGCTCATGCTGGGGTACGGACTCGAAGATCGAGAGGGTGGGGTATGGCTTACGTGTCCTGCTGCAAGTTCAGCGAGGCGCGGGCCCGGACCAGGCCGGACGCCGCGTCGGCGGGCGCGAGATCAGAAGTCCTCGTCCTTTTTCGCCAGGGCGTCGCGATATTGCTGCGCCTGATCGCGCAGCCAGGCCTGCTTCTCGCGTTTTTTCCGATCCGCCTCGGCCTTCAGCCAGGCCTCTCGTTCCTGGCGGATGCGCAGTTTCTGGCGATAGGAGTAACGCTGGTAGCCGATGATGATGCCGCCCGCCACCAGCATGACGCCGCTGACCTTGCCGAGCAGGGTTTCCAGACCGAAGGTGGTGGCGATGCCCACCCCCACGTACACGTAGGGCAGCGGTTCGTAGAGTTCCTTGGGAAAGTGCGGCATGACTCGGTGTTTGATCAGTCGGCCTGGATATGATCGGCGAGGGGACGATAGCAGAAAACGTAGCGACCCCGTCCGTAGTTGACCATGAGGCTGCCGCCGCGATTGGCGGCATAGTCCTGCCAGCCCGGAATGGGGCACTGGAAATGGCATTCCGACACGCCATGCGGCGATTCCAGGCCGCGCTCGTCGTCCCAGAAGGACAGCAGCATGGCGCCGCCCTGTTTGGCGAGCAGATGATCCGCGGCCGCATTGGCGAGCTTCAGGCATTGCTCGAAATTCAGGGCCAGTTCGTCGGCGTCGAGGTGCAGGGTTTTCACGGGGGTCGGGATGGATGACGTGGCGGGAGATGATAAGCCTTGCTGGAGGATACAGTCTCTCTGACGCGACGCTCGTAGGTCAAAGTCCGCGCGCATGGACGCCGGTGCTGGCGAGTCGCCGGCATCCGCCGGACAATCCCGGTGTTTCCATCCAGTCGGCGCGGCCATGACCCAGACCATAGGCATCCTCACCTCCGGCGGCGACTCCCCCGGACTCAACGCGGCCATCCGCGGCGTCGGCAAGGCCTGCCAATCGCACGGCATGCGCATCCTCGGCATCCGCGACGGTTTCCGCGGCCTCGTGGAGAACCGCACCATGGACCTGGAGGGCGGGGCGCTGTCCGGCATCCTCACGGTGGGCGGCACCATCCTCGGCACCAGCCGGGAGAAACCCCACAAGATGCTGGTGGATGGCAAGCCCCGCGACATGACCGACGTCATCGTCGCCAACTATCGCGCCAACGGCCTGGACTGTCTGGTCTGCCTGGGCGGCGGCGGTACCCAGAAGAACGCCCTGCGCCTGAAGCAGGCCGGCCTCAACGTGGTGACCCTGCCGAAGACCATCGACAACGACGTGGCGAAGACCGACATCACCTTCGGCTTCGATACCGCCCTGGGCATCGCCACCGACGCCATCGATCGCCTGCACAGCACGGCGCACAGCCACCACCGTGTCATCGTCGTCGAAATCATGGGCCACCGCGCCGGCTGGCTGGCCCTGGGGGCGGGCATCGCCGGCGGCGCCGACGTCATCCTGATCCCGGAAATTCCCTACGACGTGGAAGTGGTGGCGGCGGCCATCAAGGCGCGCAGCCAAGGCGGCAAGCCCTTCAGCATTGTCGCCGTGGCTGAGGGCGCGCTGTCCAGGCAGGAATTTGCCGCGCAACAGGCGGCCAGCGCGAAAAAGAAAGAGAAAAAGCCCAGGGAGATCGTCGCCGAGCCGGAACTGGTCTACGCCGAGCGCACCCTGCGCCTGGCCCACCAACTCGAAAAGCTCACCGGCCTGGAGGCGCGCGTCACCATCCTCGGCCACCTGCAACGCGGCGGCACACCCTCCGCCGCCGATCGCCTGCTCGCAACCCGTCTGGGCACCGCTGCCGCTGACCTGATCCGCGCTCGGCAATACGGCGTCATGGTCGCCGCCCGCGGCGAGGCGACCGCGCCGGTGACACTGGAGGAGGTGGCCGGTCAGGCCAAGACGGTACCCCCGGAACATCCCTGGGTGGACAGCGCCCGCGGCGTCGGTACTAGCTTCGGGGATTGAACCTGTATTCATCAGCGGCTACTTCTCCGCACAAGCCGCCGACTCCCATTCGGCCTGCCCGACGACTTCGAAGCACACCGGCCGTCTCGAAGTATTCCGCGATTCAGAACGCCAGGCGCAATGCGAGGCCAAACGGCTTGGCTTTCGCGGCTCTGGCGTCACTGCCCGACTCCGGCCCGGCTCCCGCCGGAAGCACGTCCAGTCGCCATCCCCTGGCGGCTGACGGGGGACTCTCGGGCGCCGCGCCATAACGCATGGCGCCCAGAGCGCCCCCCAGTCGATCCAGCAGCCCGGGGGAATCCCTTGCCGCCTGAGCGGCTTCCGGCCAGAACACGGTTGAATCGCTGGCGGCGTCGGCGAAGCGGTGTCCCTCGCCCACCGCTTTCTCACCGCCCTTGGCGAAAGCGTGACCGGAAGCGCCCGCGGCCAAAGCCATGCTCATCAGGAACAACCGGCGTTTGACTCTCTGCCTCATGGAACCCTCCGGCATAACAGGATTCGTGACTCTTCAATTCCTGTATAGCAGGCCGGCCTGGGGATGCTGGAACGCCTCCTCCAGAATTGATCCGGGTCACGCCGCCCGCAACGCCTGTTCAACGTCAGCCAGCAGATCCTCGGTGTCCTCCAGGCCCGCCGAGATGCGCACCAGGCCATCGGATATCAGGTAGCTGGCCCGTTCCTCCGGGGTGAAGTTGGAGTGGGTCATGCTGGCCGGGTGCTGCGCCAGGCTTTCCGCGTCCCCCAGGCTGACGGCGCGGGTGATCAGCCCGAGGGCGTTCATGAAGCGACGTCCCGCCTCGATGTCGTCCTTGAGTTCGAAGGCCAGCATTCCCCCTGGCCGCGTCATCTGTCTGCGCGCCAGTTCGTGTTGGGGGAAGCCGGGCAGGCCGGGGTAATGGCACACCGCCACCTTGGCGTGGTTCGCGAGCAGTTCAGCGATGGCCTGGGCGTTGTCGCAATGGCGGTCCATGCGCAGCGCCAGGGTCTTGAGGCCGCGCAGGATGAGGAAGGCATCCTGCGAGGACAGCACCGCGCCGGTCATGTCCTTGATGCCCTGGAAGCGCACCTCGTCCAGGGACGCCTTGGGCCCGACGATGGCGCCGGCGATGAGGTCGCCGTGGCCGCCCAGGTACTTGGTGGCGGAATGCACCACATAATCCGCGCCCAGTTCGATGGGGCGTTGCAGATAGGGCGTGCAGTAGGTGTTGTCCACCACGCTCAGGGCACCGTGGCGGCGGGCGATGGCGGCGATGGCTGCAATGTCCGCCAGGCGCATGTTGGGGTTCGCCGGAGTCTCGCAAAACACCACCCGGGTGGCGGGGCCGATCGCCGCCGCCAGGTTTGCCGGGGTTGTCAGATCGATGTGGGTGATCTTCACCCCGAAGCGGGCCAGGCCGTGGTGGAAGAAACCGAAGGTGCAACCGTACAGGGTCTTGTCGGCGATGATCTCGTCGCCCGGCTTCAGCAGGGTCCACAGCAGGGAGGTGGTGGCGCCCATGCCCGAGGCGGTGACCAGGGCCGCCTCGCCACCCTCCAGGTCGGCGATGCGCTGTTCCAGCAGCACCGTGGTGGGGTTGCCCACCCGCGAATAGACGTAGCCGGCCTGCTCCCCGGCGAAGCGCGCGGCGCCGTCCTCCACCGTGGGGAAGGTGTAGGTGGAACTGACGTGGATGGGCGGGTTGAGGTCGCCCGTCCCCGCGTAGGGGTCGTAGGCGTGGTGGATGGCGCGGGTGGAGAACCCGGCGCGCTGGGCTTGCTTCGCGGCCATGGGGGAACCTTTGTGGCGGGAGATGAATGGAAAACGACTTCGCGCGTGGGCACTAGAATCCGGTTCGGCTGATTTGCGGCGATAACTTCACGCCTGACCGAACCACCACCGCTCATGCCAATCCCCTCAACTCGTACAGCACCTCCAACGCCTGTTTGGGCGACAGTTCATCCGGATCGATCTCCAGCAGCCTTTCCAGCGCCGGGTTGATTGCCGGCTCCGGGGCGGGCGGGGGGGCGAACAGGTCGCCCTGGGGGCTGGCGGCGATCTGCTGGTTTTCCAGCATGACCAGCTTGCGGCGGGCGGCCTGGATGACGGCGCCGGGCACGCCGGCGAGTTTGGCGACCTGGAGGCCGTAGCTCTGGGAGGCGGGGCCGTCCTCGACGGCGTGCAGGAAGGTGAGGCCGGCCTGGGTTTCCACGGCGTCCAGGTGGACGTTGATGACGCCCTTGAATTCCCTGTCGAGCTGGGTGAGTTCGAAGTAGTGGGTGGCGAACAGGGTGTAGGCGCGGGTCTTTTCCGCCAGGTGGCGGGCGACGGCCCAGGCGATGCTGATGCCGTCGAAGGTGGAGGTGCCGCGGCCGATCTCGTCCATGAGGATGAGGCTCTGCTCGGTGGCGCCGTGCAGGATGCCGGCGGTCTCGGTCATTTCCACCATGAAGGTGGAACGGCCGCCGGCCAGGTCGTCGGAGGAGCCCACCCGGGTGAAGATCTGGTCCACGGGGCCGAGCACGGCGCGCTCGGCGGGGACGAACAGGCCGCAGCAGGCGAGCAGGACGATGTGGGCGACCTGGCGCATGTAGGTGGACTTGCCGCCCATGTTGGGGCCGGTAATGAGCAGCATGCGGCGGTTGGCGTCCAGCTTGAGGTCGTTGGGGATAAAGGCGTCGACCCGGGTTTCCACCACCGGGTGGCGGCCGCCATCAATGGCGATGCCCCATTCGTCGCTGAACTCGGGCATGGCGTAGCGCCGTTCCAGGGCCAGCAGGGCGTGGCCGGCCAGCACGTCGACGCTGGCGGTGGCGGCGGCCACCCGTTGCAGCTCGGGCAGGACTTCCAGCAGGGCGTCCAGGAGTTCGTCGTAGAGCTGTTTTTCCCGCGCCAGGGCGCGCTCGGAGGCGGACAGGAAGCGGTCCTCGAAGGCCTTGAGCTCGGGGGTGAGGTAGCGCTCCACGTTCTTCAGGGTCTGGCGCCGGTGGTAGTCGGCGGGCACCTTGTCGGTCTGGGCGCGGGTGACCTCGATGAAGAAGCCGCTGACCTTGTTGTATTCGACGCGCAGGTTGGCAATGCCGGTGCGTTCCCGCTCGCGGGTTTCCATGGCCAGGAGGAAGCCGCCGCAGTCCGACTGCAGGGCGCGCAACTCGTCCAGCTCGGCGTCGTAGCCGTCCTTGATGACGCCGCCCTCGCGCAGCACCGCGCCGGGCTCGGGCTGGATGGCCCGGCGCAGGCGATCCAGGGGCTCGGCGGGGAAGTCCAGACGGTGGGACAGCACTTCCAGGGCTTCGTCGCCGGTGTCCAGCACGGCGGCCAGGTCGGGCAGGCGCACGAGGCTGTCGCGCAGGCCGGCGAGGTCGCGCGGGCGGGCGCTCTTCAGGGCCACCCGGGCGGCGATGCGCTCCAGGTCGGCCATGCCCTTGAGCAGATCCCGCACAAGGCGACCGCTTTCAGGAGCGTCGAGCAGGGCCCGGATGGCGGCCAGGCGCAACGCCAGCTTGCGTCGGTCGCGCAGGGGGTGGTGCAGCCAGTGCCGCAACAGCCGGCTGCCCATGGCGGTGCGGCAGTTGTCCAGTTCGGAGAACAGGGTGGGCGCGGGCTCGCCGCGCAGGGTCTCGCTGATCTCCAGGGTGCGGCGGGCGGCGGCGTCCAGCAGGACGAATTCGCTGTCCTGCTCCAGTTGCAGGCCGGAGACGTGGGGCAGGGCGGTCTGCTGGGTGTGGCGGGCGTAGTCCAGCAACAGGCCGGCGGCGGCTTGCAGGGCGGGCTGGTGCTCCAGGCCGAAGGCGTCGAGGTCGTGCAGGCCGAAGTGCTCGCACAGCAGGCGCCGGCCCCGGTCCGCGTCGAACTGCCAGGAAGCCCGGCGGGTGAGGGTGGTCTTGAGAATGGCGAGATCGGGATGGCCGAAGTCCTCGGGCAGCAGGATTTCCGAGGGGGCCAGGCGGGCCAGTTCGGCGGCCAGGCGATCAGAAGCGACGGTCTTCGCGGCGAAGTGGCCGCTGGACAGGGTCAGCCAGGCCAGGGCCAGCGCTTCGCGGCCCTTGTCGCGGGGAGCGGGAACCAGGGCCAGCATGGTGGCGTCGGTCTTGTCCTCCAGCAGAGCCTCGTCGGTGAGCGTGCCGGGGGTGACGATGCGCACGACCTTGCGTTCCACCGGCCCCTTGCTGGTCTTCGGGTCGCCGATCTGCTCGCAGATGGCGACCGCCTCGCCGAGTCGGGCCAGTTTCGCCAGGTATTGCTCCGCCGCGTGGTAGGGCACGCCGGCCATGCGGATGGGCTGGCCGGCCGAGGCGCCCCGGGTGGTCAGGGTGATGTCCAGCAGGCGGGCGGCTTTCTCCGCGTCGTCATGGAACAGCTCGTAGAAATCGCCCATGCGGTAGAACAGCAGCATGTCGGGGTGCTCGGCCTTGATGCGCAGGTACTGCTGCATCATGGGGGTGTGCTGGGCGAGGGTCTCGGCGGACACGGCAACGGAGGCGGTGCGAAAGAAGACCATTCTACTTGCACGTCGCGGCGTGCGAAGTCGACTTACAATGCCGCTCCATGAAGACTTCCAGCGACGGAGCGTGGCGGGGCATGAGGGCTTGCGGCAGAGGGTGGATATGGTTGGCGGCGATGGCACTTTCAGCGGGTGTGGGTGCCCAGACGCCCTCCGCCGCGGGCGGGGCGGTGGAGGCCCGGCTGAACCGCACGCTTGCCGATGCCAAGGCGCTGGAAACGGCCGTCGCGGCGGGCAGACGGGCGGCGTTTCTCTGCGTCCACTGCCATGGGGAGGATGGCAACAGTCCGTTGGACCACGTGCCCAATCTGGCCGGGCAGAATGCCCTGTATCTGTTGACCCAGATCGACAAGTTCGGCGACGGCCGGCGTCAGGATGAGTTCATGTCCGGCCTGGTCAAGGTGCTGAAGCCCGAGGACCGTTTCAACATGGCGGTGTTCTATGCCGTGCAGCCGGTCAGGCCGACTCCGGGTAAGGATGCGCGACTGCAACAACAGGGCAAGGTGCACTACGCCCGCGCCTGTGTCGGCTGTCATGGCGCCCAGGCGCGCGGTAGCCGGGAGATCGCTCGGCTGGCAGGGCAACAGCCCACCTATATACGAAATGCCCTGGTGGGTTACCGGGCCGGCAGCGGCCTGCGTTCCGACCACCGCATGACCGGTGTCTCGCGCAAGCTTTCCGACCCGGATATCGCCGCCCTGGCCGCCTATCTATCGGCCATGCCCTGAAGCTGTGCCCGCCGTGCCGGCTGCCTCAAGAAGTCGGCGATGCGGCCGATGATGGCATAGCGAATGTCGAGCATGCCCGGCCCGCGGGCATGACGCCAAGGGAGCCATGACATGGAAGAACACAACGCCAGCCACACCCTGCCGCCTTCCACCGCCGCCCGTCCGGACCTGGACTGGAGTCAGGTGCGGGAGACCATATTGATGCTCAATCTGGCGGTGGCGCAGATCGAGATCGCCCTGAAGGATTCCAGCGGCTCCGTCGATGTGCTGGCGGAGAGCTTCACCGGCATGTACGGCAACATCATGGCCCTGGTGGAACAGGCCCGCGCCCTGCCGGATT
>VGVT01000072.1 GCA_016873935.1 Betaproteobacteria bacterium | reverse complement strand
CACGGCGAGCAGATAGGCGCCGATGAAGTCGCCGTCGTAGCCGCCTTGCCCGGCGAGGGCGCGCAGGCGGTTCTCCAGCGGCGTCAGCGGGCAGATCCAGCTCATCAACTCCACCACGACACCCCAGGCCACCGCCGGCACATGCAGCCAGGCCACCCAGGCATGCCGGTAGACCAGCAGGCCACCCAGCACCACGAACAGGATGAAGGCCAGGTGCAGCAGCAGGATCAGGTCGGCCAGCAGGGCGTGCAGCATGGCCGCGCGAGGACGCGATCAGTCCAGCAGTTCGTGGGCGCCGTCGCAGAACGGCGGATTCGCCGAGTGTTTGCAGGTGCACAGCCAGACGGTTTCCTTCGCCTCCAGGGTGAAGCGGAAAGGGGTGAAGTCGGTGCCGGCATGGGAGCCGTCGCAATAAGGCTGGTTGCGCGAGCGGCCGCAACTACACCACCAATACTCGCCGGCCTCCAGGGTGGCCTCGATGGGGGTTTTTCCGGCGACGACGGGTTCACTCATGGATGCTTCCTTTCTCGGATATCCGACAGAATTAGTCGGGTACCGCATGATACCCGGTGGCCTGACTGCGGTGTAGAGCGAATTGCCGAAGTCGGAGCCACACCCTTAAGGAATCACTTTTTCGTCATCCCCGCGTAGGCCGGGATCCAGATCGTTGATTTTTCTCGACTCCCGCCTTTATGCCATGCAGGGTATGCGCGGGAACGACGAAATGGGTATGAATCAGCACTTACTTAAGTCCGCCGCCAGGCCGGGGTGGACGATGGCGCCGCCGCTGACGTTGAGGCCCGCCGCGAAACCGGCGTCGGTGGCCAGGGCGGCGTCGGGGTCGGCGGCCAGCTTGAGCAGGTAGGGCAGGGTGGCCTCGGCCAGGGCCAGGGTGGCGGTGCGCGAGACCGCGCCGGGCATGTTGGCGACGCAGTAGTGCACCACGCCTTCCTCCACGTAGTAGGGCGCGCTGTGCGTGGTCGGGCGGGAGGTCTCGGCGATGCCGCCCTGGTCGATGGACACGTCCACCAGGGCCGCGCCCCGCGGCATGGCGCGGATCAGTTCGCGCGGCAGCAGGCGCGGCGCCCTGCGGCCGGGGACGTAGGCGGCGCCCACCACCAGGTCGGCGTGGGCGACGCACTCGGCGAGGTTGGCCGGGTTGGAGAAGCGGGTGCCGAGTTCGCCGCCGTAGAGGTCATCGAAATGGCGCAAACGCTCGGCGTCGCGGTCGAGCAGGATGACGTCGGCGCCCACGCCGACGGCCAGGCGGGCGGCGTTGGCGCCAACCATGCCACCGCCGAGGATCACCACCCGGGCGGGCGGCACGCCGGGCACGCCGGACAGCAGCACGCCACGGCCGCCGTGCTTCATCTCCAGGCCGCGCATGCCGGCCTGGATGGCGAGCCGGCCGGCGATCTCCGACATGGGGGCGAGCAGGGGTGTGCGCTGGCGCGCATCGAGTACGGTCTCGAAGGCCACCGCGCGCACACGGCGGGCCATGAGTTCGCGCGCCAAGTCCGGGGCTGCGGCCAGATGCAGGTAGCAGAACAGCCATTGCCCGTCGCGCAGGCGCGCCAACTCGGCCGGCTGCGGCTCCTTGACCTTGAAGATCAAATCGGCCGCATAGACGTTCGCGGCATCGGCAAGGAGGGCGCCGGCCCGCTGGTAAGCCGCATCGTCGAAGCCGATGGCCGCGCCCGCGGCGGTCTCGACGCGGACCTCGTGGCCGGCGGCGATCATCGCGGCAACGCCGGCGGGGGTGGCGGCGACGCGGTACTCGTGATCCTTGATTTCCCTGGGAATGCCGATGCGCATGGGGTTCTCCCGCGTGGTTTCTAGGTTCAAATTGCCAGCGCCTGCACGCATTCCTTCACCAGCGCCGGCCCCCGGTAGATCAGGCCGGTATAGAACTGGACAAGGTCCGCGCCGGCGGCGACCTTGTCCTTCGCGTCGGCGCCGCTGAGGATGCCGCCGGCGCCGATGAGCGGCACTTCCCCCGCCAGGGCGGCGTGGAAGGCGGCCAGCACGCGGGTGGATCGCTCGCGCAGCGGCAGGCCGGAGAGGCCGCCGGCTTCGTTGCCGTGCGCCAGGTGCTCGACGCCCTCGCGCGCGAGGGTGGTGTTGGTGGCGATCACCGCGTCGACCCGGTGCTTGCGGAACAGGGCGGCCATGGCGGCGATCTGCGCGTCGTCCAGGTCCGGGGCGATCTTCACCGCCACCGGCATGTACTTGCCGTGCCGCTCCGCCAGGGCCGCCTGCCGCGCCTTGATGGCGGCGAGCAGAGCATCCAGTTCGTCGCCGCCCTGCAGGGCGCGCAGGTTTTTCGTGTTGGGCGAGGAAATGTTGACGGTGACGAAGCTGACCTTGCCGTACAGCTTGTCGAGCAGGATCAGGTAGTCGTCGGCGGCGCGCTCGATGGGGGTGTCGAAGTTCTTGCCCAGGTTCACGCCCAGGATGCCGCGGTACGCGGTGCGTTCCAGGTTCGCCAGCAGGTGCTCGACGCCCAGGTTGTTGAAGCCCATGCGGTTGATGATGGCCTGTGCGGCGGGCAGGCGGAACAGGCGCGGCTTCGGGTTGCCGGGCTGCGGACGCGGCGTCACCGCGCCCACCTCGAGGAAGCCGAAGCCGAACTCGCCGAGGGCGTCGATGGCCTCGCCGTTCTTGTCGAGTCCCGCGGCCAGCCCCACCGGGTTGGGGAAATCCAGGCCCATGACGCGCCTGGGCAGAGCCGGCACCTGCGGCAGGAAGGCGCGCAGCAGGCCGAGGGCGTGGGCCCGGCGCAGTCCTGCCATGGTCAGGTTGTGGGCGGTCTCGGGATCGAGGCGGAACAGCAGGGGTTTGGCGAGGGCATAGGGGTTCATGGCGGGCACGGTACGGGGGGCGGGGGGGGGGGGGCAAGGGGTGAGAGTAGTGAGTAGTGAGTAGTGAGTAGCGAGTAGTGAGGTGGCAGGCGCGATAACGCGGGTAACTTGTTAACATTCGGCGGCGCTGGGGCCGTGCTGTCCCCGCCCGAACAACCATAACGCCAAAACCTGTCCGCCCGTCGAACGCCATGCACAAGAAACTCGCCCTGTCCCTGCTCATGCTGTGCCCGCTTCCGGTTCTCGGAGCCGCGGGCGATGCCGACATCGACCGGCTCATGCCGCTGAGCCTGGAGCAACTGGTGGAGGTGGACGTGTCGATTTCCACCTACAGCAAGCAGCAGATGTCGAAGGCGCCTTCGGTGGTATCGCTGATCACGGCGGAGGATATCCGGGCCACCGGCGCCACCAACCTCATGGACGTGCTGCGCAGCGTGCCGGGGGTGTACGTGAAGCAGAACCTGTTCGCCTTCCGGCCCCTCATCACCCTGCGCGGCGCGCCCGGCAACAATGTCCTGCTCATGGTCAACGGCGCGCCGATGCGCGATCTGCTGTGGTCCAACGGCATCTACTGGAAGGGCCTGCCGGCCAGCATCATCGAGCGCATCGAGATCATCCGCGGTCCCGGCTCCGCCCTGTTCGGCGCCGACGCCTCGGCTGGCGTGATCAACGTCATCACCCACACTGCCGCCCCCATCAAGCACAGCGAGGCCGGCCTGCGCGCCGGCAGTTACGACAGCCAGGCCGGCTGGCTGCGGCATGGCGGCAACTGGAACGGCCTCGACGTCGGCGTGACCGCCGAGCTGTCCACCACCGACGGCCACCGCCCGACCATTTCGCCGGACCGCAACGGCGACACCGGCAAGGCCAACTACGCGTGGGACAACCAGGATCTGCGCTTTTCCCTGGCGGGCGGGCACTGGCGGCTGCTCGCCGACTACCAGCGGCAGGATGATGTCGGCACCGGCCTCAACGGCGCCGGCGTGCTCGACCCGCTGAACGAATCCGACAGCCGCCAGTACGGCCTGGCGCTGCATTACGACAATCCTGGCTTCGCCCCGGATTGGGGCCTGAACGCGGTGGCGCGCTACCGCGACGTGAAGTATTCCTCCGGCAACGGATTCATCACCCTGGCGCCACCGACGCGGGAATACCTGGATGCCGCCGAGCGCCAGGCCGGCCTCGAACTGAGCGGCCTCTACACCGGCCTGCGCGGTCACGCGCTGCGCATCGGCGGCGGCGCCGCCTGGAACGAGACCTATGGCGTGCGTCAGGTCAACCCGCCCAATCCCGCTTTTCCGATCCCCGAGCAAAGCCGCCGCGACCTCTACCTCTTCCTGCAGGACGTATGGAGCCTGGCCGACGACTGGGAGCTCACCGCCGGCCTGCGTTACGACGAGTTCAACGATTTCGGCAGCGCCACCACGCCGCGCCTGGCCCTGGTCTGGCAGACCAGCGAGCGGCTGACCAGCAAGCTGTTGTACGCTGAGGCGTTCCGCGCGCCGTCGTATCAGGAACTGTATTTCCAGACCGCCGCCAACACGCCGAACCCCAATCTGGAGCCCGAGCGTTCGCGCACCTGGGAACTGGCCTTCGATTACCTGGCCAGCGACCGCCTGAAACTGGGCCTCAACCTCTACCGCTTCAAGCGTACCGATCTGATTTCCGGCTCGGGTGGGACATTCCAGAATTTTGGCAGCTTCACCGTGCGCGGCCTCGAACTGGAGGCGCGCTGGCAGGCCACGCCGAGTCTGCTTTTCGGCGGCAATCTGACGCTGCTGGATCAGGATGACAGCCCGGCCGAGGATGTGAACGTTCCCGATGAAGCCCTGCACCTGCGCATGGACTGGGCGTTCCGCCCGCGCTGGGTCTGGGACGTGCAGGCCCACTGGTTTGGCCGGCGCTCGCTGCCTGCCGGCGATCCGCGCGACGAACTGGGTTCATACAGCCTGGTGGATACCACCCTGCGCTACCGGCATGACCGCAACTGGGAGTTCGCGGTCTCCGTGCGCAATCTGCTGGACGAGGATGCCTGGGACTATTCCAGCAAGAGTCTTCCCAACAACCTGCCGTTGCCCGAACGCAATTTTTACGCCGAAGTGCGCTACAGCTTCTGACGCGCCTCGTCCATGCGCTTATCGCGTTTCTTCCCGCGTCGCATCCTGGCCCTGCTGCTGGCGGCCTGGCTGCCCTGTGCCGCCGCCATCGAAGAGGCGCCGGAGCCGGCGCTGCGCGCGGTGCTGTTCTACAACTTCCTGAAATTCGCCGAGCTGCCGGCCAACGGCGCCCCCGAGCAGCCCCTGAGTATCTGCGTGGCCGCGCGCGACCCGGAGCTGCTCGCCGCCATGCGGCGCCTGAGCGAACGGCCGCTGCGCGGGCGCCCGCTGGTCGTGCGCGCCTACGATGCGGCGGCGGATTGCGACGCGATCTACGTCGAGTCACGCGCGCGCTGGCAGGCCATCGTCAACGGCGCCGGCGCGCCGCGCGCCCTAACGGTCGGCGCCTATGCCGGCTTCGTCGATGAAGGCGGCATCATCGAACTGTCCTTCGACCGCGGCCGCGGCCGTTTCGACATCAACCAGCCTGCCGCCCGCCAGGCCGGCATCCGCTTCAGCCCGCAACTGCTGCGCCTGGCGCGCCGCCTCATCGACTGACGGACATGCTTTCCCCGCGCCGCGCCTTTGTCCGACTGCCCTTGCGCCTGCAACTGCTGGGGCTGGTGGCCGGCGCGGTGGCCCTGTCCCTGGTAGTCTCCATGCTCAGCGCCCTGGTGTTGGATTGGGGTCTGCACAAGGAGCAGGCCACCCACACCCTGGAGACCGCGGCGCGCAGTGCCGCCACCGCGGCCAGCGCGGCGGTCGCCTTCAACGACGCGACGGCCGCCGCCGAGGCCTTGCGCATCCTTGCCACGCAGCGGGAAATCGTCGCCGCCGCGGTCTATCGGCTGGACGGCGATCGCCTCGCCACGCAGGGTGACGTCTCGCTGCCGCCGGCACGGGCGGGTCCGTCGGGCGAACATGGGCCTGAATTTTCCCCGCTGCACACGACCACCCACTTGCTACGTCCCATCGTCTTCGAAGATTCCACCCTCGGCTGGGTCTACCTGCACGCCGATCTGGCCGAGTTCCGCGCGCGCTACCTGCAGAAGACCGCGCTCACCGTGCTGGCCAGCCTGGCCGGCCTGGGGCTGGCGCTCTGGCTGGGCATGCGCCTCATCGAGCGCATCATCCGCCCGGTGCGCGGCCTCGCCGATCTCGCCCACCGCGTGCGCGATGAGGGCAATTACAGCCTGCGCGCCGAAGCCGCCGAGGCGGGCGGCGGCGCCAACGAGGTCGCCGAACTGGTCGCCGGGATCAACGCCATGCTGGCGGAGATCGAACAGCGCAATTGGGAACTCGGTGAGAACCGGCGAGAACTGGAGCAACGCGTCGCCGAGCGCACCCTGGAGCTCGACCAGGCCAATGCCTCCCTGTGGCTGCAGAAGCGCGGCGCCGAGGAAGCCAACCAGGCGAAATCACGTTTTCTGGCGGCGGCCAGCCATGATCTGCGCCAGCCCATGCACGCCCTCAGTCTGCTGGTTTCCGCCCTCGACGATACCCTGCGGGCACATTGCGAGGCCGACCAGCGCTGGGCGGAGACGCGGCGGCTGACGGGTTTGATCGAATCCTCCGTGCGCAACATGGGAAATCTGCTCAATGACCTGCTCGATCTCTCACGCCTCGATGCCGGCGTCATCGTGCCTTATCCGGTTTGTGTATCGGTTGATGACATCCTCGGCAGGCTGAATGCACGCTTCCTCCCCCTCACCCTGGAAAGGGGTCTGCGCTTGCGCTTGGTGCCTGGCCACGTGGAGGTGGAGACCGACCCCGTGCTGCTCGACCGCATCCTCGCCAACCTCATCGACAATGCCATCCGCTACACCGACCGCGGCGGCATCCTGGTGGGCACAAGGCGGAGGGCCGGCGGCGGCGCGCGCATCGAGGTGGTGGATAGCGGCATCGGCATCCCCGAGGCGATGCTGGAGCGCATCTTCGAAGAGTATTTCCAGCTCGGCAATCCAGAACGTGGGCGCGAGAAGGGGCAGGGACTCGGACTGAACATCGTCAAACGGCTGGCGGACTTGCTGGGCTGCCGGATCAGTGTGCGTTCCCGTCCGGGTCACGGCACCCGCTTCAGCCTTGAACTGCCGCCCTGCGCCTCCGCCGCGCCTGCGCCAGCGCGCGGCGAGCACGCCGCCGAGCCGGCGCCGCTGCCGGCGCGGGACGGGCTGGTGCTGCTGGTCGAGGACGACGAGGCCATTGCCCAGGCCATGCGCGCCCTGTTCGCGCAATGGGGCGTGGAACTGATCACCGCCACCGGTTTGCCGGAAGCCATCAGAGCGATCGATGCGACTGGCCAGTTGCCGGCTTTGGTGCTGTCCGATTACCGCCTGCCCGGCGGCCGCGATGGCATCGAGGTGGTGGCAAGCCTGCGCGCGCGCTACGGCGACGACCTGCAGGCCATGCTGATCACCGGCGAAACCGGCGAGGGGGCGATGCGCGCCATCACCGCCGCGGGCCTGACCGTTCTGCACAAACCGCTGCCACCGGCCAAGCTGCGCGCCCTGCTGGCGCATGTTCTGAAATAAACCTAATCGCCCCGCCAGAGCTCGATGCGGTTACGGCCGCTCTCCTTGGCGCGGATCAGGGCCATGTCGGCGCAGGCGATGGCTTCCTCGACAGGCCGACGCTGGTCCATCTCGGCGAGGCCGAAGGAGGCGGTGACGTGGCAGGTGTCGCCGTTGTCCAGGCGGATGGGCAGGCGTTCCAGGCCCTCGCGGATGCGCTCCACCACCAGGGCCGCGTCCTGCATGGGGTTGCCGGGCAGGCAGATGAGGAATTCCTCGCCGCCGTAGCGGTAGATCGAATCGTATTTGCGCAGGCTGCCGGTGACGAAGCGGATGCCCTGGCGCAGCACGGCGTCGCCGGCCGGATGGCCGAGCTCGTCGTTGACTCGCTTGAAGCGGTCGAAATCCATCAGGCACAGGCAGCAGGGACGCTGGATGCGCGCCGCGCGTTCCTGTTCCTCGCGCAGCCGCAGCAGCATGCCGCGCCGTGTGGCGCAGCCGGTCAGGCTGTCGGTGGTGAGCAGTTCGCCGATGGTTTCCAGCTGGATGCGGCGCAGGGTGGTGTTGAGACGCAGGGCCAGGTCGATGCACTCGTCATATAGCGTGGGATCGGGGCGGCGCTGGTCCATCACTTCCAGCAGCGCCAGCCGGGCGGCCGCGTGCATGGCCTGCTGCGTCACGCCC
Source organism: Betaproteobacteria bacterium (assembly GCA_016873935.1). GTDB lineage: Bacteria > Pseudomonadota > Gammaproteobacteria > Burkholderiales > Thiobacillaceae > PFJX01. The sequence continues at coordinate 502 of VGVT01000072.1, read as the reverse complement.
AGGTCGTGGAAATCCGGGGTGTCGGCCAGGGGGTGGGGTTCCCGGCTGTGGTACCACTGGCCGAAGGGGGAACGCAGGTGCGCATCCTCCGCCAGGTCGGTGCGGTTCACCGTGCCGCCGCACACCAGGGTGCGGTTGAACTGCTTGAACCAGGCCAGATGCGCCGCGATGATGAGTTCCAGTTCCTCGGTGACGTGCTGGATCTGGTCGCGTTCCAGGGGTAGGGACATGGCATGCCGATCTCGTTATCGTCTGGCTCAATAACGGATGCGGCGGGGAAGTCTTTAGCGGGAAGATCGCGCGAGCGGTTTTCGAAGTTTTCTTCGCACGCGCTCAAGCCAGGATGTCCACCAGCGTGCCCGCCGGAACGAGGTTGAACAGTTCGACGATGTCGCGGTTGCGCATGCGGATGCAGCCGTGCGAAAGCGGGGCCTGCGCGAAACCCTCGTCCGGGGTGCCGTGGATGTAGATGTAGCGGCGCATGGAATCGCAACTGCCGAGA
>VGVT01000071.1 GCA_016873935.1 Betaproteobacteria bacterium | reverse complement strand
ATTCCTTCCTGTTTTTCGATGAGTTCCCTGGCCATCTGCAGATAGGCCTGGGCGCCACGCGATGAACGGTCGTACTGCAACGCCGCCAGGCCATGGCTGGGGGCCTCGGCCAGTCGCACATTGCGCGGCACCAGGGCGTCGAAGACCTTGCCGCCGAAATGCGCCTTGAGCTGGTCGGAAACATGCTGTGCCAGGGTGTTGCGGTTGTCGAACATCACCCTGGCGACGCCGTCGATGACCAGCGCCGGGTTGAGCCGCGCCTTGATCTTCTTGATGGTGTTGACCAGGTCGGCCAGGCCTTCGATGGCGAAGTACTCGCACTGCATGGGAATGATCACCGCGTCGGCGCAGGTCAGCGCGTTGACCGTCAGCAGATTGAGGGCGGGCGGGCAATCGATGAGGATGTAATCGTAGCCGTCGGCGAAGTCCGCGAGCGCCTGCTTCAGACGGAACTCGCGCTGCTTCTGCTCGACCAGTTCGATCTCGGCGCCGGCCAGATCGCGGTTGGCGGGCAGCAGATCGAAGCCGCCGGCCTCGGCGCGCACACGCACCGAGGCCGCGTCGGCGGCACCCAGCAGCAGGTGGTAGACGGTGCGGGCGAGGCCCTGCTTGTCGATGCCGCTGCCGGTGGTGGCGTTGCCCTGCGGATCCAGGTCGATCAGCAGGACCCGTCGACCCAGGCTCGCCAGGCTGGCGGCCAGGTTGACCGCGGTGGTGGTCTTGCCGACACCACCCTTCTGGTTGGTGATGGCGATTCTGCGGGTCATGACAGCGGCTCCAGGAGGATGAGATGCCGTTCCGCTTCCAGGCCTGGGATGCGCAACGGGATGTCCCGCCCGACGCGGGCGCCCTTGAGCTGCGCCACCTCCTCGTGCGGATAGAGGCCTTTCATCGCCAGCCAGCTGCCGCCGGGGGCGAGCAGGTGGGCGGTGAGGCGGACGAATTCGGACAGATCGGCGAACGCCCGCGACGCAATATGGCGGTATGCGGGCGGGACCGCGAGGCTCTCGGCACGGCCATGCACCACCCGCACCGGCAGCTTGAGTTCGATCGCCGCCTGCTGCATGAAGCCGCATTTCTTCTGGCTGGCGTCGAGCAGGGTGACCTCCAGGTCCGGCCGCAGGATGGCCAGGGGAATGCCGGGCAGGCCGGCGCCGCTGCCCACGTCGAGCAGGCTGCCGGCGCCGACGTGGGCGGCGATGCTCAGGCTATCCAGAATGTGGTGGGTGAGCATGCGCTCGGGCTCATGGATGGCCGTCAGGTTGTAGGTCCGGTTCCACTTGGCGAGCAAGTCCAGGTAGGCCAGCAGGACGGCCTGCCGTCTGGCATCGACTTGCAGGCCGAGACCTGCCAGTCCCGCGTCGAGCTCGCGCGCCAGGTTCACGCCGACTCCCGACGCGGCGCGCCGCGCTTGAGATGCACCGTGAGCACGGCAATGGCCGCCGGCGTCACTCCGGGCAGCCGCGAGGCCTGACCGAGCGTGGCCGGTCTGGCCTGGTTCAGCTTCTGGCGCACCTCGATGGACAGACCGCCCAGCGTCATGTAATCGTAATCGGCGGGCAGGGGCTGGTCCTCGAGGGCGCGCATGCGCTCGATTTCCTCCTGTTGGCGGACCACGTAGCCGGCATACTTGGCGGCAATCTCGACCTGCTCGCGCGCTTCCGGGTCGGCGATGCCGGGGCCGGCCGATGGCAGGGTCATCAGGCCGGGGTAGTCCACTTCCGGCCGGCGCAGCAGGTCGAACAGGCTGTATTCCCGCTCGATGGCCTTGCCCAGCACACGTTCCGCCTGCGCGGCGGGCAGCATGGCCGGATTCACCCAGGTCGATTTCAGGCGTTCGCTTTCGCGCGCGATCGCCTCCTGTTTTTCCTGGAAACGCGCCCAACGCACGTCATCCACCAAACCCAGGTCTCTGCCGATGCCGGTGAGACGATGATCGGCGTTGTCCTCGCGCAGGCTGAGCCGGTACTCGGCGCGGCTGGTGAACATGCGGTAGGGCTCCAGCACGCCGCGCGTGGTGAGATCGTCGACCAGAACGCCTAGATAGGCCTGGTCGCGGCGCGGCCACCAGGCTTCCAGGCCGGCGGCGAGGCGGGCGGCGTTGAGGCCGGCGAGCAGGCCCTGGGCGGCGGCCTCCTCGTAGCCGGTGGTGCCGTTGATCTGACCCGCGCAGAACAGCCCGGGGATGGCTTTGCTTTCCAGGCTCGGGGCGAGGCCGCGCGGATCGTAGTAGTCGTATTCGATGGCGTAGCCGGGGCGCAGGATGTGCGCCCGCTCCAGGCCGCGGATGGAACGCACCAGCTCCAGTTGCACGTCGAAGGGCAGGCTGGTGGAAATGCCGTTGGGATAGAACTCGCGGGTGGCGAGACCCTCGGGTTCCAGGAAGACGTTGTGCCCGCTCTTGTCCGCGAAGCGATGGATCTTGTCCTCGATGCTGGGGCAGTAGCGCGGCCCCACGCCCTCGATGAGCCCGGTATAGAGCGGCGAGCGATCGAGCGCACGGCGGATGATGTCGTGCGTGCGCGGGTTGGTCTGCGTGATCCAGCACGGCAGTTGCGGCGGATGCGTCTCGCGGCGGCCGAGGAAGGAGAACACCGGCGTCGGGTCGTCGCCCGGCTGCTCCTGCATCACGGAAAAATCGATGCTGCGCCCGTCGATGCGCGGTGGCGTGCCCGTCTTCAGACGGCCGGCGGGCAAACCCAGCTCGCGCAGACGGCCGGCCAGGCTGACGGCGGGCGGATCGCCCATGCGTCCGGCCTGGAAATTCTCCAGGCCGACGTGGATGAGTCCGGCCAGGAAGGTACCGGCGGTGAGCACCACCGTCGGTGCCCTGAACTCGACCCCCAGTTGCGTCCTCACCCCGGCGACGGCGTTCGCCTCCAGGATGAGGTCGTCCACGGCCTGCTGGAACAGGCTGAGCCGGGGTTGGTTCTCCAGGCGCGCGCGGATCGCCTGCCGGTACAGCGCGCGATCGGCCTGGGCGCGCGTGGCGCGCACGGCGGGCCCCTTGGAGGAATTGAGGATGCGAAACTGGATGCCGGCCTCGTCGGTGGCCAGCGCCATCGCTCCGCCGAGGGCATCGACCTCCTTGACCAGATGGCCCTTGCCGATGCCACCGATGGACGGATTGCAGGACATCGCGCCCAGGGTTTCGATGTTGTGCGTGAGCAGCAGGGTGGTCGCGCCCATGCGCGCGGCGGCCAGGGCCGCCTCGGTCCCGGCGTGGCCGCCGCCGACCACGATGACATCGAATTTATCGGGAAAAATCATTGACTTGGCTTGCAATGGCGGGAAGCGCCGAGGCGGCGCATTCTACGCCAGGAACGCGCTTGTTTCACGTGGAACAGCACGCGCCCGCCGCGCGGTCCATGCCCGGCAAAGGTCCGCAGATCGAAGTTTGGCCAGGCCCTATCCGGTATTGCGCATACCGGCGGCGATGGCGTTGATGGAGCGCAGCAGGGGCTCCAGCCAGGGGCTGTCCTGACGGCTGTCCGCGGGAATGCCGCGCAGGCGGCGCAACAGGGTGACCTGGATGGAGTTGAGCGGATCCAGATAGGCGTTCCTGCTGGCCAGGGAAATGGCCAACTCCGGGTTGTCCTGCAGCAGCGCCTTGCTGTTCGCGACCTCGAGGATCTGGCGGCGGGCGCGGCGGCATTCGGCATCGATCAGAGCATACACGGCGGCGCCGCGCCGAGCGTCCTCGCACAATTCGGCATACTCTCCGGCAATGCCCATGTCGGTCTTGGCCAACGCCATTTGCGCATTGGACAGCAAGGTGCGGAAGAAAGGCCACTCCAGGTACATGCGCTGCAGCCTGGCCAGCCGCAACGGGTCGTTGCCGCGCCAGGACTCCAGGGCGGCGCCGATGCCATACCAGGCCGGCAGGGCGTGGCGCGACTGGCCCCAGGCGAACACCCAGGAGATGGCGCGTACCGAAGCTTGCGAACGGTCCCCGGCCTTGCGATGGGAGGGCCTTGAACCGATGTTCAGCCAGCCGAGTTCGCGGACCGGCGTGGCCTCGTAGAAATAATCCAGGAAGCCCGGCGTGGCCTCGGTGAGTTTCCGGTAATGCGCCTCGCCGAGACGGGCGAGCTCGTCCATGATGCCCAGGTAATCGCGGCGATCCTCTTCCGCCGGCCGGATCAGATGCACGCTGGCCTTGAGCAGGCCACTGACGCCCATGGTCAGCTCATAAGTCGCGGTCTCCAGATTGTTGTACTTGTAGAACAGCACCTCGCCCTGCTCGGTGAACTTGATCTGCCCGCGCACCGAGCCGGCCGGCTGCGCCAGGATGGCCTCGTGCGTCGGTCCGCCGCCGCGGCCGATGGTGCCGCCGCGGCCATGGAACAGGCGACAGGGAACGCCCTCGCGCTCGGACAGGGCGACGATGGACTTCTGCGCCGCATAGAGTCCCCAGGACGAGGCCAGGATGCCGCCGTCCTTGCAGGAGTCGGAGTACCCGAGCATCACCTCCTGGCCCTCGCCATACGCATCGAGCAGGCTGCGATAGGTTGGCAGGCGATACAGCCGCGCCAGTACCGCTTCAACCTGGGCGAGGTCCTCAATGGTCTCGAACAGGGGGCTGACGCCGATGTGGCAATACCAGCCGCCCGCCAGCCGCCCGGCCAGGCCGGCCAGCGCGGCCAGGCACATCACCTCCATGACGTGGGAAGCGCTGTGCGTCATCGAAATCACGTAGCGCCCGAAACACTCGGGCCCCAGCGCGCGCCGCATATGCGCGATGAGCTGGAACACGCGCAGGGTCTCCTGGGTCTCCTCGCTCAGGCGCGCGAGGTTGAATTTCAATGCGTGCGCATTGGCCGTGGCTTCGGCCAGCAGTTCCAGCCTAGCCTCCTCGTCGAGGGCGGCGTAATCGCGCCGCAAAGCGATGCGCACGATCTCGGCGATGGCCCGACCATGCCGGCCCGACTCCTGCCTGACATCGAGGCTCATCAGGTGAAAACCGAAGGTGCGGACCAGCAGGATCAGATCCCGCAATTCGCGCTCGGCCACGGCGGCATCGCCATGGCTGGCCAGGGACTCGCGGATGAGGTCGAGATCATCGAGGAAGGCATGGACGCTGACATAGCCGGGGGTCTCATAGGCGGAGTCATTGCCTTGCAGGCCGCGCTGGATCAATTCCAGGTTGCGCAGCAGGCGATGTCGCATGAAGGCGAGCTTGCGGCGATAAGGCTCCTGCGCGAAGCGGGGTGGGGAAGCCGGTTCGAACCTCCGCGCGTCGTCCTCCAGGCTGGCTAGAAAGGACGGCGATGGCTGGCAAAGGCGGGTCGAATAGGACAGCTGGTCGATCAAAAGATCGATGCGCCGCAGGTATTCCTCGCAGGCGGTTTGCGCCTGCATGCCCCAGGCCAGGGCGGTGACCTCGGCGGTCACGAAGGGATGGCCGTCGCGGTCGCCGCCGATCCACGAACCGAAGCGCAGGAATACCGGGGTGGCGATTGCCTGCGCCGCCTGCGCGCCGTAAACGTCGCGCAGGGAGGCTCCGAAGTTGCGGTAGACTGCCGTCACGGCCTGGAACAGGGAAAGCGGGAAGTAGGACAATCCGGCGCGTATCTCGTCGCGCACGCTAAGCCGGGAGGTACGCACCTCGTCGGTTTTCCAGAGTATCTGGATCTGGTTGCCCAGCCGGGTGACGGCCTCGTCGCGGTACATGCCGGTCAGGCGCGGGTCGTCCATGGCCTCCAGGCTGAGGAAGATGTTGCGCAACGCGCCCTTCACGGTCCTGCGCTTCGCCTCGGAAGGGTGCGCGGTGAGCACCGGCATATAGCACAGGCCGCGCAGCAGTTCGCCGACCTCGGCGGCGCCCACGCCGGCGTCGCGCAGCTCGGCCAGGCTGTCGTGGAACGATCCCCGCCACATGCGGCCGCCGTCGCGCACCTGGCGGCGCCGCTCGGCCAGATGACTGGTCTCCTCGGCGATGTTCACCAGGCTGAAATAGATGTTGTAGGCGCGGATGATCTGGCTCAGGGCTTCCGGCTGCAGGGCGTCGATACGCGCCATCAGGCCTTCCCGCGCCGGCGGGTTGTCGCGCTCGCGCAGCGCGACGAAGCCCAGGCGCAGATCCTTCAGGGCCTCATAGGTAGCGGGCCGCAGTTCGCGCTTCAGTACCCTGCTGAGCAGCAGGGCCAGCAGCCGCACGCGACGGTTGAGCGCGGGATCTTGAAGGGGCTTGGACATCATCCGTGCATGGGCGCGAGTTGCATGCCGCAAGGTATCACCCGCGAGGCCCCGCGGGAAACATGGCCGGCCGGCGACGCGACTGTTTCACGTGAAACCTCGGACAAGCCGCCCGCGAGATGCTCAGGCGTGCGCATACAGCTTGTGATAGAGGCCGCCCCGCCGGAGCAGGCTGTCGTGGTCCCCAGCCTCCACCACCCGCCCGTTCTCGAACACCAGGATGCGGTCGGCCTGGCGCACGGCGGACAGGCGATGGGCGATGATCAGGGTGGTGCGGCCATGCAGAAAGTTGGCCAGCGCCTCGTGCAGGCGCCGCTCGACGGCGCTGTCGAGCGCGGAGGTGGCTTCGTCGAGGATGACTACCGCCGGCCTGGCCAGCACCATGCGGGCGATGGCCAGCCGCTGCCGCTGGCCACCGGACAGGCGCACACCGTTCTTGCCCACCTGGGTATCCAGCCCCTCGGCGAGGCCGGCGACGAAGTCGTCGAGTTGGGCGATGCGCAAGGCGTTCCACAATTCCTCCTCGGCGTGGTCACGGCCGAGGCCCAGGTTCTCGCGCAGGCTGGCGTTGAACAGCACGGGATGCTGCAGCACGACGCCGACATTTTCGCGCACGGTGGACCAGCCGATGTCGCGCACGTCGACGCCACCATAGAGGATGGCGCCGGATTTCAGCGGATAGAGGCCGAGCAGGGCCTGCACCAGGGTCGACTTGCCGCCGCCCGAGGCACCCACCAGCGCCACCTTCTCGCCGGGTTCGATGCGCATGTCGACGCCGTCGAGCACGCTGTCGCCGTCGCCATAGGCGAAGCTGACGCCGTCCAGCCGCAAGCCAACCGTCTCGCCCGCGCGGAAGGGGTTCTCGCGCGCCTCCCCTTCCTCGGTGGGGCGCAGGGTGAGCAGGCCGTTGATACGGGTCATGGCGGCATTGGCCGCATACCAGGCGTACTGGATGTTGATCATCTCCTGCACCGGGCCCATCATGAACCACAGGTAGCCGAACACCGCCAGCATCTGGCCGATGCTCAGATCGGAGAACACCACCATGAGCATGGCGCCGGCGCGAAAGGCGTCGAAACCGGAGAGGAAGACGAAGAAGGAGACGCGGTTCATGGCGTCGGATTTCCAGGCGTAGGCCGCCGCATCCTCGCGGATGCGCGCCGCCTTGTCCGTCACGCGCCCCAGATAGTGCCGCTCGCGATTCATCGCGCGGATCTGATTGAGGGCGTCGAGGGTTTCCGTGAGGGCCTCCTGGAATGCCTCGAAGGCCATGTTCTCGCGTTTCTTCAGTTCCTTCACCTTCTTGCCCAAGCGCGCGGAGAAGGCGATGACGAGCGGGTTCAGCAGCAGGATGAACAGGGCCAGCTGCCAGTGCATCCAGAGCAGGACCACGGCGACCCCGACCAGCGACAGACAGGCCACCAGGAAACCGGATATGGAAGCGCCCAGGAAGCTGTCCAGGGCGTTCAGATCGGTGACGAAATGCGAGCTCACCCGGCCCGAGCCCAGGGTCTCGTATTCCGACAGGGCGATGCCGCGCATCCGCTCGAGCATGCGCGCGCGGATGCGGTAAACGGTCTGCTTGGAAATCAGCGAGAACAGCCGCGTCTGCCAGACGTTCAGGAAAATCGAGGCCAGCCGCAAACCCAGGGTCAGCAGCAGCGCGATCAGGATGAACAGCACCGGCCCGAGCCAGGAAGCGGGAAACCAGGGCGCGAAGAAGGCGATGAAGGCGCCGGGCTTGTCCAGCAGCACCTCGTCCACCAGCACGGGCAGGAACAAGGGCACCGGCACGGCGCAGATGACCGCCAGCAGGGCGACAAGGTTGCCGCGCAGCAGATCGCGCCGGTGCGAACGGACTTCATCGAGGATGGAGGCCCAGGTCAGCGTCTCCGGGGGCGTTGCGGAAATCGTCGTGTTTTCGTCAGTCATGTCGGAACGAGCTTATTAGCCATGGGCCAGGCCGTGCAATGCCCGCCGCAATAAAACGTAAGCCATTGTCATAAAAGGAATTTCTAAGTCGCCATGGTTGGCACGCCTCATGCTGGTCATGGCTACCTCAACCCACACGGAGACCGCCATGATCGACTATCTGGCCGAATTCGGTCGGCGTGATCTTCAGTTGCCTCCTCTGGTTCCAGGCCCGCGATCCGCCCTCGAGACCCGCTTCCCCCGCATCGCGCGGGAACTCGCCGCCCGCTGGTGGAGCCCCGGTATCGACTTCTACATCGACAGCCTGCTCATCGACACGCGTGGCGACCGCATGGGCTTTCCCGCCGACGTGCTCGAGGAAATCATGTTCCTTGCCGGTGTGCGCTGGTACCTGAGCCGGACCGAAACGCCGCAGACCATGGAAAGTCCGCGCGACGAGTTCAGTTTCTGCATGGATGGTTTCCGCCGCTGCGGCGGAGCCACTTCCTGGGTGTTGACCTGAGCCACAGTAGACGGGAGGCGTCATGCTGGTGAAGGACAGATCACGCATGCATCGCGAGTTGTGTGCGTCAAGTTGTGCAAAAAGGTGGCTGGCAAGGGTTGCGTGATTGCGCGGATTACGGCGCGGAGGGCGATAGCCCGTAGCGGTGGAATCCGCGCGCGGCCGGTCAGGCGGCCAGCCTGA
>VGVT01000070.1 GCA_016873935.1 Betaproteobacteria bacterium | reverse complement strand
AGGGCGCGCAGGGCGGCCTCGGCGGTGTCGAAGATGCGGTGCGGCAGGTTTTCCCGCGTCAGGGCTTTCTCGAACACCCAGCGGATGGAGCGGTCGTCGTCGATGATCCAGACGGGTTTCATGGTCAGGTTCCAGGTTTCAGGTTTCAGATTTCAGGCTGTTTTGCCGTGGGGGTTGCAGGGTGACTGAATCCTGCCGCCTGTCCCCTGCAGTCTGAATCGGCAGATAAATGGAAAAGCAGGTGCGGCCCGGCTGGCTTTCCACATGGATGGCGCCTTCGTGGCGCTGCACCAGGTTCTGCGCCAGCGTCAGCCCCAGGCCGGAGCCGCCCTCGCGGCCCGACACCAGGGGAAAGAACACCCGACCCAGCATGTCGTCGGGGATGCCGGGGCCGTTGTCGATGACGTCCAGGCGAATGGCCAGCTTCCAGCGTTTCATGGCCAGGGTGACCTGGCGCGCCACGCGGCTGCGCAGGCTGATGCGGCCCTCGCCCTGCATGGCCTGGGCGGCGTTGCGGGCGATGTTGAGCACGGCCTGGATGAGTTGCTCCGGATCGCCTTCGAGATCGGGCAGGCTGACGTCGTAGTCGCACTGGAATTGCAGGCGGGGGAATTCAGCCTGCAGCAGGCTGCGAACCCGCTCCAGCACCTCGTGCACGTTCACCGTCTGCACCACGGGGCGCTTGGCCGGGGTCAGCAGGCGGTCCAGCAGGCCCTGCAGGCGGTTGGTTTCCTGGATGATGACTTGGGTGTATTCGCGCAGGTCGGTGGATTCCAGCTCGCCCTCGAGCAGTTGCGCGGCGCCGCGGATACCGCCCAGGGGGTTGCGGATCTCGTGCGCCAGCTGCCGCAGCAGCGCCTGGCTGGCCTGGGTCTGCGCCATGACCTGTTCGTCGCGGGCGATGCGCATGCCGCCGGCGGCCGGATGCAGTTCCACCACCGCCGCGCCCTCGGCCTCGTCGAGGGGCGAGACGGTGGCGGAAAGCACCAGGGTGTGGCCATTGATGGGCAAACTGAGGTCATGCTCGGTATAGGACGCGCCCTCGGATAGTGCATGCTCGAGTGCGCGCACCAATACGGTGCATGCGCCGAACAGCAGGGTGACCGGCTTGCCCAGCGCATGATGCGCCGAGATGCCGAGCAGGTTCTCCGCTGCCGGATTGAGGTAGCGGGTGATCCGCCGGGCGTCGGCGATGATCACCGCGGTGGCGAGGAGGTCGGGGCTGGGAGGGGTGGGCATGGGGGCGATCATGGGTTTGCCTCCAGATTAGCAAGAAGCGGGCCATGGCATGGCATGAAATCCAATACTTCGGATTGTCTGGCCCCCATGCTTTTTTTTCGACCGGCTAGCAGCCTGTCGGACTTTGGACGCGGGATGCGTTGGGCGTTTGGACGGATGGATGCAAGGCGCGTCGCGCAGGCCATGGTCGTTCCATGGCCAAGCGACGCAACACAGCAGGCGCCGTCCAAACGCCCAACCCGAAGGGCCGGGGCCGCTTTTTGCGCAGGGCGGTGTTGCGGCTCGCTTGTTTGGAATGACCAAACGGCGCTTCGCCGCGCCTTGCCCTGCGAAAAAAATCGGCCCCGGCGCACCCGCGTCCAAAGTCCGACAGGCTGCTAGAATGTCGCAGAGGAGTGGTGGAGGCGTCTGGGCCCATGACGGGGCAACCCGCTGGAGGGCCTGTTGCGTTCCGGGAGCAGTCATGAGCACATTCCTCACCATCGACGGCAACGAAGCCGCCGCCCGCATGGCCTATCTGTGCAACGAGGTCATCGCCATCTACCCCATCACGCCCTCCTCCAACATGGGGGAATGGGCCGACGAATGGGCCGCCCAGGGCCAGCCCAACTTGTGGGGCGCGGTGCCCAGGATCATCGAGATGCAATCCGAGGGTGGCGCCGCCGGCGCCCTGCACGGCGCTCTTACCTCCGGCGCCCTGGGCACCAGCTTCACCGCCAGCCAGGGCCTGCTGCTGTTTATCCCTAACCTCTACAAGATCGCCGGCGAGCTGACCCCCTTCGTCCTGCACGTGGCGGCGAGGGCGCTGGCCACGCACGCGCTGTCGATCTTCGGCGACCATTCCGACGTCATGGCCTGCCGCGCCACCGGTTGCGCCCTGCTGAGCTCCAATTCGGTGCAGGAGGCGCAGGACTTCGCCCTCATTGCCCAGGCCGCGACCCTGGCCGGGCGCATCCCGGTGATCCACTTCTTCGACGGCTTCCGCATTTCGCACGAGGTGGCGAAGATCGTCGCCGTCGAGCCGGACACGGCTCGCGCAATGCTCGACGCCGAGGCCATCGCCGCCCACCGCGCGCGCGCCCTGTCACCGGAACATCCGGTGATCCGCGGCACCTCGCAGAACCCGGACGTCTATTTCCAGGCCCGGGAGCGTGCCAATCCCTGCTACGAGGCCTTCCCCGGGGTGGTGCAGGCCGCCATGCAGCGCTTCGGCGAACTCACCGGCCGGCATTACCAGTTGTATGAATACGAGGGCGCGCCCGACGCCGAGCGGGTCATCGTGCTGATGGGCTCCGGTGCGGAAACCGTGGGTGAGACCGTGGCCCATCTGACCGCGCGTGGCGACAAGGTGGGCGTGCTGAAGGTGCGCCTGTTCCGCCCCTTCGCCGCCGATCTGTTGTTGCAAGCCCTGCCGGCCAGCGTTCAGGCCATCGCCGTGCTGGACCGCTGCAAGGAGCCGGGCGCCGACGGCGAACCCCTGTACAAGGACGTGCTCACCGCCCTGGCGCGGGCTGCGGCGGACGGCATCCGGCCCATGCCGCGCGTGGTCGGCGGCCGCTACGGCCTCGCCAGCAAGGAATTCACGCCGGGCATGGTGAAGGCAGTGTTCGACGCCTTGGACCAGCCAGAGGCCAGGCGCCAGTTCACCGTCGGTATCCGCGACGACGTCACCCACCTGTCCCTGGACTGGGACGCAAACTTGCGCACCGATGCTGCCGAGCATCTGCAACACGCGGTGTTCTGGGGCCTGGGCGCCGACGGCACGGTGTCGGCCAACAAGAACTCGATCAAGATCGTCGGCGAGGCCACCGACCTCAACGCCCAGGGTTATTTCGTCTACGACTCGAAGAAATCCGGCGCGGTCACCGTCTCGCACCTCCGCTTCGGCAAGGCGCCCATCCGCTCCACCTATCTGGTGGAGCCGGGCATGGCGGGCTTCGTCGCCTGCCACCAGACGGTGTTCACCGAACGCTACGACCTGCTTGCCCACGCCGCGCACGGCGGCGTCTTCCTGCTCAACACCCCTGAGCCGCCGCAGCGGGTCTGGGACAGCCTGCCGCAATCCCTGCGCGCTGGCATCGTCGACAAGGGCCTGAAGTTCTGGGTCATCGACGCCTACCGGGTGGCCCTGGATGCGGGCATGGGCCGGCGCATCAACACCATCATGCAGACCTGCTTCTTCGCCATATCCGGCATCCTGCCGCGAGAGGAAGCCATGGCCGCGATCAAGCAGGCGGTGGACAAGACCTACGGCAAGAAGAGCAAGCGCCTGGCCGACCTGAATTACCAGGCCATCGACATGACCCTGGCGAACCTGCACCAGGTTCCCCCCTTTGCAAAAGGGGGGGAAGGGGGGATTTCTCCAGCGCTGGAAACGCCGGCGTCCTTCCCTCACCCCCATCCCCTCTCCCGGGGGGAGAGGGGAGAGATCCCCGACTTCGTCCGCGAGGTCACCCTGCCCATCTATCGCGGCCACGGCGACCGTCTGCCGGTTTCCCTGATGCCGGTGGACGGCACCTTCCCGGTGGACACCGCCCGCTACGAGAAGCGCAACATCGCTCTGGAAATCCCGGTATGGGAGGCGGATCTGTGCACCCAGTGCGGCAAGTGCGTGTTCGTCTGTCCGCATTCCGCCATCCGCGCCCGCGCCTTCCCGGCCGAGCGCGCGGCCGGTGCGCCGCCCACCTTCAAGCACGTGCCGGCCCGCAGCAAGGACTATCCGCCCGGCACCCACATCAGCTACCAGGTGGCGCCGGAGGACTGCACCGGCTGCGGCGACTGCGTCGAAGCCTGTCCCATCCACGACAAGTCCAACGTCAGCCGGCTGGCGGTGAACATGGCGCCCATCGGCCCGCTGCGCGAGCAGGAGCGCGACAACTACGCCTTCTTCCTGGGCCTGCCGGAATTCGACCGGGCGGCGGTCAAGCACGGCACCATTCCCGGCTCCATGCTGCTCGACCCGCTGTTCGAGTATTCCGGCGCCTGCGCCGGCTGCGGCGAGACCCCCTACATCCGGCTGGCGACCCAGTTGTTCGGCGACCGCATGATGATCGCCAACGCCACCGGCTGTTCCTCCATCTACGGCGGCAACCTGCCCACCACGCCCTACACGGTGAACGCCGACGGCAAGGGCCCGACCTGGAGCAACTCCCTGTTCGAGGACAACGCCGAGTTCGGCCTGGGCATGCGCCTGGCGGCGGATCAGTTGATGGTCTACGCGAAGGCGCTGGTGCAGGAACTGGCGACCGACCTCGGCGGCGACCTGGCCGATGCCCTCATCAACGCCGACCAGCGCGAGGAAGCGGGCCTGCACGCGCAGCGCCGCCGCGTCGCCGTCCTCTTGGAGAAGCTCGCGGCCTCCGCCCATCCCCGTGCGAAGGAACTCGCCAGCGTCGCTGAATGGCTGATCCGCCGTTCGGTGTGGATCGTCGGCGGCGACGGCTGGGCCTACGACATCGGCTACGGCGGCCTCGACCACGTGTTGGCGCTGCCCTTTGATGTGAACATCCTCGTGCTCGACACCGAGGTCTATTCGAACACCGGCGGCCAGACCTCGAAGGCCACCCCGCTCGGCGCGGTGGCCAAGTTCTCCGCCGGCGGCAAGGCCACGGCGAAGAAAGACTTGGCCAAGCTGGCCTCCGACTACGGCCACGTCTACGTCGCCACGGTGGCCTACGGCGCCAAGGACACCCAGACCCTGCGTGTGTTCCACGAGGCCGAGGCCTACGCCGGACCGTCGTTGATCGTTGCCTACAGCCCCTGCATCGCCCACGGCGTCGACATGCTCTACAACCAGCGCCAGCAGGAGCTGGCGGTGAAGAGCGGGCACTGGCCCTTGTTCCGCTTCGACCCGCGCCTGGCGGATTCCGGCGGCAACCCCTTCAAGCTGGATTCGGCGGCGCCCAGCCAGCCCATCAAGACCTTCATGGAAAGCGAGACCCGCTTCGCCATGCTGGCACGCAGCCACCCGGAGGCCGCCGAACGCTTCCTCGCGCAGGCCCAGATCGATGCCGAGCGCCGCTTCCGCATGTATCAGGAACTCGCGCAGGGGCATGCCGAATCTCCCAAGACAGGAGCCTGACATGATCGACCTCTCCACCGACTATGTCGGTCTGAAACTGAAGAATCCGCTGGTGCCTTCGTCTTCGCCCTTGAGCAAATCGCTGGACACCGCCCTGCGCCTGGAGGACGCGGGCGCGGGGGCGCTGGTCCTGCATTCGCTGTTCGAGGAGGAACTGCGCGCCGAAGAGGCCATGTCCGAGCGCTTTCTGCTGCACGCCGATCTGGGCCATGGCGAGGCGGACGGCTTCCTGCCGGCGCCCGCGCATTTCCAGAGTGGCCTCGACAAGTATCTGGAGCATCTGCGCCAGCTCAAGGCGCGCATGGAGATCCCGGTGGTGGCGAGCCTCAACGGCGTGTCCCTGTCGGGCTGGGTGGAACTGGGTCGGGAATTGCAGCAGGCCGGCGCCGACGCACTCGAACTCAATGCCTACCACGTCGCGGCGGACGCGCGGGTGGACGGCGACGCGGTGGAGGCCGGCTATCTCAACCTGTTGGCGGAACTGCGCGGCGCCGTCGACCTGCCCATCATCATGAAGCTGTCGCCGTTTTTCTCCTCGCTGCCCCACTTCGTCGGCCGGCTGGAAGCGACGGGCGCGCGCGGGGTGGCGTTGTTCAACCGCTTCTACCAGCCGGATTTCGATCTCGACAGCCTCGACATGGTCGACCGGCTGTATCTGTCGCACCCCGACGAGGCCCTGCTGCGCATCCGCTGGATCGCCATCCTGCATGGCCGCACCGGTCTCACGCTGGCGGCCACCGGCGGCGTCTACGCCTGGCCGGAGGCGGCCAAGCTGCTGCTGGCGGGCGCCGACGTGGTGCACCTGGCCTCCTGCCTGCTGCAACACGGGCCCGGCCGCCTGGCGGAGATCCTGGTCGACCTGGAACGCTGGCTGGGCGAGCGGGAATACGCCTCGGTGGCCCAGCTCAAGGGCAGCATGAGCCAGAAGAACCTGCCCGATCCCGGCGCGGTGGAACGCGCCAGCTACCTGCGCGTGCTCGACAGCTACACGGCCCCGGCCGGAGTCTGGCGCTGAGCGTCCGGCCAGTGGCTGGATAGGCCGCACGAGGCGTCGCGGGGCGGCGGCGAAGGGCTACAATCGCCCCCGCCATGCCCGATCCACACGACACCCAAACCTATCCCTCCGTCGAGGACAGCCTGCGCCTGGTGACCGCGGCCATCGCCCGGCACAAGCTGGTGGAGGAACTCGTCCATAAACAGGAGACGACACGGCCGGAGCTGCCGCGCCACGAACTGGTGGAATCGCTGGTGCACAAGCAGAACCTGACCGACCTGTCGAAGAAGCTGGACGGCCTGCACCCGGCCGACGTGGCCTACATCCTGGAGGCCCTGCCGCTGGAGGACCGGCTCCTGGTCTGGGATCTGGTGAAGGCGGAACGCGACGGCGAAATCCTGCTGGAAGTCTCCGACGCGGTGCGGGAATCCCTCATCGAGTCGATGGACAACCGGGAGCTGGTGGCCGCCGCCGCCAGCCTGGATACCGACGAGATCGCCGACCTGGCGGCCGATCTGCCCAAGGACGTGGTGCAGGAGCTGATGAAGTCCCTGGACCAGGCCAAGCGCGCCCAGGTCGAATCCTCCCTGTCCTACGACGAGGAATCCGTCGGCGCCCTGATGGACTACGACTTCGTCACCATCCGCGCCGACGTCACCCTGGAGGTTGCCCTGCGCTACCTGCGCTTCCTGGGCGACCTGCCGCCGCACACCGACAAGCTGTTCGTGGTGGAGCGCAACGGCCGCCTGATCGGCACCCTGCCGCTGAAGCGCATGCTGGTGCACGATCCGGAAGTGCACGTGGCGGCGGTGATGTCCGACGATCCCGTGGTCTTCCACCCCTCCGACGAGGCCGCCGACGCGGCCCAGGCCTTCGAGCGCTATGACCTGGTGACGGCGCCGGTGGTGGACCCCCAGCACAGGTTGGTGGGGCGCCTGACGGTGGACGTGGTACTCGACTTCATCCGCGCCGAGGCGGAGGCGGACATGCTCGCCGCCGCCGGCCTGCAGGAGGAGGAGGACCTGTTCACCACCGTGTGGAAGGCCGCCAGGAACCGCTGGCTGTGGCTGTCGGTGAACCTGGTGACGGCCATCATCGCCTCGCGCGTGGTCGGCGCCTTCGAAGGCTCCATCGAAAAGCTGGCGGCGCTGGCCGCGCTCATGCCCATCGTCGCCGGCATGGGCGGCAATTCCGGCAGCCAGACCCTCACCCTGGTGGTGCGCGGCCTCGCCCTCAACCTCATTTCCAAGGACAACGCCAAGCGGCTGATGCTCAAGGAGGCCGGCATCGCCCTGCTCAACGGCGTGGTCTGGGGCGGCATCATGGGCCTGGTGACCTATGTCCTCTATGGCCAGCCGGCCCTCGCCGGGGTCATGGCCATGGCCATGCTGCTCAACCTGATGGTGGCCGCCATGGCCGGCTACTGGGCGCCCCACCTGATCGTGCGCATGGGCCATGATCCGGCCTTCGGCGCGCATGTCCTGCTCACCTTCATCACCGACTCCATGGGCTTCTTCATCTTCCTGGGGCTCGCCACCCTGCTGCTGCTGTGAGCGAGACGGCGTCCCCGAGCGTGGAATGGGTCGACCCCCATTGGAAGCCGATCCTGGTGTTCAACGGACTGGCGGATTTTTCCAGCCTGTGGAATCTCCCCGTCACCTGGATCGAACCGCCGAACCAACGTCGCGGCGGTTGGAGCGCAGTGGCCAGGATCGAGCTGAAACTGCCCGAGGGCGGAACCGTGGGCGTGTTCCTGAAACGTCAGGAAAACAACGGCTGCCGCACCTGGCGCCACCCCTGGTCCGGGATTCCCACCTTCGCGCGGGAATTCGCCGGCATCCAGCTGCTGCGGCAGCTCGGCGTTCCCACCCTGGAGCCGGTGTATTTCGCCAGGGATGGACGTGGCGCGGCCGGGCGGGCGATTCTGCTGACGCGCGCGCTGGATGGCTACCAGGCCCTGGGCAGCGGACCCTTCGCGCCGGACAGCGGCTGGGCGCGGCAGTTCGCCCACCGCCGCGCCCTCATCGGCGCGGTCGCCGGCCTGGCGCGGGCATTGCACGCGCGGCGCCTGCAACACAACTGCTTGTACCCGAAACACCTGCTGGTGCGGACCCACGCCGGCGAGGCGGGGCAGGACGTGGAAGTGCGCCTGATCGATCTGGAGAAACTGCGGCGGCCCATCGTGCCGGCCATGGCGGCGCGGCATGACCTCAACGCCATGAACCGACGCGCGCCGGGCTGGAGCAGGACCGACCGCCTGCGTTTCCTGCTGGCCTATCTGGGGGAGCCCCGTCTTACCGCGCGCGGCCGGCGCCTGTGGCGCTATCTGGCCGCGCGGGCGCGCTGAACCGCGTTCCGGCCAGGCGCGCGGGCCGGCTCAACGCTTGAGGCTTTGGTAGAAGCGGGTCTTGCGCAGCCTTCGCTTGAGGCTGGCCTTGAAATCGTACAAGCCTAAGCGCAGGCGGGCGAACGCTCCGAGCGGCCGCCCCAGGGCGGCGGCGTAGGCGGCGAGGAACTCCAGACGCCCGGCCGGATGCAGCTTGTGGCAGGCGCGCGCCAGGTCGGACAGGCGGTGGCGTGGCGGTACCCCGCCGCGATAAACACGAATGCGCGCGGTGTCGATCAGGCTGAACTCCGGCGCGCCATCCTCGCCGACGCGGATCAGGATGTTGCCGCCGGAGAGATC
>VGVT01000069.1 GCA_016873935.1 Betaproteobacteria bacterium | reverse complement strand
ACGTTGAACGATTCCCCGCAGCCGCAGGCCGACTTGACGTTGGGGTTGTGGAACTTGAAACCCTCGTTGAGGCCTTCGCGCACGTAGTCCAGCTCGGTGCCGGCCAGATACGAGAGGCTCTTGGGATCGACGTAGACGGCGACGCCGTGGCACTCGAACTTCACGTCCTCGGGGTCTTCCATATCGACGAATTCCAGCTTGTAGGCCATGCCGGAACAGCCAGAGGTGCGCACGCCCAGCTTGATGCCCAGGCCCTTGCCGCGCTTGGCGAGGAAGTTCCTGATGTGGTTCGCGGCGCGCTCGGAAAGGGTGACCGAACCGCTGGCCGGGCCAATGTCCAGTTGCGTCAGGTCAGAGGGCATTCCCTCGGGGACGGCGCAGGTGGCGGCTCCCATCTCAGTGCTCCTTGGGCGGGTTGCAGGCGGTGTACTCGGCGCTGCCGCCGGCGTTGCCGTGCTTCTGCTTGTAGTCGGCGACGGCGGCCTTGATGGCGTCCTCGGCCAGGATCGAGCAGTGGATCTTCACCGGCGGCAGGGCCAGTTCCTCGGCGATCTGGGTGTTCTTCAGGTTCATCGCCTCGTCCAGGGTCTTGCCCTTGACCCACTCGGTCACCAGCGAGGAGGAAGCGATGGCGGAACCGCAACCGTAGGTCTTGAACTTGGCGTCCTCGATGACGCCCTGCTCGTTGACCCGGATCTGCAGTTTCATCACGTCGCCGCAGGCCGGCGCGCCCACCATGCCGGTGCCTACACCCAGATCTTCCTTGGCGAAGGAGCCGACGTTGCGGGGGTTCTCGTAGTGGTCCAGGACTTTGGTGCTGTATGACATTCAGGTCTCCTTTAGCTGGTAGCTCGTGGCAGGTAGCTGGTAGCCCATGATCTCCGCGCCGAAGGCGCGCATACAAAAGCTACAAACTACGCGCTACAAACTACCCGCTCAAAAAACTCAATGCGCTGCCCACTGCACCGTGTTGAGGTCAATGCCATCCTTGTACATCTCCCACAGCGGGGACATGTCGCGCAACTTGCCGATCTTCTCGTGCAAGAGCTTGATGGTGTAGTCGATCTCTTCCTCGGTGGTGAAGCGGCCGATGGTGAAGCGGATGGAACTGTGCGCCAGCTCGTCGTTGCGGCCCAGGGCCTTCAACACGTAGGACGGCTCCAGGCTGGCCGAGGTGCAGGCGGAACCGGAGGACACGGCCAGATCCTTGATGGCCATGATCAGGCTCTCGCCCTCGACGAAGTTGAAGCTGACGTTGAGGTTGCCGGCGATGCGATGCTCGTAGTCGCCGTTGAGGTGAACTTCCTCGATGTCCTGCAGGCCCTTCCACAGCTTGTCGCGCAGGGAGCGGATGCGTTCGGTCTCGGCGCCCATCTCCATCCTGGCGATGCGGAAGGCCTCGCCCATGCCGACGATCTGGTGGGTGGCCAGGGTGCCGGAGCGCATGCCGCGCTCGTGGCCGCCGCCGTGCATCTGGGCTTCCAGGCGGACGCGCGGCTTGCGCCGCACGTAGAGGGCGCCGATGCCCTTGGGGCCGTAGGTCTTGTGCGCGGAGAAGGACATCAGGTCCACCTTCAGCTTGCCCAGGTCGATCTCCACCTTGCCGGTGGCCTGGGCCGCATCGACGTGGAACAGCACGCCCTTGGAGCGACACAGCTCGCCGATGGCGGGAATGTCCTGGATGACGCCGATCTCGTTGTTCACGAACATCACCGATACCAGGATGGTGTCGGGGCGGATGGCGGCCTTCAGCTCGTCCAGGTCGATGAGGCCGTTCGGCCGCACCCCCAGGTAGGTCACTTCGAAGCCTTCCCGTTCCAGTTCACGCATGGTGTCGAGCACAGCCTTGTGCTCGGTCTTCACGGTGATGAGGTGCTTGCCCTTGCCCTGGTAGAAGTGGGCGGCGCCCTTGATGGCGAGGTTGTTCGACTCGGTGGCGCCGGAAGTCCAGACGATCTCCTTGGGATCGGCATTGACCAGGGCGGCCACGTGTCCGCGGGCTTCTTCCACCGCCTTGTCCGAATCCCAGCCAAAGACGTGGGAGCGCGAAGCCGGGTTGCCGAACAGTTCGGTCAGGTAGGGAATCATCTTCGCGGCCACGCGCGGGTCGACCGGGGTGGTGGCCGAGTAATCCAGGTAGATCGGGGTCTTCACCATCATGCGCTCCATCAGCCGTTGGCGGCCACCTTGAGATCCGCGGAACCCACCACGCGGCGGTGTTCGTGCTTCTTGCCGGCGCACTGCTCCGGCTTGTCGAGTTGCTGCTGCACCAGCTCGGCCAGATGCACCGAATCCAGATAGTCGTAGATGCGCGCGTTCAGGCTCATCCACAGGTCGTGCGTCATGCATTCGCGGTCGTCGTGGCAGTTGCCGAGGCCGCCGCACTGGGTGGCGTCGATGGGCTCGTCGACGGCGCGGATGATGTCGGCGACGGTGATCTCGGTCATCGGCCGCGCCAGGGTGTAGCCGCCGCCGGGGCCGCGCACGCTATCGACGATGCCCTGCCGGCGCAGGCGGCCGAACAGTTGTTCGAGATAGGACAGGGAGATGCGCTGGCGGTCGCTGATGCCGGCCAGGGTGACGGGGCCGCGCTGGTGGCGCATGCCCAGGTCGATCATCGCCGTTACCGCAAAACGTCCTTTGGTGGTCAGCCGCATGATGTGCCTCGTGGTTGAAGTGGGGTTGGCAGCACTCTACTAATCCTGATTATTTTGGTCAACTATTATTTCTTCAAGGCCTCTAGTCCACCAATTTATTCAGGCTGTCGGCATCCAGATGGTCCTCCGGCTTGGCCTTCTCGGCCTTGCCGCCCAGGCGTTCGAGCTCACTGACGATCCAGTCGATGCGCTGATCGGCATGCGCGGAATGGTCGATGAGACCGTGGATGGCCTTCACCATGGGGTCGTTCATGTCCGCGCCCACGCCGTAGGCGGAGAAACCCAGCTTGTTGGCCACTTCCTCCCGCGCCCGGTCCTGCTCGGCGTCGAGGATGCGGGCGGGAATGCCGATGGCGGTGGCGCCGGTCGGCACGTCCTTCACCACCACCGCGTTGGAGCCCACCTTGGCGCCGGCGCCAATGGTGATGGGGCCCAGGATCTTGGCGCCGGCGCCGACGATGACGCCTGCCTCCAGGGTGGGATGGCGCTTGCCCTTCTGCCAGGAGGTGCCGCCCAGGGTGACGCCGTGGTACAGCGTGCAGTCGTCGCCGATCTCGGCGGTCTCGCCCACCACCACGCCCATGCCGTGGTCGATGAAGACCCTGCGGCCGATCCGCGCGCCGGGATGGATTTCGATGCCGGTGACCCAGCGCGCCAGCAGGCTGGAAAAGCGGGCCAGCCACTTCAGCCCCATGCCCCACAGGCCATGCGAGAAACGATGCCAGAGAATGGCGTGCAGGCCGGGATAGGTGGTGAGCACCTCGAAGAAGGTGCGCGCCGCCGGGTCACGGTCGAACACGATGCGGATGTCTTCCCGCAGTCTGGCGAACATTTGAATATTCCAATGGTTAAATCGGACTGCGAAGTATGCAATTCCCGACCGGCGCGGTCAATTTCTCCAGGGCGTCCCGGGATTTTTCATGGCGGCGACGATGCCACGCCAGATCGCCACCTCCTCCTTCTCCAGGCCCGCCTTGGCGAAGAAGCGGCGCAGGCGGGGCATCAGGCGTCTGGGATGGGCGGGATCGTGGAAGCCCACCTCGACCAGGGCCTTCTCCATCTCCACAAGCAGGGCTTCCTGGGCGGCGTGAGGCGCCAATTCGAAATCGGGCAGGGGCAGCACCGCGTCCTCCGCCGTGCTGCGCAGTTCGTAGGCCAGCACCTGCACCGCCGCGCCCAGGTTGAGCGAGGCGTAGTCCGGGTTGCTGGGGATGTTGACGAGCCAGCGGCACTGCATGAGCTGCTCGTTGGACAGGCCGAAGGTCTCCGAACCGAAGACGATGGCGACCGGCCCCGCCTGGGCCAGCTTCAGCATTTCTGGCGCAGCCTGGCGGGGCGTGTAGGCGGGATGCGGCAGATCGCGGCGGCGCGAGGTGCAGGCGGCGCTCAGCACGGTATCGGCCAGGGCGTCGGCGAGGTCGTCGAACACACGCGCGGCTTCCAGCACATCCACCGCGCCGGAGGCCCGCGCCCGTGCCTCGTCGTCGATGGCGCATTTGGGATTCACCAGGGCCAGGTCGGACAGGCCCATGACCTTCATGGCGCGGGCCGTGGCGCCCAGGTTGCCGGGATGGCTGGTTTCCACCAGCACGATGCGTACATTCGGGAGAGGCGAGGGAAGGTTCAAGGTAAAATCCGCGCGGAATTCATCGCTCTTTGGAAAATCATGCACCCGATGCTCAACACGGCCGTGAAGGCCGCCCGGCGCGCCGGCGCCGTCATCAACCGCGCGTCCATGGACCTGGACCGCCTCACCGTGCGCGCCAAGCGCGAGAACGATTTCGTCAGCGAGGTGGACCACGCGGCGGAACAGGCCATCATCGAAACCCTGCTGGAGGCGTATCCGAAGCACGCGATTCTAGCCGAGGAGTCGGGCGTCACCGGCGAGTCGGAATACCAGTGGGTGATCGATCCGCTCGACGGCACCACCAATTTCCTGCACGGCTTCCCCCAATATGCCGTGTCCATCGCCCTGCTGCATCGCGGGCAGCTTTCCCAGGCCGTGATCTACGACCCGGTGCGCAACGACCTCTACACCGCCAGCCGCGGCCGCGGCGCCTTTCTCAATGACCGCCGCATCCGCGTCTCCCGGCGCGACAAGCTGCAGGACGCCCTCATCGGCACCGGCTTCCCCTATCGCGACTTCACCCATCTGGACGCCTACACGGCCATGTTCCGCGAGCTGGTGCAGAAGACCTCCGGCCTGCGCCGGCCGGGTTCCGCCGCCCTCGACCTGGCCTGGGTCGCCGCCGGCCACACCGACGGCTTCTTCGAGATCGGCCTGAATCCCTGGGACATCGCCGCCGGCTGTCTGCTCATCCTGGAAGCGGGCGGGCTGGTCAGCGACTTCGCCGGCGAGGAGCATTACCTCAAGTCCGGCAACGTGTTGGCGGGCAATCCCAAGGTGTTCGTGCAACTGCTGCAAGCCATCACGCCGCACGTGACGGTGGCGCTGAAGGGCTGAGCCGCCGCGCATGCCGGCCGCCAGCCTGGAACTCCTCGCCCCGGCGCGCACCGCCGACATCGGCCGCGAGGCCATCCTGCACGGCGCCGACGCGGTGTACATCGGCGGGCCGGACTTCGGCGCCCGCCACAACGCCGGCAACAGCGTGGCCGACATCGCCGGCCTGGTGGAATTCGCCCACCGCTACCACGCCCGCATCTACGCCACCCTCAACACCATCCTCCACGACGCCGAGCTGGAGCCGGCGCGCAGGCTGATCCGCGAGTTGTACGACGCCGGCGTCGACGCCCTCATCGTGCAGGATATGGGCCTGCTGGAACTCGACCTGCCGCCCATCGACCTGCACGCCTCCACCCAGTGCGACATCCGCAGCCCTGAGAAAGCCCGCTTCCTGGCCGACGCGGGCTTCTCCCAGGTGGTGCTGGCGCGCGAGTTGTCGATCCCGGAAATCACGCGGATTCGCGCCGCCCTGCCCGACGATGTCGTCATCGAATATTTCGTCCACGGCGCCCTCTGCGTGGCCTTCTCCGGCCAGTGCTACATCAGCCACGCCCACACCGGCCGCAGCGCCAACCGGGGCGACTGCTCGCAGGCCTGCCGCCTGCCCTACACCCTGAAGGACCAGGACGGCCGCGTGGTCGCCTTCGAAAAGCACCTGCTGTCGGTGAAGGACAACAACCAGAGCGCCAACCTCGCCGCCCTCGTCGACGCCGGCGTGAAGAGCTTCAAGATCGAGGGCCGCTACAAGGACGCGGGCTACGTCAAGAACATCACCGGCCACTACCGGCGCCTGCTCGACGGGCTGCTGGAGACCCGGCTTGATCTCGGCCGCGCCTCCAGCGGCCGCACCACCCTGCTGTTCGAGCCGGACCCGGACAAGACTTTCCACCGCGGCTCCACCGACTACTTCGCCACTGGCCGCAAGGCCGACATCGGCGCCTTCGACACCCCCGCCTTCGTCGGCCTGCCGCTGGGCACGGTCACCCGGCTCGGCCCGGGCTGGTTCGAACTGGAAACCGAGCAGTCCATGGCCAACGGCGACGGCCTCGCCTACCTGCACAAGCGCGAGGTCAAGGGCATCCAGGCCAACGTGGTGGAACCGGTTGGATTGCCGCCCTCCCCGCCGTCATCCCGGCGAAAGCCGGGATCCAGTGTGTCCGGGAATCCTCAGGATTACGGCCTGCCCCCTGGCGGGGATAAACGCCGGAATGACGACATGACGATCTGGCGCGTCTTCCCCAACGAACCCCTCGCCGCCCTCCCCGGCCTCAAACCCGGCCTGACCATCCACCGCAACCGCGACCACGCCTGGGAACAGGCCCTGGCACGGCCCTCGGCGGAACGGCGTATCGACCTGCGGGCGGCATTCCGGGAAACCGGCGCCGGCTTCACCCTGGAACTCACCGACGAGGACGACGTGACCGCCGCCGCCGACGCTCCCTTCGACAAGCAGCCGGCGCGGGATCCAGCCCAGGCGGAAGCCGCCGTTAAGGCCCAACTGGACCGCTTCGGCGGCACAGACTTCCGCGTCACCGGCATCGCCGTGCAATGGAGCCAACCCTGGTTCGTGCCCGCCTCGCTGCTCAACAGGCTGCGCCGGGACGCGGTGGAAAATCTCGATGCGGCCCGCCTTGCCGCCCACGTCCGCCCGCTTCGCCGGCCGGCGGTGGAGCCGCCGACCCCCTACCCGGAAGAGACCCTCAGCTATCTCGCCAACGTCTACAACCAGGCCGCCAGGCGCTTCTATGAGAGGCACGGCGTCCAACTCATCGCCGCCGCCTACGAAGCCCATGAGGAAGCCGGCGAGGTGTCGTTGATGATCACCAAGCACTGCCTGCGCTATTCCTTCAGCCTCTGCCCCAAGCAGGCCAAGGGTGTCACCGGCGTGCAGGGCCAGGTAAGGGCCGAGCCCATGCTGCTGGTCAACGGCGACGAGAAGCTGACCCTCACCTTCGACTGCCGCGCCTGCGAGATGCACGTCATGGGACGCATGAAGAAACACATCCTGAAAAGCCCGCCGCCCTCGGCGGTGCCAGTGGTGTTCTATGGGAAACGGGCGGGCGCTTGAGAGGCCCTGCTGCTAAAGATGCGACTCCACCCGCATCGCTTCGTGCAAGACCCGGACGATTTCCAGCCGGCCTTCCAGGCACCGGTAAAAGACTAGGTGCCGATGCACAGGCAAGACGCGATAGCCCGCGCGAACATGCGCGTAGGACACCCCAAGTTCGGGAAAATCCAGCAACCCCTTGATCTCCCGCTCCAGGTCGCGGAGGTAAAGGTCCGCCTGGGTCTCGCCCCATTTCTCCAGGCTATAGCGCCAAATCCCCTTGAGGTCGACTCGCGCCCTGGGACGGATGACGAGTTCAAGCATTTCGCGAGCGGGCCTTCGCCTCCTGGCGTGCCTCCACGATGAGGTCATCCATGGAGAAGGGCCGGGCCTCGCCGCTGGCCTCGCCTTCGGCCAGGGCCTGATTCAAGGCCATCACCTTCTTCTCGTGCTCTTCGAGCAAACGCATCGCCGCCCGCAGAACCTCGCTCTTGGACTCAAACCGACCTGCGCTGACTTGCTGGGCGATGAAGCCCTCAAAGTGTTCGCCCAGGGTGACACTGGTAACTCGGCTCATGGAAATGCCTTTCTGTTCCGAACTTGTCTGTACGAATTATTAATGCATCGCCGCGCTACCCATGCAAGCAATTTCCTACTGCGCCATCCCTTCAGCCTCTGCCCCAAGCAGGCCAAGGGCGTCACCGGCGTGCAGGGCCATGTGCGCGCCGAACCCATGCTGCTGGTCAACGGCGACGAGAAACTGACCCTGAACTTCGACTGCCGCGCCTGCGAGATGCACGACATGGGACGCATGAAGAAGCACATCCTTAAAAGCCCGCCGCCGTCGGCGGTGCCAGTGGTGTTTCATCGAGAACGGCCCGGCTGATCCGGGTCCGGCGATTCCTCGACACTTCTGATCGTTTTCGGACAGCATCCTGGCATGCGCCAGCGTGTTTCCGCCGGGAAGCCATGCAGGCCAACCGGCATGATGGGCATGCTCCGTCGCCGCATCCCCATCGCAACGGGGGATTCGCTGCGCTCGCCAGGTTGGGCATTGCCCGTTGCGGCATCCGGTTCGCGCGGATGCCCGGAATTTCCGATGCTGGCATCAAGGTTGCTGCAACCCGTGGGCGGGTCGTGGCGGGGAAAGCCTACCCGGCGCCGCGACTCCACCTTCAGGAGGTTCACCATGGCCAGCTTGCTCAAACCTGTCGCGAACAGAAATGACGTGCACATTGCCGACGGTGGGGCGCCATGGATCGGCATACGCGTGGATCTCGGCGGTGGCCAGTTCGCCTACGTGGTGGCGGCCGGGGCCAGCCTGGCGCATTTCCGCGAATTCGACATCCCGGAATGGGTGTCCACTTCCGACGGCAAGGTCTGGCGTTTCGAAGGCGTGTGCGAGGATATCGCGGCCGCCTCCTGCCATGACGGCCTGCTGACCTTGCCGCCCGGCCTCTTCATGCGTTGATGCCGCGCGCTCGGCGTGATGCATGCCGGCGGCGTTTTCGCCGCGTCGCTCTATAGTGAGTCAGTGAACTCCTCGTCTGCCATCCCCAAGCGTGAAAGTCCGCGACAGGCATGTGCCGGAAGCGCGGACAGCGTTGCCGCCGCCCGCCCGGCGGAGCCTCCGCGATGATCTGGGAAGCCTGGCTGACGCTGGGGGTGGTCGCCCTGTGCATCGGCCTCCTCGCCACCAACCGGTTTCCCGCCGACGTCGTCATGGTGGGCGGCCTCACCCTGCTCCTGCTGGCCGGCGTCCTGACTCCGGGCGAGGCCCTGGCGGGACTGGCCAACGAGGGCATGGTGACGGTGGCGGTGCTCTACGTGGTGGTGGCCGGCCTGGTGGAGACCGGAGGCACCGCCTGGATGTCGCAGTCCCTGCTCGGCCGGCCCCGCTCCGTGGCGCACGCGCAGACCCGCCTGATGGCGCCGGTGGCAGCGCTGAGCGCCTTCCTCAACAACACGCCGGTGGTGGCAATGTTCATCCCGGCGGTGCAGGACTGGGCCAGGCGGCACAACCTCGCCGTCTCCCACCTGATGCTGCCGCTGAGCTATGCCGCCATCGCCGGCGGCACCTGCACCCTGATCGGCACCAGCACCAACCTGGTGGTCAACAGAGCCGGCCCCGGAAATTCGGACAGCGAGATGAGTGGTAGCCTTGCCCAAGCAACGGCCGCAGGACGGCCATAACATGGAGCAAGAGCATGGCAAGAAGGAAGAGGCGGAACCACTCGCCGACGT
>VGVT01000068.1 GCA_016873935.1 Betaproteobacteria bacterium | reverse complement strand
TGCCGAAACGGCGCTCGCTGAACCAGGCGGCGTTCAGCTTGAGCAGGGCGATGAAGGTGACGGAGACGCCGAGGCCGACGAGCAGGCGCCCGGCCGCGGCCCACTCGAAGCTGGGCGCCAGGCCGAACAGCAGCGAACCCAGGCCGGCGATGACACCGCCGGCGGCGACGATGCGGCGCGGCCCCAGGGTGTCGGCCAGGATCCCGGTGGGGATCTGCATGACGGTGTAGACATAGAAATAGGTCGCCGCCAGGCTGCCCAGCGCCGCCGACTGGATGGCGAAGGCGGCCTTCAGATCGCCGGCGATGGCGGCCGGCGCGAAGCGGTGGAAGAAGGACAGTACGAAGGCCAGGCCGACGACGATGAAGGCGGTCCAGCGCAGACGGTGGAGTTGGCGGTGCTGGTAGGGGGTGAGCATCAAGCGCAGCCGTCCACGTTCCGCTGCAGCCAGAATTCCAGCAGGGCCAGGTGCCACAGCTTGCTGCCCTGGATGCGGGTGTGGTGCTTTTCCGGCGCGGCCAGCAGTTTGCGCACGTAGTCCCGCTGGAACAGGCCGCGCTGCCGGCAGGCGCGCGATTCGAGGATGTCGCGCATGAATTCGAGGAACTCGCCGCGCACGTACTTGAGGGCGGGCATGGGGAAGTAGCCCTTCTCGCGGTCGATCACCGCGTCCGGCAGGAGGCCGCGGGCGATGCTTTTCAGGATGTGTTTGCCGCTGGAGGCGAGTTTCAGTTCCGGCGGCATGCGCGCCGCAATTTCCACCAGTTCATGGTCCAGGAACGGGACGCGCGCTTCCAGGCCCCAGGCCATGGTCATGTTGTCGACCCGTTTCACCGGGTCGTCGGTGATGAGCATGGTCACGTCCATGCGCAGCACCTGGTCGATGAAGCGGTCGGCGTCGGGTTCGGTGAGGCGCGCGGCGACGGTGAAGGCGGTGTGGTCGGGGCCGTGATGGGCCGGATCCACGGTCTCCAGGTATTCCGCATGATCGCGGTCGAAGTAATGGCGGCGGAAGCGCTCCAGCGGCGAACCGAGGGTGTCGGCGTGCATGCGCGGGTACCAGTAGTAGCCGCCGAACACCTCGTCGGCACCCTGGCCGCTCTGCACCACCTTGACGGTCTTCGCCACCTGCTCGGCGAGCAGGTAGAAGGCCACCGCGTCCTGGCCCACCATGGGTTCGGCCATGGCGTCGACGGCTTCCGGCAGGCGGCCGAGCACCTGGCTGTTGGGGATGTGGAACTGATGGTGGCGCGTGGCGAAATGCGCGGCGACGGCATCGGAGTATTCGAATTCGTGGCCGCGTTCCTCGGGCTGGTCCTCGAAGCCGACCGAGAAGGTCAACAGATCCTGCGCGCCCTGTTCCGCCAGCAGGGCCACCAGCAGGCTGGAATCGAGGCCGCCGGAGAGCAGCACGCCGACTTTCACGTCGGCGATCTGCAGGCGTTTTCTCACCGCCTGGCGCAGGGCGTCGTGGATGGCCTCGCGCCATTCCGCCTCGCGCAGCGGTTTGTCCGGCCGCGTCGCCGCAAGGCGCCAGTATGGGCGGCTGGCCAGGCCGCCGTCGACGCCGACCCGCATCATGCCGGCCGGTGGCAGTTTGCGCACACCCTGGAGCAGGGTGGAAGGCGCCGGCACCACGGCGTGCAGGGTCAAGTGGTGATGCAGGGCGGCGGGGTCGATGCCGGTATCGATGCCTCCCGCCGCCAGCAGGGCCTGCGGTGTCGAGGCGAAACGCAGACGGCGCGCGTCGAGGCTGTAGTAAAGCGGCTTGATGCCGAGCCGGTCGCGCGCCAGGAACAGGTTGCCGGCGAGGCGGTCCCAGATGGCGAAGGCGAAGGCGCCCTGCAGCCGCTCGACGCAGGCCTCGCCCCATTCCGCGAAGGCGCGCAGGAGGACTTCGGTGTCGCCGTCGGAGTGGAAGCTGTGCCCCTTGCCGATGAGTTCCGCGCGCAGTTGCGGGTAGTTGTAGAGGGTGCCGTTGAAGACCAGGGCGAGGCCCGTGGCGGCGTCGACCATCGGTTGGCGCGAGCGCTCGCTGAGGTCGATGATGGCCAGCCGCCGGTGGCCGAGGGCGACTGGGCCGTCCACATGCAGGCCCTCGCCATCCGGCCCGCGCCGGGCCAGCCTGGCGACCATGCGTCGCAGCCCCGCCTGGTCGGGAGCGGTACCGTCGAAGCGCAATTCACCGGCGATGCCGCACATGGGCTGCCTCCATCAACTCGGCCACAGCGGTTCCTCCTGCATCAGGGCGATCTGCTCGCGCAGTTCCAGGATGCGTTCCTGCCAGTAGTGCTGGGTGTTGAACCAGGGGAAAGCGGCGGGAAAGGCCGGGTCGTCCCAGCGTCGCGCCAGCCAGGCGGCATGGTGGATCAGGCGCAGGGTGCGCAGGGCTTCCACCAGGTGCAGCTCGCGCGCGTCGAACTCGCGGAAGTCCTCGTAGCCCGCGAGGATGTCGGCCAGTTGCCGGACCTGGTTGTCGCGCTCGCCGGACAGCAGCATCCACAGGTCCTGCACCGCCGGGCCCATACGGCTGTCGTCGAAATCGACGAAATGCGGACCTGCATCCGTCCATAGCACATTGCCGGCGTGGCAGTCGCCATGCAGGCGCAGGCGGGTGTAGTCGCCGGCGCGGGCGAAGCAATGCCCGGCCAGTTCCAGGGCCTGGTCAATGACGCTACGCCAGGCCGGCAGCAGGTCGGCGGGCAGCCAACGCCCGGCCAGCAGGAAGTCGCGCGGCTCCTCGCCGAAACTGGCGATGTCCAGGGTGGGGCGGTGAAGGTAGGGCTTCAGCGCGCCCAGCGCATGGATGCGGCCGATGAAGCGGCCCATCCATTCCAGGGTGTCGGAGCGGTCGAACTCCGGCATGCGCCCGCCCCGGCTCGGATAGACGGCGAAGCGGAAGCCCGCGTGCGCATGCAGGCTGGCGCCTCCCTCCAGCATCAGGGGTGGCACCACGGGGATTTCGGCGTCGGCGAGTTCGCGCGTGAAGGCGTGCTCCTCGAGGATGGCGGCATCCGACCAGCGTCCCGGCCGGTAGAACTTGACCACGACCGCCGGCGCGTCCTCCCGGCCGGCCTGGTAGACACGGTTCTCGTAGCTGTTGAGGGCCAGCAGGCGGCCGTCGGGGCACAGGCCGACGCTGTCCAGGGCGTCCAGCACCCGGTCCGGGCCGAGGCCGGCATAGGGAGGTGGGTTCATGCCGCGGGGAGGGCGACGGCGCGGCAGCCTTGCGCGTCGCAATGCAGGTAGGCGCCGGTGTCGTACCAGTCCGCCAGCACCCAGCGCTCGCGCGGGCGTCCGTCCACATCGTGTGCATGCCGGGCGGGACGATGCGTGTGGCCGTGGATGATGCGATCGACCCGCGACTCGCGGAAGGCGCGCTCCACCGCCTCCGCGTTCACGTCCATGATGAGCGGTTTCTTGTCGATCTTCGCGTGCTCGCTACGCTCGCGTAATCCGCGCGCGAGTGCACGCCGCTCGGCCAGCGGACGGGCGAGGAAGTCCTGCTGCCAGGCGTCGCCGCGTACCTGGGTACGGAAGGCCTGATAGGTAGCGTCGTCGGTGCAGAAGGCGTCGCCGTGCGTGAGCAGGGTGGGGACCCCGAACAGGTCGAGACGCGTGGGGTCAGGCAGTAGAGTCAGGCCGGCGGCGCGGGCGAAAGCCTCACCCGCCAGGAAGTCGCGGTTGCCCGGCAGGAAAGCGACCCGTGTGCCGCGCGCTGAAACCGCGCGCAGGGCCTCGGCGATGTCGGCGTGGAAGGGCTCGGACAAATCGTCGTCGCCCACCCAGGCTTCGAAGAAATCGCCGAGGATGTACAGCGCGGCAGCGGACGGCGCCACCTCGCGCAGGAAACGCCGCAGCAGCAGGGCGGCTTGCGGCCGCTCCGGCGTCAGGTGCAGATCGGAAATGAAGAGGATGGGGGACATTAGCCGTGAGCTGCCGGACGGGTGGCCGGGCCGGGGGGCGTGCCCCCGCGGCGTCAGCCTTCGAGGATTTCCGCGCGCTCGATGAGCACGGACTCCACGGGTACGTCCTGATGACCGGCGCGCATGCCGGTGCGTACCTTGCGGATGTTGTCCACCACGTCGCGGCCTTCCACCACCTTGCCGAACACGCAATAGCCGTAGCCGGAGGCGGAAGGCTCGCGATAGTCGAGGAAGGCGTTGTCGGCGACGTTGATGAAGAACTGGCTGCTGGCGGAGTGGGGGTTCGGCGTGCGCGCCATGGCGATGCTGTAGGCCACGTTCTTCAGGCCGTTCGCCGCCTCGTTCTGGATGGGCGCGCGCGTCGGTTTCTGTTCCATGTCGGCGGTGAAGCCGCCGCCCTGAATCATGAAACCGTCGATGACGCGATGGAAGACGGTGCCGTTGTAATGCCCGTCCTGCACGTACTGCAGGAAGTTGGCGACCGTTTCCGGCGCGGCGCTGGCGTCGAGTTCCAGGGTGATGGGACCGAAGTTGGTGTGCAGTCTGACCATTTTGACCTTTCGGGGGACGGGAGTGGCCGCTTTGCCGGATTTGGCGGGAGCGGGGGCGGTGCTGCCGGCCTCGCAGGCCGACAGCGGGGTGGCCAGGGCAAGCAGCAGGAAATTACGGCGGGTGAGGGGCATCATCGTTTGGCGAGTTGGGTGGATGGGTGCGCTTCGGCGGAGGTTTCCAGGGCGACGCGCCAGGCGCCGTCCTCCATGCGCCAGAACAGGCGCTTGCTGGACTGGCTGGACAACTTGTCGCTGGCGTAGTTCTGCCGGAATTCGGCGTAGGCCATGTCGCCATCGGGGTAGAGGAACAGGTTGACGTCGGAGAGTTCGACGCGAATCCAGTCCTTATTGAGGATGTTGCCGCGTTTGGCATTCAGCCAGCCCTGGCCGTCGCGCATCGCCAGCTTGTTCGAGTAGTGGCGCAGGAAGCGGTCCGGGTCGCGCGCTTCCCAGTCTTCCTTCCAGTCGCGCAGGCGCTGCAGCAGGCCGTCGCGGGTTCGTGTCCAGGTGTCGCGATCGATCCAGTCGGCGCGCTCGGCGATCACCACCGGGGTGCTGCCGACGTCGATGTAACGCGACAGGTCCTTGAGGTCGGGATTGCTCACCACCACGCAGCCATCGCTGGAGCGCGGCGGCCGGCTGTAGGTGTCGGAGGGCACACCGTGCAGCCAGATGCCGTGCCCGCCGCGACGCTGGGCCTGGTCCCAGGCGTTGGGGTAATCGAGCGGGAAGGCGCCGGCGCCGTAGAAATCGGTGAGGCGCTGGCGCGCCACCTGGCTGAGGATGCGATACACCCCGACGGGCGTGCGCTTGTCGCCCTCCACCCGCTTCTCGGTGCCGTTGCGGCCTATGGTCATGTAGTAATCGCTGACCAGCTTAGGTTCGCCATTGACGTTCTCGAAGACGTAGAGGCGGGCGCGACTGGCATCGGCCAGCAGCACGTGCCGGTGTTGCGGCGCCAGTTGCAGGATCTGGCTGGGCATGAGGTCGGACGCCGGCTGGTCGATATAGCGCAGCAGGCGGGCGCGCGCTTCGTCGCGCAGGTCCGCCAGCGAATCGGCCGGCGCGCGCGTGCTCGTGCCCAGGCCGGTGAGAGGCCGCGAGCGCGCCATGAGGATGTCGCCGCGGATCAGGTGGGCGAGACGGAAATCCGGACGCTGGGCGATGACGCGGTCGACCTCGCGCAGGGCGTCTTCCAGGCGATTGCCGCGGATGTCCTGCAGGGCCCTGGCGATGCGCGCGTCGGGCGAGCCGAGTAGCCGGCCCGCGTCGGCCGACGCCAGCAACAGCGGGGCTTCACCGGCGACTGCGCCAAGGGAAACGGTGAGACCCAGCAGGACACGGGCGAGGAAGCGCGAGAAGCGATTCATCGTTCGTCGACGATCTTCCAGGCGTCGCCTTCCCATGCCAGGGTCAGCGTCTTACTGTTGGCGCTGCGCAGCAGGTTGGACTCGTAGCGCTGGTGGAAGGTGACTCGGGCGAGGTCGTCGCCGCTCATGCGGACGCGCAGCTGTTCGACGGCGACCTTGATGTACTGGGGCCTGGTGACGCGCTCGCGGCGCTGGTTTTCCCAGGTTGCGCGGTCGTTGCCGGGGGTCTTGAAGCCGCTGCCATAGAAGGCCAGATAGGCGTCGGCATCACGCGCGCTCCAGGCCTCGGCCCAGGCCCGCACCGTCTTTTCGAGCTCCGTCTTGGCATTCGCGCCGGGTTTCGTCACGCTCTTCGGTGTGTCGTCCGCGGCGGCTGCGACGGCGGCTGCCACCGGGGGCACTTCGGGCTTGACGTCCGCGCCCGCAGTCGCCTCCTGGGGCCGTGGGGGCTCAACCGGCACGCTGGTTTCCTGGTCGAGCTGGGGCTGCTTTGCTGCCGCGCCTTCCTTGGCCGCCTTGCCCGCGCCTTTCGGCACGCTATCCTGGGCGCGCGGAGCCGGGCTGAAGAGGTCCTTGATCAGGGCCAGCTTGGTCTGCGCGGAAACGTTGCCCTGGTCCAGTTGCAGGGCCTTGTCGTAGGCGCGGGAAGCCATCTTGGCGTAGATGTCACCCAGGTTTTCGTGCGCGGTGGCATAGCTGGGATGCGTGCGGATGGCCATCTCCAGGCTCTGCTTGGCGCGTTCGAAATCGGCCTGCGCCGCATACAGCACGGCCAGGTTGTTGTAAGGCTCAGGCAGTTCGGGATAGTCGTCGGTGAGGCCGGAAAAAACCTTGATGGCCTCGGGGTAACGATTCATGTCGGTGAGGATCAGCCCCTTGAGAAAGCGCCCCTGCGCGTCCTTGGGGTTGGCGGCGAGAAAGGCGTTCACCTTGTCCAGGGCGGCGGTCTTGTTGCCCTGACGGAAGGCCTGGCTGGCGTCCTGCACAGTGGGGATGCTCGCCATGGCTAGCGCTGGCGACAAGGCCAGCAGGAAGGCGAGGGAAAAACGGGTTAAGGCCATATGTGCTATGCTTTTCGAGGATTTTTGCGGTTGCCTGGCATGCGCCAAGTCAGGCGAATTCTAGCGTTCGCGGGGCACAATTGAAATTGTCACGCGCTTCTGTCCCGCGCCCGGATACCCGTTCCCACTCATGCACAACAAGACTTCGTCCTCCTCCGCGTCCCAGGTCGGCGCGCCGGTTGCCCATTTCATCCGTTCCATCGTCGAGGCCGATCTCGCCAGCGGCAAGCACGACCGCATCGCCACCCGCTTTCCGCCGGAACCGAACGGCTATCTGCATGTGGGCCACGCCAAGTCGATCTGCCTCAACTTCGGCCTGGCCCAGGACTACCAGGGCACCTGCAACCTGCGCTTCGACGACACCAATCCGGAGAAGGAGTCCGAGGAATACGCCAACGCCATCATGGAAGACGTGCGCTGGCTCGGCTTTCAGTGGAACGGCGAGGTGCGCTGGGCTTCCGATTATTTTCAGGCGCTCTACGACTACGCGGAGAACCTGATCGAGCAGGGCAAGGCCTACGTCTGCGACTTGACTCCCGAGGCGATGCGGGAGTTCCGCGGCACCCTCACCGAACCGGGCCGTCCCAGCCCTTACCGAGAGCGTACGCCGGCGGAGAACCTGGACCTGTTCCGGCGCATGAAGGCGGGCGAGTTCGCCGACGGGGCCAAGACCCTGCGCGCGAAGATCGACATGGCCAGCCCCAACATCAACCTGCGCGATCCGGTCATCTACCGCATCAAGCGCGCCCACCACATCCGCACCGGCGATGCGTGGTGCATCTACCCGATGTACGACTATACCCACTGCATCTCCGATGCCCTGGAGTGCATCACCCATTCCCTGTGCACCCTGGAGTTCGAGGACCACCGGCCCTTGTACGACTGGGTGCTGGACCAGTTGCCGGTGCCGTCGCACCCGAGGCAGATCGAGTTCTCCCGCCTGGAGCTCCACTACACCATCACCAGCAAGCGCAAGCTGCTGCAACTGGTCACCCAGGGCATCGTTGCCGGCTGGGACGATCCGCGCATGCCCACCATCCACGGCATGCGCCGGCGCGGCTACACGCCCGCCGGCATCCGCGAATTCGCCCGCCGCATCGGCATCTCGAAGAGCGAGAACATCGTCGACATGGCGGTGCTGGAAGGAGCCATTCGCGAGGATCTGGAAGCCAAGGCGCCGCGCGTGATGGCGGTGCTCAACCCCCTCAAGGTGGTGCTGACCAACTTCGAGGAAGGCGTCACCGCCTCCCGGACCGCCGGCTTCCATCCCCAGCATCCGGAATTCGGCGAGCGGGACGTGCCCATCGCTCGGGAAATCTGGATCGAGCGCGACGACTTCGCGGAAGTCCCGCCTCCCGGCTGGCAGCGCCTGACGCCGGGCGGCGAGGTGCGGCTGCGCTACTCCTACGTCATCCAGTGCGAGGAAGTGGTGAAGGATGCCGACGGTCAAGTGGTCGAACTGCGCTGCGCCATCGACCACGCCACCCTGGGCCAGAACCCGGTGGGGCGCAAGGTGAAGGGCGTTATCCACTGGGTGTCCGCCGCCCACGCGGTGGCCATCGAGGCGCGCCTGTACGACCGCCTGTTCCTGGACCCCATTCCCGACGGCCACAAGGGCCGCGATTTCCTGGAATTCCTCAACCCGGATTCCCTGCAAGTGGTGAAAGGCTGGGCGGAAGCCTGCGTCAGCGGCGCCGAGCCGGAAGCCCGCTACCAGTTCGAGCGGCTGGGCTATTTCTGCACAGACCGCTTCGAACACCAGCCGGGCGGGCGGCCCGTGTTCAACCGCACCGTCACCCTCAAGGATTCCTGGGCCAAGGAGCAGGGCTGATGCTTCAGGTCCACAACTCGCTGACGCGGCGGAAAGAGGCATTCGTTCCCATCACCCCCGGCCGGGTGCGCATGTACGTCTGCGGCATGACGGTCTATGACTACTGCCACCTGGGCCACGCCCGGGTGCTGGTGGTGTTCGACATGATCGCCCGCTGGCTGCGCGCCTCCGGCTTTGACGTCACCTATGTGCGCAACGTCACCGACATCGACGACAAGATCATCAAGCGCGCCAACGAGAACGGCGAGGCCTTCACCGCCCTGACTCAGCGCTTCATTGATGCCATGCACGAGGACAGCGTCGCCCTAGGCGTGCTGCCGCCGGACCACGAGCCCCGTGCCACTGAGTACGTGGGCAAGATGCTCACCATGATCCAAGCCCTGATCGAGCGTGGCCATGCCTATGCGGCGGACAACGGCGATGTCTACTACGCGGTAGGCACCTTCCCGACCTATGGCCAGCTTTCCGGAAAGTCCCTGGACGACTTGCGCGCCGGCGAGCGGGTGGACGTCGACCCCAACAAGCGCGATCCCATGGATTTCGTGCTGTGGAAGGCCGCCAAACCCGGCGAACCTACCTGGCCTTCGCCCTGGGGAGCGGGCCGGCCGGGCTGGCACATCGAATGCTCGGCCATGGGTTCGGATTTGCTGGGCCGGCATTTCGACATCCACGGCGGCGGCCAGGACCTGCAATTCCCCCACCACGAAAACGAGATCGCCCAGAGCGAGGGTGCCCACGCCTGCAAGTTCGTCAACTACTGGCTGCACAACGGCTTCGTGCGGGTGGACGACGAGAAGATGTCGAAGAGCCTGGGCAACTTCTTCACCATCCGGGAAATCCTGGAGAAGTTCGACGCCGAGGTGGTGCGCTTCTTCATCCTGCGCGCCCATTACCGCAGCCCGCTGAA
>VGVT01000067.1 GCA_016873935.1 Betaproteobacteria bacterium | reverse complement strand
GGTCGGACAGGCGGTGGCGTGGCGGTACCCCGCCGCGATAAACACGAATGCGCGCGGTGTCGATCAGGCTGAACTCCGGCGCGCCATCCTCGCCGACGCGGATCAGGATGTTGCCGCCGGAGAGATCCCGGAAGAACAAGCCCCGGTTGTGCATGCGCACCAGGAATTCCGCCAGGCGCGCATGGGCGGTGGCCGGGGTGATGCCGGAGGGTGCCGCTTGGCCGCGGTTGTACGCGGTGAACAGCGAACCCACCGATAGCCCACCCTCGACGTAGTCACAGACATACCAATTGCGCGTGAGATCGCCGCCGTCGCGAGCCTCCAGCCAGGCCACCGGCGCGGCGGTGGCGACGCCCCGGCGTAGCAGCTCGCAGGCGCCGTTCCAACTGCGCCGCGCCTTGGAGGGCTTGAGCCGGTCCAGCAGCTTCTTGTGCAGGTGGTGCTTGACGGGTTGCTTGACCACCAGCTTGCCGCCGGCATGGCGCGGATCGTCCAGCGTCCAGATGGCGTTGCGCGCGTGGCGCAATGCGGCCTGCCGGGCGGGCGGCACCAATCGGGAGGGGTCCAGCGCTTCCAGCAGCAGGTCCGCCTCGGCGCCGTCCTGGGCGCGCACCATGCCGTGCCAGGCAGCGTTGCGGTGATAGTAGAGACGGCCCTGGCCATGCGCGTGCACGGTCACCCCCCGCAGGGGCGAGGCGCCGGTCCGCACGGCGGGTCGCCGCGCGATCGGCCAGCGCAGGAAGAGGGGCGACTCGGTGATGACCAGGGTGGCCAGGCGGCTGGCCGCGGCGCCGGTGTCAGTCAGGGAATTGCCGTCCCGATCCAGCAGTTCCGCCGCCGTCAGGTCGGTGTCGTCGTACAGCTCAGGCAGGGCGGCGGCCAGGCCGTTCATGGTCCACACCGCGTGGATGCGGTGCTCCGCGTCGGAAAAGGCGTGGATCTCCAGGCCCTGGCTGCGGCTCAGGCGACCTTCGTAGAGACGTCCGGGCAGCAGGCGGTTGCACGCCGCCATGGCGCGGAAGGCGGGACGTACGCGCAGTGCCGCGCCGTCGACGCGCGCGTAATGGGTGATGCGTTCGAGTTCGGGATAGGGTTCCTCGCCGTTGTCCAGCAGCCCCTCGCGGTGGCAGGCCAGGGGGCCCCAGCCGGCCCGTTCCAGGGCGCCGGAGGCGGCGCACAGCACGAAGTAGCGGGTCAGATAGTCGGCCTGCTTCTCCTCGCTGTCGGCGAGCACCCGCTCGATACGCGGCAGGGTCCAGAACGCGGCCGGCGAGATCAGACGCGGCACCCCCGCGTCGGCGCCGACCCGCGCCAGCAGACGTGCCTTCTTCACCAGGTTGAAGCTGATCCAGGGCGCCGCCCAATGGCCGAGGATCTTGTGATCCCAGCGCTCTGGCTCGGTGCTGCGCTCGCAGAAGAGATTGTCGGCATGCAGGTCGGGCAGCAGCTTCCTGCGCCGCAGCAGGGCCAGCACGCCCACGTTAAGGGCCGGTTCGAAATCGGTGATGCTTGGGCCCGCCAGGGGCAGGCCGTGGCGGCGCACGGCATCGTGGGCGATGCGCCAGGCCGCCAGCATGCCGCGGACGTTATAGCCGGCCCAGCGCCGGCGGTTGATGGTGGAGGTGGCCTCCACCTCGGCGATGCGCGGACCGTGGCGGGTCAGCGTGGCCGCGCAGAAGCGCGCCCACTCCTCACAAGCGTCCGCCGCAGGCATCTGCCGGGCCGCCGCAAAGGGCTGCAGGAGGTGCAGGGTGACCCGGTAGCCGGCCGCGCACAGCCGTTCCAGCAAGTGCTCGGCGGGGCCGCCGGCATCGCCGTAGGTGAAGTCCAGACGGACCCGGCGCACGCCCAGCTCGGCCAGGCGGGCGAGCTGGGCATCCTCCAGGTTCGGGTCGGCGGTGGGGGCCACGGCCACGCTGGTGAAGTCCTCCGGAACCCGATGCCCGGCGGGTGGCAGGTGGCCCAGGCGCATGGCCAGGCGGCCACGGACGGAGGCGCTGACGATGGCCCAGGCAAATTCCCTTCTTTCTCCCGACATCAGGCCGGCGCTTCCTTGAACTGCATGGCGTGCAGGCTGGCGTAGGGGCCGCCGGCTGCGAGCAGTTCGGCGTGGCTGCCGCGCTCGACGATGCGGCCCTGGTCCATGACCAGGATGAGATCCGCCATCTCGATGGTGGACAGGCGGTGGGCGATGACCAAGGTGGAACGGCCGCGCATGACTCCGCGCATGGCCGCCTGGATGTGCCGTTCGGACTCGGTGTCGAGGGCCGAGGTGGCTTCGTCCAGGATGAGTATAGGCGCGTTTTTCAGGATGGCGCGGGCGATGGCCAGACGTTGGCGCTGGCCGCCGGACAGCAGCACGCCGTTCTCCCCGACCAGGGTGTCGAAGCCTTGCGGCAGGCGGTCGATGAACTCGCGCGCGTGGGCGGCTTCGGCGGCGGCCTCGATGTCGGCGCGCGATGCGCCGGCGAGGCCGCCGTAGGCGATGTTGTTGGCGATGGTGTCGTTGAACAGGGTCACCTGCTGGGTCACCAGGGCGATGTGGCGGCGCAGGTTGCGCAGGGTGTAGTCCTCCACCGGCGCGCCGTCGATGCGGATGTGTCCGCGCGCGGACGGGTAGAAGCGCGGGATGAGATGGGCCAGGGTGGACTTGCCGCTGCCGGAGCGGCCCACAACCGCAACCATCTGGCCGGGTTCGATGACGAAGGAGACGCCGTTGAGGACGGGATGCTCGGCGCCGGGGTAGGTGAAGCTCAGGTTCTCGACCTCGACGCGTCCCTCGACACGCTCTTTCTCCAGGCTGCCGCGATCGGTTTCCGGCGCCTCGTCGAGTTGGGCGAAGATGCTCTCGGCGCCGGCCAGGCCCTTCTGGATGGTGGCGCTGACCTCCGACAGTTGGCGGATGGGCTTGGGCAGCATGCCGGCGGCGAGGATGTAGGCAACCAGATCACCGGCGCTGGCGTCGCCACGCAGGTAGAGAACCAGGAACAGCATGATGGCCATGCTGGAAAAGGTCACCAGCTGCAGGGTGGGGACGAACACCTCCTTGGTCTTCGCCATGCGCAGCTGCTTGCGCGTGTTGTCTTCGCTGGCGGCGCGGAAACGCACCGACTCGTAGTCCTCGCCGCCGAAGCCGCGCACCACGCGGTAACCCTGAATGGTCTCCGAGGCGACATGGGTGAGGTCACCCATGGCCACCTGGATCTTGCGGCTCTGCTTGCGGAACTTGCGGCTGGCGGAAGTAACCAGGACGCCGATGATGGGCAGGATGGCGACCATGATCAGGGTCAGTTGCCAGTTCTTCCACAACAGGTAGCCGAACAGGAACAGCACGGTCAGACCCTCGCGCACCACGGTCTTGATGGCGTCGGTGGCTGCGCCGGTGACCATGGTGACGTTGTAGGTGATGCGCGAGATCAGGTGGCCGGAGTTGTGCTGGTCGAAATAAGGGTTGGGCAGGCGCAGCAGGCTGTCGAACAGGGCGCGGCGCAGATCGTGGATGAGGCCCAGGCTGACCCGCATCAGGTAATAGCTGCCGAGGAAGGCGCCGAGGCCCTGCCAGGCGGCGATCAGCACCAGCATGATGGGCACGCCGTACATGAGTTCCATGCCGTCGAGCAGGGGCACGTCGCGCAGCACCGCCTTGGCCGGATCGGCCAGGCCGTCGACGAAGTATTTCATCATGCCCGCCAGCATGGGCTGGGCCGAGGCCAGGATCAGGAATCCCAGGATGCTGACGGCGAAATACCGGGCATGCGGACGCACATAGGTCAGCAGGCGGAGGTAGATGCGGGCCGAGCTGGCGGGATGGTCCGGCGGGGCCGGCGGAGAGGCTTGCATCGACGCGGCGGGGGGCTGAAATCAGGGCAGGGATGCTACCACGGCGCTGCTGGCGCGGCCCTGGCGCCGTCCGGCGCGAGCAGGATCTCGCGGTCCAGCCAGTCGCGCTCGCCTTCGATGCCTTCCATGCGGCGCAGGTTGCGCGCGCGCCAGAACGGACTGAGGGCCTTGCGATGCACCCGTACGTCGGAAATGTCGATGAGCCCCAGGCGATCGTCGGGGGTCAGCACCACGTTGCCGAGGTGCAGCGAGCGGAAATACAGGCCTTGGTCGTGTAGTCCCCGGACGAAGGCGTTGAAGCGTTCGCGCAGGCGGGCGGTCTGTTCCGTTGAGAGGCCGCCACGCACCAATTCACGCAAGGTGATGCCGGGTAGCGGGTGGTAATGCACCCCGTCCCGCTTCAGTTCGGTCACCCGGAACACGGCGATCACCCGCGGACAGGGAATGCCGCGCGCGGCCAAAACCGCCGCGTTGTGGGCGAAGCGTTCCGCATAGGGGAACACGGCGGCGGAGGAAATCAGCCGCTTGCGGCGGAACAGTTTGAGAAAGGTGCCGTCGGCCAGGCGCAACACCTTGTCGCCGAGCTTGTCGGCTTCGATGACTTGCGCCCCCGACCGCAGGGTCTGGTAGGCCTGAAGATCCAGCTTGTGCATGAGGGTGGTCCAGCGTGCCGCACAGCCGATCGCGGCGTCCCGCGCATGCTAGCACGGGCGGCGTAGCGGGGACCGCGCCGCGCCGGTATCAGGGCTGCACGGGCATGCGATAGCGTTGCTCCCGGTACAGCC
The DNA here is from genome assembly GCA_016873935.1 of Betaproteobacteria bacterium. Classification (GTDB taxonomy): domain Bacteria; phylum Pseudomonadota; class Gammaproteobacteria; order Burkholderiales; family Thiobacillaceae; genus PFJX01. The sequence goes on along the minus strand of VGVT01000067.1, from coordinate 5,895 downwards.
AGGCCGGCATTGCGACATGGGCCAGGGCGCGCTGTTCCAGCTCGGCGCCGTCCGCCGGGGCCGCGTTCGGCGTCAGCACCTTGCGGGCGGGGTCGTAGCGCGCGTGCGCCGGTGCTTTCTCCGGGCGCAGCACCACCACCCGGTCGCCCTCCATCCAGGCGTAATGCTGCTCGTACTGCATCATCGCCCGCCCCGGCAGATCGGGGGGCTCGCGCGTGAGGTCGCGACCGATCATGGGATGCGTGGCGTCGATGCCCATCAGGGAGAGCAGGGTGGGGGCGAGGTCGATCTGGCTCGCCACCGTGCGGACCCGGCGCGGCTCGATGTCCGCGCCCAGGATCAGGCCGGGGATGTGATAGCGCTCGATGGGCACCAGGCTGTCGCCGCGCACGCGGATGTCGTGGTCGGCCACCACCAGGAACACGGTGTCCTTCCAGTAGGCGCTGGCGCGCGCCTTGTCGAAGAAGCGGCCGAGGGCGTAGTCGGCGTATTTGACCGCGTTGTTCTCGGTGCCCTTGGGCGAGTCGTACAGGCTGATGCGGCCGTCCGGGAATTCGAACGGGGCGTGGTTCGACGAGGTGAACACCAAACTGAAGAAGGGTTTTCCGCTGGAGTGATGGCCTTGCAGGCTGTCGTGGGCCCTGGCGAACAGGTCCTCGTCGGAGACGCCCCAGCTGCCCTTGAACACGGGCTTGGCATAGTCATTCTGGTCGATCACGCGCTGAAAACCGTTGGCCAGGAAGAAGGCGCGCATGTTGTCGAAATGGGATTCGCCGCCGTAGATGAATTCGGTGGCGTAGCCCCGGGCGGCCAGCTCGGCGGCGAGGTTGTAGAAGCCCTGTTGGGCCAGCGACAGCTTGACGATGCTCTGCGCCGGCGTCGGCGGGAATCCTGTCACCACCGCCTCGATGCCGCGGATGGAGCGGGTGCCGGTGGCGTAGAGCTGCTCGAACCACCAGCCCCGGTCCTTCAGTTTCTCCAGCTCGGGCGTGACCGGCACGCCGCCCAGGGATTTGACGAAAGTGGCGCCCAGGCTTTCCTCCAGGATGATCACCAGGTTCAGGGGCTTTTGCCGCGGGTGGGCGGCGGCCTGGCGCACCAAGGTGGGCAGTTGGTCGGTACCGATGGCGGGACGGGTGTCGCCCAGCAGGTTCCGGGTGGCGCGCAACTGGGCGAGGATGTCCGCCGGTTTCATGTCGCCGTAGATCTCGCTGGACCGGTTCTCGTGGCGCATGCCATAGATGGCGTGAGTGACCGACCAGGCGGAGTTGAGGATGAGGGTGTTGACCAGGGTGTCGCCGGTGATGGCGAACAGGGCCGGATTGGCCGGCCGGTGGTCCAGGGTGGAGCGCACGCCGAGTACGGCCAGAAGCAGCACCAGCGGCCAGGTCAGCAACACGCGGAGGTAGGGCCAGGCGAGCGCCTGATGCCGCCACGGACGCATCAGCCGGCGCATCGCCCAGACCGCCAGCGCGAGGAAGCCGAGGCCCAGGAAGACGTGCACGCGGAAGCCCTGCCAGAGCATGGTGAAGACTTCGCGCGGGTACTTCAGGTATTCCACGAACAGACGGTTGGGACGCACGTCGTACTCGGCGATGAAGCCGGGTGTCACCGCTTCCAGGAAAACCAGCAGGGTGACGCAGGCGATCACCCAGACCGCGGTGAAGCGTCGCCAGGCGGTCCAGGCGAAGCGATGCGCCAGCAGGGGTGTGAGCAGGAGCGGGACGAGGCTGAGCAGGCTGAGCTGGATGACGTCCGCGCGCACCCCCTGCACCAGCATCTCCGGCCAGACGCCGGTGGCGGCCACCCGCTGCCACTGCCACAGCATGAGGCCGGCGCGGGACAGGGAGAGCAACGCCAGGCCCACGGCGAACAGGGCGAGGAAAGGGGCGTAGGGGCCGGCCCAGGCCAGCCCTTGCCACAGGCGGTCGAGCCTGGAAGTCTCGGGAAAGTCGCCGCGCGGGCGTAAGGATGGCCTGGCGGCCGCATCGGGTCGTCTGTACATGGCGGGAAAAGGGGGAGTCAGGAAGCCGTGTCGGCCGGGGGGTCCCAGGACAAGCTGGCAATGAAGCCGCGTTCGGCTTGGTTGTGGAAAGAGGCCCGCGCCTCGTGCAGCTCGGCGATGCGGCGCACGATGGCGAGGCCCAGTCCGCTGCCCTCGCCGCGTGGATCGAGGCCGCGATAAAAGCGTTCACCCAGGCGCTGCATTGCCTCGTCCGGCACCCCGGGTCCGTCGTCCCGCACCGAGAGTCGCACGCCCCCGCCCTCGATCGCGACCCGCACCGTCACGTGGCAGCCGGCGGGCGTATGGCGCAGGGCGTTGTCGATGAGGTTGCGCAGGGCCACGGCGAGCAGGTCGGCGTCGCCTTGCACCCATGCCGGGCCGGCGTCGGCCTGGAGTTCGAGAACGTGTCCGCCGGTGACCGCGTCGTCCAACCGCTCGGCGATGCCGGCTTCCGCCAGTGCGGTCAGATCGACGGGACGCGCGTCCGGCAGGCTGGCCAGAGGGTCGAGCCGGGCCAGGCGCAGCAACTGGTCGACCAGGCGGCCGGCCCGGTCGGCGCCCGCCAGGAGCTGGCGCAGGGCATGCCCGCGCGCGGCCTCGTCGCGGCTCAACAGGGCCACCTCGGCCTGGGTCTTCACCCCCGCCAGGGGCGTGCGCAGCTCGTGCGCCGCGTCGGCGGTGAAACGGCGCTCGTTGTCCAGGGTTTCCCCCAGGCGGAACATGAGGCGGTTGACGGCGGCCACCAGGGGCATGGCCTCGCGCGGGGCGGAGCGGCTGGCGAGAGCCGCAAGGTTGTCGGGTGTGCGCGCGGAGACCTCGTCCGCCAGTTCCTCCAGAGGTTTGAGCCCACGGCGCACGGAGAGATACAGCAGCAACAGCAGCAGGGGCAGGAGGGCGCCGACCGGTAGGATGGTCTGCATAGCCACTTCCAGGGCGGCGCGCTCGCGCAGATCCATGGCCTGGGCTACCTGGACGCGCAAGTCGCCTTCCTCGGGCACCAGGTTGTACAGACGCCAGGCCTGGCCCTCGCGCTGGATGTCCAGGAAGCCGGCGACGCCGCGCAGGGGAAGATCGGGCGCGTTGCCGGAACGGAACAGGGGGCTGCCGTCGCCGCGGCCGATCTGGAATTCCAGGGTGGGTTCATAGATGCCGCGCGGCTGCCGGCGCAGGGCATCCAGACCCGCCAGCAGTTCTGGGAGGCGGTCCGGGTCCTGGCGCGCCACCGCCAGCAGGGTGCGGGCGGACAGGGCCAGGTGGCCGTCGAGGAATTCCTCGGCCTCGTGCCGGGCCTGGTAGTAGCTGAGCACGCCGGTGATCAGCCAGAGCGCCAGGCTGACCGCGCCCACCGTCCACAGCAGGCGGCCGCGCAGGGAGGGGATGGATTCCGGGCGCAGCGCCTTCATGGCGATTCGCCCCCCAGGCAATAGCCGAAACCGCGCACCGTGCGGATGAAGTCCGCGCCCAGCTTGCGCCGCAGGTGGTGGACGTAGACCTCGACGGTGTTGCTGCCGGCTTCCTCACCCCAGGCGTAGAGGCTCTCTTCCAACTGCGCGCGGCTGCGGGTCTGCCGGGGATGCAGCAGCAGGTCGTGCAGCAGGGCGTATTCCCGCGCCGACAATTGCACCGGCCGGCCGCGCAGGGTGACGCGTTTATCGGCGGGGTCCAGTACCACTTCGCCATGGCGCAGGACCGGATGGGCGGCGCCGCCGGCTCGGCGCAGCAGGGCGCGCAGGCGGGCCTGCAATTCGGCCAGGTCGAAGGGCTTGGTGAGGTAGTCGTCGGCACCGCTGTCGAGACCGGCGATCTTGTCCGTGCTGGTATCGCGGGCCGTGAGGATCAGCACCGGCAACGCGTTGCCGCGCTCGCGCAGGGCCTTCAATACTGACAACCCGTCCCGGCGCGGCAGTCCAAGGTCCAGCACGCAGGCGTCATAGACGTTGTCCCGCAGGGCCAGGTGGGCCATCTCGCCGTCCCGCACCCAGTCGACGGCGTAATCCGCCAGCTTCAGGCCGGCGCGTATGCCGTCGCCCAGCAGGGCATCGTCCTCGGCCAGCAGTACTCGCACTTAGCGGGCCTCCTTTTCGATCCTGCTCAATAGTGCATGAATTTCCTGGCGGCGTCCCTTGTCCGCCAATTCCCGGCCCGGGCGGGCGGGGGCCTTGAGGGCGGCATCCAGATAGGGCCGCGCCTCGCTGAAACGGTCCTGGTCGACGAGGAACTCGGCATAGAAGAAGTTGGGGTCGATGCCGGACGGGTTGATGGCCAGGGATTTGCGGAAGAAGGTCTCGGCACGCTTCTTGTCGCCGAAGCCGATGGGCCAGCCCGGAACCTTGGCGTACAGGGTGGCCAGGCTGGTGTAGGCCGAACCATTGAGGGCCTTTTCGTCCAGCTTCAGGCTTTCCTCCAGCAGGTTCCTGGCCTGCTTGGCCAGGGACAGGGCGCCGATCCCGCCGCGGGCGCCGGCCTGGCTGGAGACAACGATGCCTTCCCAGACCAGGAGTTCCGCCATGTTGGGATGGGCTTCGGCGAGCTTGTGGGCCTGCTGGGCCAGGGTTTCATACAGGTCCGCATGCTGCTTGGCCGGCTGGCGGTACTTGATCTCGGCCCACTGGTCCTGGATCGGTCGGATCAATTCTTCCGGGGAGGCGGCCAGCAGTGGTCCGGCCAGGAGCATGAAAAAGATCGCGGCGAGGTTCTTGGTGTAATGCATGGAGATTCCCTTCATTCGGTGGTTGTCGCGTGTTTCTTGATGGTGGCGAGCTTGCCCGCCAGGCCTTGGTCGACGAGGTGTGGCATGACGCCGTTCAGCCAGGCGAACAGGCTTTCCGGAAAGCCGATATGACGCTCCCGGTCGCCGCGTTTGAGGATTTCGACGATCTTCTTCGCCGCGGCTTCCGGGGTGTCGCTGCGGTTGCCCAGGGCGCGGTTGAGGGCGTTGACCGCCGGCGAATTGAGGGGCGTGTCGATGGCGCGCGGGGCCAGGTGGATGATGTCGACCCGGGAATCCGCCAATTCCCGGCGCAGGGCCTGGGAAAAGCCGCGCAGGCCGGCCTTGGCGGCGGAGTAGGCGGCGAAGCCGGCGAAGGGGATGCTGCCGAAGGTCGAGCCAACGTTGACGATGGCGGCCTGCGGCTGCGCCTTGAGCCATGGCAGCAGGGCCTGGGTCAGGCGGATGGGCGTGAGCAGGTTGGTGCTCAGGGTCCGTTCGACCTCTTCCCAACCCTGGTGATCGAGCAGGCCGAAGCCGCCAACGCCGGCATTGTTGATCAGCACGTTGATGTCGAAATCCCGCGCCGCGCGGGCCACGGCGGCGATCCCTTCCTCGCGGTTGAGATCGGCGACGATCATGTCCGAGCGGGTCCTGAGATGACCGCGCAGGGCATTGAGCTTGCCGGCGTCGCGGCCGGCGAGCAGGAGTTCCGCGCCTGCCCAGGACAGCGATCGGGCCAGAGCGCTGCCCAAGCCACCGCTGGCGCCGGTCAGCAGGATGCGCGCGTTGCCTAGTTCCATGGAGTTTCTCCCGCGGCGGGCAGGGCCCGAAAGAGGTCGCCGTACAGCTTGAAAAACACCTTGGCGCGGCGGATGACCTCGGCCTGGTCTTCAGGAGTCATCCTTTCCAGCAGGTCGGCCAGGTGTCGCGTGTGGCTCTGATCCAGGGTGCCGTGCGAACGCAGGTAGGAAAAGGCGCCGTCGGGCAGGTCCAGGGCCTGCTGGATGCGGTCCGCCGCGGTCAGGGCGAGGGCCACGCTGGTGCCCTCCAGCACGAACACCATGCCGAAGAACCCCGCCGGGTTGCCGCGCTGGATCAGGTCGTAGGCGTAGGCCACCATCACCTCGGCGGGCAAATCCGGGCGGCTGGCGCGCACGGCCTCCGCATCGCCGCCGGCTGC
>VGVT01000066.1 GCA_016873935.1 Betaproteobacteria bacterium | reverse complement strand
TTCGAGTCCTTGTTGGCCAGGGCGTACTGGATGGCGTGCAGCCCATGCAGGTATTCGCGCATTTCCAGGAGCAGCAGGCTGCGTTCCGTCTTGCTCACCGGGATGACGATGCGATGGTCCTGCACCATGCCAACGGCCCCATGCACGGGGGCGACGAAGGAGATGGGTAGCAGGACAAGCAGGAACAGGTAACGCCGCATGACTCCTCCGGTCTGTCTCTCTGTGGGGAAGAGCCCGTTTCAGCAGGCTCAGAGCGAAGCATACCTCCAGCGGGGGCCCGGAATACAGTGGCAGAGGCTATTTTCTGCGCGCTTCGTGCATGCCGCGGACGTGGCCCGCCCGCGTCAGGAAGCGGGTGAGCTGGGTCAGGTCGCGGACTTCCAGGGTGAATTCCATGCGCGCCGATTCCTGCTGCGAGAGCGTGTTGAGGCGGATGACGTTGATCTTTTCCTGGGACAGGATATCCGAGACATCCTTCAGCAGGCCCGGCCGGTCCTGGGCCAGCAGCTCCACATCCACCGCGAACACCTGATCGTCGCGCCCGCCCCATTCCGCGCGCAGCAGCCGCGCCCGCTTGTCTTCCGGCAGGTGGGCCACCATCGGGCAGTCGGCGCGGTGGATGGTGAGGCCGTGGCCCTGCGTGGTGTAGCCGACGATGGCGTCGGGCGGCGCCGGCTTGCAGCAGCCGGCCATGTGCGTGAGCAGGCCCGGCTCGCCCTCCACCAGCACGCCACCGGCGTCGTCGCGGCGCCGCGAGGCCGCCACCAGCGGCTTTTCCGGCGGCGGCGCGAATTCGTCCTGCAGGGCGCGGTCGAGCTGGCCGATGCCGAGATCGCCGCGTCCCAGCGCGGCGCAGAGTTCGTCGGGGCCGGGGAACTTGAGGCGCGCGGCGATCTTGTCGAGATTAGCGTTGAGCAGGTTCAGTCGGTGCAGCTCGCGGTCCAGCAGTTCGCGGCCTTCCTGCACATGCGTGTCGTGGTCCTGCTGCTTGAACCATTGCCGCACCTTGGCGCGCGCGCGATGAGTCTTCAGCACACCCAAATGCGGGTTGAGCCAGTCGCGGCTGGGACCGCCCTGCTTGACGGTGAGGATTTCCACGCGCTGGCCGGTGGCCAGGGCGGTATCCAGGGGTACCAGCACGCCGTCCACCTTGGCGCCGCGGCAGCGATGCCCCAGCTCCGTGTGCACGGCGTAGGCGAAATCCAGCGGCGTGGCGCCGGCGCTCAGGGCGATGACCTTGCCCTGCGGGGTCAGCACGAACACCTCGTCCTGGAAAAGTTCGTTGCGGAAATGCTGGGCCAGTTCGTGGCTGTCGGCGATTTCCTGTTTCCAGGCCAGCAACTGGCGCAGCCAGGCGATCTTGTCCTGCGCCCCGTCACCGCCGCCCTTGGTGCCGCCTTCCTTGTAGCGCCAGTGCGCGGCGACACCCAGCTCGGCTTCCTGGTGCATGTCGAAGGTGCGGATCTGCACCTCCAGGGCCTTGTTCTCGGGACCCACCACGGCGGTGTGCAGGCTCTTGTAGCCGTTGCCCTTGGGGCGCGAGATGTAGTCGTCGAACTGACCGGGAATCGGCTGCCACAGGCTGTGCACCAGGCCGAGTACGTGGAAACAGTCCTTGACGTCGCGCACCAGCACGCGCAGGGCGCGCACGTCGTAGACCTCGTCGAAGGACAGGCGCTTCTTGCGCATCTTCGCCAGGATGCTGGCGATGTGTTTGGGGCGGCCGCTGACGGAGTGGCCGCTGAGACCCTCGGCGTCGAGGACCGCGCCCAGCTGCCGCACGACCTGGTCGATGTACCACTCCCGGTCGAGACGGCGCTCATCCAGCAACCTGGCGATCTGCCGGTAGGTGTCCGGTTCCAGGTAGCGGCAGGAAAGGTCTTCCAGTTCCCACTTCAGTTGCCAGACGCCCAGACGGTTGGCCAGGGGGGCATAGAGTTCGCGCACGTCGCTGGCGACCTTGCGGCGCAGGCTCTCGTCGCCGTTTGCCAGTTCGCGCAGGGCCTGGGCGCGTTCCGCGAGCTTGATGAACACCACGCGGATGTCGTCGGTCATGGCCAGCAGCATCTGGCGCAGAGCCTCGCTCTGGCCGCCCTCGGCATTGAGCTGTGTGATCAGGTGGTCCAGCCGTGAGAGCTTGGCGGCGCCCTCCACCAGGCCGGTGAGATGCGGGCCGAAACGGGCAAGCAGGGTGTCGCGCCGTATGTTTTTTTCCGGCAGGCCGCAGAGCAGGGCGGCCGCCACGGTTTCCGCGTCGAAGCGCATGCCGGCGAGCAGCGCGGCGGTACCCAGGCTGTGTTCGAGCAGCGAGCAGCCCGTATCCACGGCCTCCTCACCACCGTGCGTGGCCAGCCAGTCGGCGGCCTGCTTCAACAGCTTGCGCTGTTCCTCGGGATAGCGGTCGGCAACACTGGCCAGCCAGGATTCCGCGTCACCGTGGGCGAGGGCGAGGGCGTGAGAAACCATTCAGCAGGTTCAGGGGCGGAATTGAAGACTCAGGACGCAAGCGAAAGCGTCGACATGCGCTGGAAGGGGGCTCCCCCCTGGCCTCTTGAGTGTTGTCGCTGATTGTCTACCAGAACTTCCACCAGGCTTTTTCGCGAGACTTGAGTTCGCCACCCTGATAGGGACTGTTGGGAAAGTTCAGCTTGAGCACGCGCAGGGTATCGTCGCGCAGGTCGTTCAGGCCGAGCTGTTCATAGCTCTTGGCCATCACCGCCAGGGCTTCCTCCACCGCCGGCGACTGCCGGTAATGCTCGAGCACGTACTTGCCGCGGTTGACGGCGGCGACGTAGGCGCCGCGCTTGTAGTAGTAGTTGGCCACGTGCACCTCGCTGGAGGCGAGGGCGTTGACCAGGTATTTCATGCGCGCGATCGCATCCTCGGTGTACTTGCTTTCTGGAAAACGCGTCGCCAGTTGCTGGAAGGCGTCGAAGGCTTCGCGTGCGGACTTGGGATCGCGGTCGCTCATGTCCTGCTCGCCCAAGCGCGCGAACAGGCTGCGGTCCTCAACGAAATTGGCGAGACCGCGCAGGTAGTAGGCGTAATCCACGTGCGGGTGGTTGGGATGCAGCTTGATGAAGCGCTCGGCGGCGGCGACGGCGGAGGCGGGCTCGTTGTCCTTGTAATAGGCGTAGGCCACCTCCAGCTTGGCCTGCTGGGCGAAAGCGCCGTAGGGATAGCGCGCCTCCAGGGTCTCGAACAGCTTGATGGACTTCTCGTAGTCACCCTCCGAAAGCGCTTCCTTGCCCGCGTAATAGAGCTTGGAGGCGGACCAGTTCTTGGTCTCGTCGATCTGCTCGGGCAACAGTCCGCATCCCGCCGACAGGCCTAGGGCCAGGGCGAGCAGGAGAGGAAGACGGAGTTTTGACCAGGTCAAGGCTAGAATTCGTGGCATTTCGATCCCCAACAAGAGGCGCGGATTATACCCGTGCACCCTCCCTCCCACCTCCCTCGATGACCTCATCCCAAAGACTGGTGATTCCCCAGGAGCATGCCGGCAGACGCCTCGATCAAAGCCTGGCGGAACTGCTGCCGGAGTATTCCCGCAGCCGCCTGCAGGGCTGGATCGACGCCGGCCACGTCACCCTGGGCGGCGCGCCCGCCTCCAGACGACAGAAGGTGTGGGGGGGCGAGAGCGTGGACGTGGTACCCCAGGCAGGTGCGGAGGAGACCGCCTTCCGCGCCGAGGCCATCGGCCTCGACGTGGTGTACGAGGACGAAGCCATCCTGGTCATCGACAAGGCGGCGGGCCTGGTCACCCATCCCGGCGCCGGCAACTGGCAAGGCACCCTGCTCAACGCCCTGCTGCACCACGTGCCCGGCGCCGCCATCCTGCCACGCGCGGGCATCGTGCATCGGCTGGACAAGGACACCAGCGGCCTCATGGTGGTGGCCAAGACCCTGGAGGCGCAGACCCACCTGGTGCGCGACTTGCAGGCGCGCGAGGTGAAGCGGATCTACTGGGCCGTGGCCCTGGGCGTGTTCGCCGGCGCCGAGGGCGAGGTGGCAGCCGCCATCGGCCGACATCCCACCCAGCGCACGAAAATGGCCGTGCTCGATGAGGGCGCGGCGGGTGCCAAGCCGGCCCTGACCTACTGGAAGGTGTTGCGCCAGTACGCCCGCGCAGCCTGGGTGGAATGCCGCCTGGCCACTGGCCGCACCCACCAGATCCGGGTGCATCTCGCCCATCTCGGCCATCCCCTGCTCGGCGACCCGGTGTATCGCGGCCGCCGCCCGCAGGCAACCTCCGGCTTCCAGCGCCAGGCCCTGCATGCCGTGCGGCTCGGGCTGCGGCATCCGGTTACCGGTGAAAGCATGGAGTGGGAAGCGCCGCCGCCCGAGGACTTCCGCCGCCTCCTCAACGAGCTGGAGCAAGCCGATGCATCCTGACTGGATCGTGCCCGACTGGCCGGCCCCCGCCCGCGTGCGCGCCCTGGCCACCAGCCGCGCCGGTGGCGTCAGCGTCTCGCCTTACGCCAGCATGAACCCCGCCGTCCACGTCGGCGACGCGCCCGCCGCCGTCGCGGAGAACCGGCGCATCCTGTGCCAGGCCCTGCCTTCCGAACCCCTGTGGCTGAACCAGGTGCATGGCACGCGGGTGGTCGAGGTTTCTTTGCCACCCATGCAGAGTTCACTTTCGAAATTGCAGGGGGCGACAGGGGAGGTGACTCCGGAGGCGGATGCGAGCGTGACGCGGCAACCCGGCCTGGTCTGCGCGGTGCTCACCGCCGATTGCCTGCCGGTGTTGTTCTGCGACGATAGCGGCTCGGTGGTGGCCGCCGCCCACGCCGGCTGGCGCGGCCTGGCCGCTGGCGTGCTGGAGGCAACGGTAGAGGCCATGGGCGTGGCGCCGGAGCGCATCCTGGCCTGGCTGGGGCCGGCCATCGGCCCCGCCAGTTTCGAGGTGGGCGAGGAGGTGCGGGAAGCCTTCGTCGCCGGCAACCCGATGGCCGGCATCGCTTTCCGCCCGGCCTTGCCCGGCACCCTGGACGAATCGCCACGCAAGTGGCTGGCCGACCTGAGCATGCTGGCCCGCATCCGCCTCGCCGGCATCGGTGTCGAACGGGTGTACGCGGATGCATCCTGCACCTTCAAGGACGCGCGGCGCTTCTTCTCCTACCGGCGCGATGGCCAAACCGGCCGCATGGCCAGCCTGATCTGGATCGAGGGTTCGCCCGGAAGCGGCTAGAATCCCGCTTTTTCCGGCAACCCCCGCCATGTCCCTGCTCACCGCCATCCTCCTCGCCAGCGCCGCCGGCGGCCTGCTGTCCGTGCTGCTGGCCACCCTGGCGCTGAAACTCAAGGCGGAATGGGTGCCGGTGATGGTGAGCTACGCCATCGGCGCCCTGCTGGGTGCCGCCTTCCTGGAAATCCTGCCGCACGCGCTCGACCACGCCGGCAGTTTCCAGGCGGTGAGCGGCACCGTCCTGGCCGGCATCTTCGGCTTCTTCATCCTGGAAAAACTGGTGCTCTGGCGGCATTGCCATACCGAGCACTGCGAGGCCCACGGCGCGGACGCCCCGGCGCACGACCATGGCCGCTCCGGAATGATGATCACCGTGGGCGACACGGTGCACAACTTCGTCGACGGCATCATGATCGCCGCCGCCTTCCTGGTGGACGTCAAGCTGGGCGTGGTGACGGCCTTCGCCATCGCCGCCCACGAGGTGCCGCAGGAACTGGGCGATTTCCTCATCCTGCTGCATTCCGGCTACAGCAAGGGCAAGGCCCTGCTACTCAACCTGCTGTCCAGCGCCGCCATGATGCTGGGCGCCCTGTTGGGCTACTTCCTGCTCGCCCCCTTGCAGGAATTCCTGCCCTACATGCTGGCCCTGGCCGCCTCCGGCATGATCTACGTGGCGGTGGCGGACCTGATTCCCGGTCTGCACAAGCGGGCTGAACTCGGCCACACCGCCCAGCAGGCCCTGCTGATCGGACTCGGCGTGCTCACCGTCTGGCTGGCCTCCGGCCTGGCCCATGAATGGATGGGCGGACACGGGCACGGCCACGTGCACTGAGGCCACCGGAGCCATCCCCGCATGAGCAACGCGGCGCGCTACATCCACTCCTTCTCGTCCGCCGAGCAGGAACGCCTGGTGCGCCAGGGCGAGTTCCTGGCGCCCTGGGTGCAGCCCGGCGTGGATTTCTCGGCCTGCGCACGGGTGGTGGAGCTCGGTTGCGGCGTGGGCGCGCAGTTGCGGGTATTGCTGGGACGCTTTCCCCGCAGTCATTTCACCGGCGTCGACCTGTCGCCCGGCCAGTTGGCCCAGGCGCGGCATCTCCTGGCCGAGCCCCTCGAAGCCGGGCGGGTGGAACTGGTGGAGGCTTCCGCTTTCCGGCTGCCTTTTCCCGACGCCAGCTTCGATGGAGCCTGCACCTTCTGGGTGCTGGAGCACCTCGGCGACCACCCGGTGCTGTTGCGGGAAGCCCTGCGGGTGCTGAAGCCGGGCGGCGTGCTGTACTGCACCGAGGTATTCAACAGCGGTCTCTACACCGCGCCGGCCATGCCCGGCCTGCAACGCTGGTGGCGCGCCTTCAACGACTTGCAGCGGGAACTCGGCGGCGACCCCGACGTCGGCGTGCGTCTGGCCGCCCTGCTGGAGCAGGCCGGCTTCACCGACGTGGCCCTGCGCGAAACCTCGCCGCAACTGGATGGGCGCACCCGCGCGCCGGCCGCCCGCCGCGATTTCCTGGACTTCTGGCAGACCCTGCTGTTGAGCGGCGCCGAGCAGTTGCGCGCCCACGGCCGGGCGGACGAGGCGGACATCGCCGCGCTACGGGCCGATTTCGCCCGGCTGGCGGACGATCCGGACGCCATTTTCCGCTACGCCGCCTTCCAGGCCGGCGGCCGCAAACCCGCCTGAGCAGGAGCCCCGAGCCCATGACCAGCCTTCCGAAAATCGGCTTCGTTTCCCTCGGCTGCCCGAAGAACGCCTACGACTCCGAACGCATTCTCACCCAGTTGCGCGCCGAGGGTTATCTCATCGTGCCCAGCTACCAGGACGCCGATCTGGTGGTGGTCAACACCTGCGGTTTCATCGACGCGGCGGTGGAGGAGAGCCTGGACGCGGTCGGCGAGGCCCTGCGCGAGAACGGCAAGGTCATCGTCACCGGCTGCCTGGGCGCGCGCGAATCCGTGATCACCGAAGCACACCCGCAGGTGCTGGCGGTGACCGGCCCGCACGCCACCGAGGCGGTGATGACGGCGGTGCACGCCCACCTGCCCAAGCCGCACGATCCCTTCGCCGACCTCATCCCTCCCGGCGGCCTCAAGCTGACCCCGCGCCACTATGCCTACCTGAAGATTTCCGAGGGCTGCAATCACCGCTGCACCTTCTGCATCATCCCCAGCCTGCGCGGCGACCTGGTCTCGCGGCCGATAGGCGACGTACTGGCCGAGGCCGAGGCCCTGGTCAAGGCCGGCGTCAAGGAACTGCTGGTTATTTCACAAGATACAAGTGCCTACGGCGTGGACTTGAAGTATCGCATGGGGTTTCACGGCGGCCGCCCGGTGAAGACCCGCATGCTCGAACTGGTCCAGGAACTGGCCCGGCTGGGGGTCTGGGTGCGCCTGCACTACGTCTATCCCTATCCCAGCGTCGACGAGGTCATCCCGCTCATGGCCGAAGGGAAGGTGCTGCCCTACCTGGACGTACCTTTCCAGCATGCCAGCCACCGCATCCTCAAGGCCATGAAGCGCCCCGCCCACGCCGAGAACGTCCTGCGCCGCATCGAGCAGTGGCGGCAGATCTGCCCGGATCTCGCCATCCGCAGCACCTTCATCGTCGGCTTTCCCGGCGAGACCGAGGCGGATTTCGACGAACTCCTGGATTTCCTCGAAGCCGCCCAGCTCGACCGGGTCGGCGCCTTCGCCTATTCGCCGGTGGACGGCGCCGCCGCCAACGCCCTGCCGGACCCGGTCGACGAGGACATCCAGCAGGACCGCCTGGCCCGCTTCATGGACGTGCAGGCTGATATCAGCGCCGCCCGGCTGAAGGCGAAGATCGGCCGCGAGATGACCGTGCTGGTGGACGAAACCGGCGGCGGCCGCGCCGTCGCCCGCAGCCATGCCGACGCCCCGGAAATCGACGGCGTGGTGCACATCGCCCAGGGCCGTGGGCTGCAGCCGGGAGACTTCGTGAAGGTCAGGATCACCCGCGCGGACGATTACGACCTCTGGGGCAAGCCCATTTAACCCGTTAGGACCATCATGGATTACAAAATTCTCTTGACCGTGTTCGCCACCGTGTTCATCGCCGAGTTGGGTGACAAGACCCAGTTGGCCACCATGCTGTTCGCCGCCGACAAGGAAGTCAGCAAGTGGGTCGTGTTCATGGGCGCCTCCCTGGCCCTGGTGGCCACCTCGGCACTGGGCGTGCTGGCCGGCGGCGTGCTCAGCGAATACATCAGCGAAAAGCAGCTGCACTACATCGCCGGCGCCGGCTTCATCATCATCGGCATCTGGACCCTGATGAAGGCCTGAGATGAAACAACCCCCTTACTCGCTGCGCTCGTTTCCCCCCGAGGGGGAGGTCAGTTCCTTCGGAACGGCCGTGCGGAACTGACATGAGCGAGAACTGGAAACCGCACGTGGTGGTGGCCGCCATCGTCGAGCAGGACGGCAAGTTCCTGCTGGTGGAGGAAAGGACCGATGACGGCATCCTCTTCAACCAGCCCGCCGGCCACCTGGACGAGGGCGAATCCCTGCTGGACGCAGTGCGGCGCGAATGCTTCGAGGAAACTGCCCACCACTTCGAGCCGCAAGCCCTGGTGGGCGTTTACCGCTGGCGCCATCCCAAGCGGCGCAACCGCACCTACCTGCGCTTTGCCTTTTCCGGCGTGATTGCCGGCTTCGACCCCACCGCGCCGCTGGACCAGGGCATCCTGCGCGCCGTGTGGATGAGCCCCGAGGAAATCCGCGCCACCAGTCACCGCCACCGCAGCCCGCTGCTGATCCGCTGCATGGAGGACCATCTCGCCGGGCGCGCCTATCCGCTGGATGTGCTGACGGATTTCGCGGACGAGGCATGATCCCCCCTTCCTCGTCATTCCGGCGCAGGCCGGAATCCAGCCCGTGCGCCAGCATTGCGGACCCCGGCCTGCGCCGGGGTGACAGACGGTGAGCCGCATCGTCGTCGGCCTCTCCGGCGGCGTCGATTCCGCCGTCACTGCGTACCTGCTGAAGCAGCAGGGCCACGAGGTGGTGGGCGTGTTCATGAAGAACTGGGAGGCGGACGACCTGGAGGAGGATTGCCCGATCCGCCAGGATTTCCAGGACGTGCTGGCCATCGCCGACGTCCTCGGCATCGAGGTGGAGTTGGTCAATTTCAGCCAGGCATACCAGGACCGGGTGTTCGCCTATTTCCTGGCCGAATACGAGGCCGGCCGCACCCCCAACCCGGACGTGCTGTGCAACGCCGAGATCAAGTTCAAGGCCTTCCTGGATTACGCCATGGGCCTGGGTGCCGACCACATCGCCACCGGCCATTACGCCCGTCTGCAAGGGGAATACCCCGCCCGCCGACTGCTCAAGGGCCTGGATTCCAACAAGGACCAGAGTTACTTCCTCTACCGCCTCAACCAGCGCCAGATCGAGAAAGCCCTGTTCCCCATCGGCCACCTGCCCAAGCCCCAGGTGCGGGAACTGGCCCGGCAGGCGGGCCTGCCTGTGGCGGAAAAGAAGGACAGCACCGGTATCTGCTTCATCGGCGAGCGGCCGTTCCGGGAATTCCTGCAACGCTACCTGCCCACCCAACCCGGCGATGCGCTCACCCCCGAAGGCCGCGTGGTGGGCCGCCACCAGGGCCTCATGTACTACACCCTGGGCCAGCGCCAGGGCTTAGGGATAGGCGGCGTGAAAGGGGCGGAGGAGGGCGCCCCCTGGTTCGTCGCGGGCAAGGACCTGGCAAAGAACCAGCTCATCGTCGTCCAGGGCCACGATCATCCCTTGCTGCTGTCTCCCATCCTGGAAGCGGCTGATTTGAGTTGGGTGGGGGAACCTCCCCAGCCCGGTGGCCGCTACACCGCCAAGACTCGCTACCGCCAGCAGGACGCGGCCTGCACGGTCGAAGCTATCGCCGACAACCGCCTGGCGCTGCGCTTCGACGAGGATCAGTGGGCGGTGACGCCGGGCCAGTCGGTGGTGGTGTACGACGGGGACGAATGCCTGGGGGGCGGGGTGATCCAGGGCACGGAGTGACAGCCGGGACGCCGCTACTCGAACTCCATCGCCCGGAACACCCGGCCGGCGTTGAGGCGGGCGAGTTCGTCGGCGGTGTGCAGGTGCATGTAGTCGGACTGGTCGACGCGGGCGGCTTCTTCCAGGCCGCCGCCGCGCTGTAGCACTTCGGCGATGCGGGCGCGCAGGTCAACTAGATAGCCCCGTGTCCAGCGCCGCACGGTGGCCATGTCGGTGGGGCCGCCGTGGCCGGGAATGACGACCTCGGCGCCAAGGGCCTCGAACTTGTCCCAGATGTCGAGCCAGCGCGCGGTATTGGTGTCCTCGAACACCGGCAGCATGCGCACGTGGAAGGCGGTGTCGCCGGCGATGACCAGCTTCTTTTCCGGCAGCCAGAGCATGGTGTCGCCGTGGTGGTGGGCGTTGCCCAGGTGCAGCACCTCGATCCTCACCCCGCCCATGGACAGGTCCAGGCGTTCCTCGTAGACCATGTCCGGCTTCGCCAGCTCGGTGCGGAAGGCCTTG
>VGVT01000065.1 GCA_016873935.1 Betaproteobacteria bacterium | reverse complement strand
GCCAGAAATGGACCATGCCGATTCGGGATTGGAAGGCGGCGCTGACTCGCTTTACTATCCAGTTCGAAGATCGGATGAACAACCTCTAAACCATAACCCGTTTACACAAAATTCCGGACACCCTCCCAGAGAAAAAAGTTCTGTGCAACCTGAAGACATGCCCGAAACAGTGGGAGATGTTGCAGCCGAAAAAAGGTTTAGTGCTGCCTAGTCTGCGTGGCTTCAACCCCGACGACTTTGAACGTTACTGCGGGGTTTGCGAACGTCCTGTTTATTGGGCCGAGTCCGTCCAAGAGGTGATGGTCCGAGCAAGAGCTGGAGATTGCATTGCTGTGCCCGTTGACGAAACGGGGGCAATCACACTGTTGCCTAAGCGTAAGCGGATCCTTGTGGGAAGTCCTGATTTTTCCAATTACGACGAATGGGACGAGGAGGAATCCCGTTATCCGTACTGATCTTTCCGTCTCATCAGACTTTTGATTTTGGGGATGGGAGTTCTATTTTCTGATCAGTTTGCCAAGGGTGCTCTGCATAGGTGTTGTTAGATCGGCTTGGTTTTTGATTAAAAAAGGGAATAGGTAGTGAAATACCTCTTGCTCGCGACCCTACTACTCGCCACCAACCCCCTGCCGCCGTACCACGGCGAGAAAGTCAGGAGGTTCTGAGACGAAAAGGGGTTTGAGACGGATTTTGGGGGTTGGTGGCCATGGGGTCAGTCAGGAGCCCATAGCAAAAAGCCCCGCTTGGTGCGGGGCTCTGAGCGCCTGAAGACTCGACTGAGCGAGTTTGCAGGACTTGTTCTGGCGGAGAGGGGGGGATTCGAACCCCCGATAGTGCAAGCACTATGCCGGATTTCGAATCCGGTGCATTCGACCACTCTGCCACCTCTCCGGTCTTTCCCGCCGGGGGTGGTCAGGGGCGGGAAAGAGCGGCATTCTACCCGTAATGAAGCCGACGATAAAAACATGAACTGCTGGCGGCGTTTGCGCGGCCTCGCCGTGCCGGCTTTTGTGCTGGGCGCGATGCTCCTGGCCGGGTGTTGGCGCGGTCCCGCGCCGCCCCCAGAGGAGTCCGGGGAGTTGGTGGTGGCGACGCGCAACAGCCCCACCACCTATTTCCTGGATGCGGATGGCAACCCGGCGGGCTTCGAGCACGACCTGGCGACGCTGTTCGCCGAGCGCCAGGGCTGGCGCGTGCGCTTCGAGGTGGCGGATACCCTGGAGGAACTGTTCGACAGCGTCGCCAGCGGGCGCGCGCATATCGCCGCCGCCGGCATTACCGCTACGGAGGAGCGGCGCGCCCGCGTTCGCTTCGGGCCCAACTACGGACAGGTGAAGGAATGGGTGGTGTGCCGGCAGGGCCTGAGTGCGCCCACCACGGTCAAGGATCTGGTTGGCTTGCGCCTGGAGGTGGTGGCGGGCAGCAGCCATGCCGAGCGCCTGCGCTTCCATCGTCGGCGCCTGCCTGAGCTGCGCTGGGCGGAAATGGAGCTGCCCGGCCCGGAGGAACTGATGGAACGGCTGGACGTCGGCCTGGGAGATTGCGCCGTGGTCGATTCCGACAGCCTCGACGTGGGCCGCAATTTCCACCCCGGCCTGCGCCCCGCCTTCGTGCTGGAGAGCGCGCAGCCCCAGGCCTGGGTGCTGGGGCGCGGCGTCGATCTGCGCCTGTCGCGCCGGGTGGTGGATTTCTTCACGAAGCTGGAAGCGGGTGGCGATCTGGTGCGCCTGCGCGAACGCTATTTCGGCCACGTCACCCGGCTTGCCGAGGTGGACGTCCTTGGGGTGCTGGACAAGCGCGCGACCCTGCTGAATGAACTGCGCCCGCATTTCCACGATGCCCAGGCGGAGACGGGGCTGGACTGGCGCCTGCTGGCCGCCATCGGCTACCAGGAGTCGCAATGGGACGCGCACGCCCAGTCGCCCACCGGCGTGCGCGGCCTCATGATGCTGACCCGGCAGACCGCCGATCATCTCGGTGTGAAGGACCGGCTGGACGCGCGCGAGAGCATCCTGGGCGGGGCACGTTACGTGGTCGAACTGAAAGCCGCGCTGCCGGATACGGTGCCGGAGCCGGATCGCACCTGGATCGCCCTGGCGGCTTACAACATCGGCATGGGGCACCTCAACGACGCCCGCGCCCTGGCGCGCAGGCTGGGCAAGAATCCGGACCAGTGGCGCGACATGAAGAACGTGCTGCCCCTGATCAGCCGCGCCGAATATGCCTCCAGCCTGCGCTATGGCTTCGCGCGCGGCGGCGAGGCTCGCGCATTCACCGAGAACGTGCGGATCTATTACGATATCCTGCGCAAGTACGAGAAGCCCCATGCCGGCATCCTCGACTTCAACTGAGCCGAAGGCCGCACCGGCTTCAAGTTCTCGGGTGCCCGGACGATAACCTCGCATCACCGATTGCCGACACTTCCATGAGCATGTTTGACGACGCCGTCATGACGAGCGCTTCCCCGCTGGAGGACTGGGATGGCCTGCGCCACGAGAGCCTGGAACTCGCGCGCAAATTGGAGACGGAGGGTTGGGACCGGCTGCGCGCCGTTCGCCTTTTGCACATGCTGTCCCGCTTCGCCGTGGCCTGCGACGCGTCGGACGAGTTGGATGTCAAGTGGGCCGTGGAAACGGTCCTGGCTTCCCTGCAGCCTCTGGTTTCAGGTGGTGCCAAGCCGGATGACGAGCGTCTGCGGCGGCTGCTGGCGCCCCTGGTGGTGATGGATTTGCATCAGGCTTCGCAACGGGCGGGACCACCCCCAACGCCCGCGTTTCCGGCCGGCTGGTCACTCGCCTTGCTTGAAGCGGCGCAGGCGCAGGCCGATTTGGCGACGGAACTCGAGTGGGCCGGCGAGAACCTGGTGCATGTGGCTTCCTCGGTGAGCGAATTGGCGGAACTTCTCGACGACGCCTCGCGATCCTGGGTGGTGCTCGTCAATCTCGCGGCGCTGCGCGACGACGATGACCTGACCGCCTTCCGCGCCCTGCGCGAGCGCATGCGCTCGCGCGGAGAGGCGGCGTTCGTGGCGGTGACCGAGGGCCAGGACTTCGTCAGGCAGTTGACCGCCTTGCGCGCGGGAATGGATCTCTTCCTGGAAAGGCCGGTGACCGTGGAGCGGTTGCGTGACGCGCTGGAGAGCGTCGTCCTCAAGCCCGAGCGGCCCTACCGCGTGATGCTCGTGGAGGACGAGCGCAGCACCCTCGAATACGTATCCGGCCTGCTGGAAAACGCCGGTTTCCGCGTGGTGTGTCTGTCCGATCCCCTGGTGGTGCTGGATTTCATCGCCGATTTCGATCCGGACGTGCTCTTGGTGGACATCGAGATGCCGGTGTGCAAAGGCACCGAGCTGGTCACCCTGCTGCGCCAGAAGGACCCGTACGCCCATATTCCTGTGATATACCTCACCGCCTGGGATGACCGTGATCGGCGCATGGCGGCGCGGGTGGCGGGCGGCGAGGATTTTCTCACCAAACCCGTGGATTCCGCCCTGCTGGCCGCCGCCGTCACCGCGCGAGCACGTCGGCACCGGCGCCAGCGGCGGTTGGAGGGCGCGCGCGCCGAATCCCTGGACCAGTTGGAGCGCTTCCGCTTCGCCGTTGACCAGCACGACATCGTCAGCGCCACCGACGCTGGCGGCCGCATTCTCTACGCCAACCGGAAATTCCTAGAAATCAGCGGCTTCGATTTGCGCGAACTGCTGGGCCAGACTCACCGAATCGTAAAGTCCGGCGAACACCCGCCCAGCTTTTACAGGGAAATGTGGGAAATCATCTCCTCCGGCCGGGTGTGGCGTGGCGAGATCAAAAACCGCCGCGCGGATGGAGGGTATTACTGGGTGAAGGCGACCATCGTGCCTTTCCTCGATTCGCACGGCCGTCCCTACCAGTATTACTCCATTCGCACCGACATCACCGAGCAGCGTTTCCAGCGCGAGCTCATGGAGGCCCGCGCAGCCATCGCCGCCCGCGCCGGCGACGACCTGCCCGCCTTGCTGGACGACATTGCCCGCCAGGCCGAGCGGCTGTTGCCGGATTCGATCTGCGTCATCCACCTGCTCGACGAGACCGGCTCGCACCTGTGCCAGGGGGCCGCGCCCAGCCTGCCGGAGGCGCTGCGCCCGGCCATGACCCGCCTGTCCATGGAAGTGGACGACGCATGTTGCACGCGGGCGGTATCGTGCGGCGAGGCGGTGGTGCTTGAAGACGCTGGCGGTCTGTTTGCCGCTCATGCCGCCGACGGGGAACCCACCGCGCCGGTGCCGCGTGCGTGCTGGTCGCATCCCATCCGCACCGCTGAAGGCGCCATCCTGGGGGCATTCTCCGTGCTGTATCGGGACCAGCGCGCCCCGGACAAGCTGGAACGCATGGCGGTCGCAGAACTTGCCGGGGTCTGCGGCGGGCTGCTGGAGCGGGTACGGCAACGCGAGGTTTTGCGCCGCCGGGAGAGCGCCACCAGCGGCATCCTGCGCACCACCGCGGAAGGTTTCCTGCGCGTCGACGAGCAGGGCCGCGTGGTCGAGCTCAATGCCGCCATGTCCGGCATCCTGGGCCGGGACGCGGCCGAGGTGCTCGGTCGGTTGCCGCAATCCTTCCTGGACGAGGCCTCGAGACCGGGTTGCGAACAGATCCTGGCCGACGTCCTCGCCGGGCGCAGCGCGTCCGGCGACCTGGACGTGCGCCGCCCGGACGGCGGCCGGGTGACCTGCAGCGTCAACGCGGCTCCGATGCTGGACGAGGACGGCTCGGTGATCGGCGCCTTTGCCTTGGTCGTCGACATCTCTTCGCGCAGGCGACTGGAGACCACCCTGCGCGGACAGGCGAAAATCCTCACTCTGGTGCGCCAGGGCATGGAAACCTACGTCGGCACGCAGGACCTGAGAGCCACCACCGATTTCCTGCTGGAGGGCCTGCTGGCCTTGACCGGCAGCGAGTACGGCTTCATCGGCGAGGTGCTACGCGACGAGGAGGGCGCGCCCTACCTGAGAACCACCGCGCTCACCGATATCTCCTGGAACGAGGAAACCCGCAGGCTGTATGAAATGTACGCGGCCAGAGGTATGGAGTTCCGCAACCTCGACACCTTGTTCGGCTACGCTCTGGCCAGCGGCGAGCCTGTGGTCAGCGACGACCCCGCGAACGATCCCCGGCGCGGTGGGTTGCCGCCGGGACATCCCCCCCTGCATCGTTTCCTGGGCATGCCGGTCCGCTACGGCGACGAGCTGGTCGGTCTGTACGGCCTCGCCAACCGCTCCGCGCCGTACGACGAGGAAATGCTGGCACTGCTGGCGCCATTCAACACCAGTTACGCGGCCATCATCGCCGCCCATCGCGCGCGCGCGCGCCAGGAGGCGATCCTCGCCGACCTGAAGGTGGAGAAGGAACGGGCGGAAAGCGCGAGCCGGGCGAAATCCGAATTCCTGGCCAGCATGAGCCACGAGCTGCGCACGCCGATGAACGCAATTCTCGGCTTCTCCGACCTGCTGCACACCGATGTCCGCCTGCCCGAGGACAGCCGCGACCTGGCGCGGGAAGTCGGCCAGGCCGGGCAGCACCTGCTGGGGCTCATCAACGATCTCCTTGATCTGGCCCGCATCGAGGCTGGACGGCTGGATTTGAACATCGAGTCGGTTTCGGTTTCCGCCTTGCTGCGGGAATGCCAGGTGCTGGCCGAGCGCATGGCCGGCGAGAGCGGAGTCAGGCTGATGTTCGAATTCGCCGACTGCGCGGAGCAGGTGGTGCGCGCGGATCGGGTGCGACTCAAACAGGTGCTGTTGAATCTGATCTCCAACGCCGTCAAGTACAACCGGCCCGGCGGCGACGCGCGGGTACGGTGCGAGACCGATGCGCGGGCGGGCTGGTTGCGGCTTCTGGTCGCGGACAGCGGCATCGGCATCGCGCGCGAGGATCTAGATCGCCTGTTCGTACCCTTCGAGCGGCTCGGCGCCGGCCGCCAGGCGATCCAGGGCACCGGCATCGGCCTGGTCATCAGCCTGCGGCTGGCACGCATGATGGGAGGGGATATCGGGGTTGTCAGCTCGCCCGGCCAGGGCAGCACGTTCTGGGTCGAGTTGCCGCTGCCGGATGTCACGGCCGGCGTGGAAGCCGCCCGCAATGTCCGCGTCGGCGAGGCGGAGGCGGAGGTGGAGTCGGAGTGCGCCGCCGCGCCGTTCAGGCGAGGTACCGTGCTGTACGTCGAGGACAACTCCGTCAACCTGAAGCTGATGGAATTGGTGCTATCCCGGCACATGGCCATCCGTCTGCTCACCGCGATCGATGCCGAGGCCGGCCTGCGGCTTGCGGAGCGGGAGAAGCCCGATCTCATCCTCATGGACATCAACCTGCCCGGCATGGATGGCTACGCGGCGCTGAGCGCGCTGCGCGGCGATGACGCGCTAGCCGGCATTCCGGTGGTGGCGGTGACCGCCAACGCGATGAAGGGGGACAGGGAACGCGGCCTGGCCGCGGGTTTCTCCGAATACCTGACCAAGCCCTTCAAGCTGGAGGATCTCGACGGGTTGCTGCAACGCTGGTTACCACCGGCCTGAGCCGCAAGGTTCCGGCGCACTGGGCGGTTACCGCCGCGCGATGCGCTCCAGTCCTCCCAGATAGGGCCGCAATACCTCGGGGATGGTGACGCTGCCGTCCGGGTTCTGATAGTTCTCCAGCACCGCCACGAGGCAGCGGCCCACGGCCAGGCCGGAGCCGTTGAGGGTGTGCAGCAGCTCCGGCTTGCCCGGCTTGCCGTCCTTCTCGGTGCGGTAGCGGGCCTGCATGCGGCGGGCCTGGAAGGCCTCGAAATTGGAACAGGACGAAATTTCCCGATAGGTGTTCTGGCCCGGCAGCCAGACCTCCAGGTCGTAGGTCTTGGCCGAGGAGAAGCCCAGGTCACCGGCGCACAGGGCCACCACCCGGTAGGGCAGGCCCAGGCGTTGCAGGATGTCCTCGGCGTGGCCGGTGAGTTCCTCCAGGGCGGCGTAGGAATCCTCAGGCTTGACGAACTGCACCATCTCCACCTTGTCGAACTGGTGCTGGCGGATCATGCCGCGGGTGTCCTTGCCGTAGGAGCCGGCCTCGGAACGGAAGCAGGGAGTGTGCGCCACCAGCTTGATGGGCAGGTTGTCGGCGGGCAGGATCTCGTCGCGCACGATGTTGGTCACCGGCACCTCGGCGGTGGGGATGAGGTATAGGCCGTTGGAGAGCTTGAACAGGTCCTCCTCGAACTTCGGCAACTGGCCGGTGCCGCGCATGGAATCGGCGTTCACCAGATAGGGCACGTAGACCTCCTCGTAGCCATGCTCGCGGCTGTGCACGTCGAGCATGAACTGGGCAAGCGCCCGGTGCAGGCGGGCGAGTTGGCCGCGCATGAGCACGAAGCGGCTGGTGGTGAGTTTCACCGCCGTGGGAAAGTCCAGCATCTCCAGGTTCTCGCCCAGGTCGACGTGGTCCAGGGGCGGGTAGGGGAACTCACGGGGCGTGCCCCAGCGCCGGACTTCCTCGTTGTCCTTGTCGTCGCGGCCCGCCGGCACCGATTCGTGCGGCAGGTTGGGGAGTGTCAGCAGCATCGCCGACAGGTCTTCCTGGATGGCGGCGAGACGCTCCTCGGCAGCCTTCAATTCATCGCCGAGGCCACCCACCTCGGCCATCAGGGCGGAGGTGTCCTCGCCCTTGCCCTTGGCCATGCCGATCTGTTTGGAAAGCTGGTTGCGTTTCGCCTGGAGTTCCTGGGTGTGCACCTGGATGGCCTTGCGTTCGCCTTCCAGGGCCTCGAAGCGGGCACTGTCCAGGGTGATGTCGCGGGCGGCGAGACGTTGCGCCACTTGGGCGAGATCTTTGCGTAGGAGTTGGATGTCTAGCATGGCGGCACGGGTTTGAAGCGATGCGCCTAATTCTACCCGCGCACGCCGCATGCGGGCGGCCTTCCGGCGTGCGAAGGGCGACCGCGCCGCTATGCCAAAAGCAAGTCGGACTTGCGGCTGATCTACTGCGCCGGTGGGAAGAGCGGTCCATTTTCGGCTTGTGCCGAAACTCGCAAGCTCATTCTCCCACCCGGCTCGCTAAGATCGCCCAAGTCCGACTGGCTCCTAGGGTTGTTCGATTTCCAGGCGGACGCGGATGAAGGCCGCTTCCAGATCCTCCATGCTTTCCTGGCATGCCGCCCAGGCCCCATCCCTGGCGCGACTCTCGGTCTCCGCCGCCAACCCGGCGATGTCCCGCGCTCCCAGATAGGAGGCCGCACCCTTGATCTGATGAGCCTGGCGGGCGGCGCCTTCGGCGTCCTCATCTTGCAGGGCGCGAGCCAGGCCCGCCAGCAGGTGCTCTGTGCTGCTGACGAACAAGTCCAGCATTTCCTGAATCTGCGCCGCGTCGCCGCGGCACACACGGCGCAGTTTCTCGATGTCGTAGCCGATCGCCGGCGGGTCTTCCGCCGCAATCGGCAGCTCGTCGACGGGGGCGACAACCGCCCGGCCAGGCAACTGCCTGGACAGGGTTTCCGCCAGGTCCTCCTCGCGGATGGGTTTGGTGAGATAGTCGTCCATGCCGGCGGCGCGGCAGGTTTCCGCGTAGCCGAGCATGGCATTGGCGGTGAGCGTGACAATGGGCACGCGCCGCGCGCCACTGGCGGCTTCACGTTCGCGGATCGCGCGGGAGGCGGTGAGGCCGTCCCATTCCGGCATCTGGCAATCCATGAGGACCAGGTCCACCGCCTGTTCGGCCAGCATGTCGTAGGCGATGCGGCCGTCGTCGGCGGTCTTCACGACGATGCCGAGGTTGTCCAGCATGAAGCGGATGAGCTTCTGGTTGACGGGGTTGTCCTCCGCCACCAGTACGGTGACGCCGGGGAATCGCGTGGTGGTGCGTGCCTTCGCGTCCTGCGGCGGCGCCGGTGCGGCCACCGCTGGCAACGGCAGCGTGAGGTGGAAGGTGCTGCCACGGCCGGCCTCGCTGTCGATGCCGAGTTCGCCGCCCATCAGTTCGGCCAGTTGACGGCAGATGCTGAGGCCCAGACCGGTGCCTCCATACTTGCGGCTCACCGAGCCGTCGGCCTGGGAGAATGCCTGGAAGATGCGCCCGCGTGCGCTCTCACTCATGCCGATGCCGGTGTCGCGGACACGGATGCGGACGCGCCGGTCCGGCGTCGCGTCGGCGAAGATGTAGATGCCGCCCTCCTGCGTGAACTTGATGGCGTTGTCGGCGAGGTTCAACAGGATCTGGCGCACGCGCAGGGGATCGCCCCGTACCCACATCGGCAGTCCGTCCACCATCTCCAGGCTCAGCGCCAGTCCCTTGGCGTCGGCGCGCGGCTGGTAGAGCTCGACAACGTCACGCAGCAGGGCGCGCAGGTCGAAGTCGATGTCCTCGATGGTGAGCTTGCCCGCCTCGATCTTGGAGAAGTCCAACAGATCATTGATGACGCCCAGCAGCGACTCAGCGGACTGGGCAATGGTGCGCGCGTATTCCTCCTGGCGGGAATTGAGCGGGCTGTTCAGCAGCAATTGGGTCATGCCCATGATGCCGTTCATTGGCGTGCGGATTTCGTGGCTGACGTTGGCGACGAACTGCGATTTCATCTCCGCCGCGGCGATCGCAGCGTCGCGCGCGGCCTCGAGAGCGGCCTCTGCCTCTTTGCGCACCGACACGTCGCGCATGATCGCCTGGATGACCGGTTCACCATCGAGGGTCATCGAATGCAGGGCGATCTCGGCCGGGAAGGTGCTGCCGTCTGGGCGGCGCGCGGTCCAGCGGAAGAAGGCGTGGCCCTTCTCCATCGCCTCGCGGATGTGCCTCTCGGCGAGCAGCGTGGGCGGCGTGCCGCAGGGCTGATCCTCGACGCCGAGCTCCTCCGGCCGGCGATGCAGGAAATCCTCGACCCTGTCCATGTGGAACATCTCCAGGGTGGCGGGATTGCAGTCGGTGAAGCCGTGCCGGTCGAGAATGACGATGCCGTCGCTGTTGGTCTCGAACAGGGTGAGAAACTTGGTGCGTTCACGCTCACTGGCCGCCGCCAGCCGGGCGGCGCGGCGCATCACGGTGATGGCGACGACGAGGGCCGACAGCACGGCCACCAGGCCGAGGCCGATCATCAGCCAACGCGTGCGCGCGTAATCGGCGCGCGCCGCCGCCGCCGCGGACGCGGTCATGTCGCGCTGGATCTGGATCAGGTTGTCGAGTTCCTTCACCAGCTGGCGTTGCAGGGGGATGCCTTCCCGCTGCAGTTCGTCGAAGGCCAGAAAGGTATAGCCCTCCACCGCGAGATCGACGATGCGCACCATGACCGGCTGGTTGGCTCGGGTCAGGCGGTCGATGCGGGCGAGCACCTCGCGTTCCTCCGGCAGGCGGATCAGCTTCTCCAGTTCCAGCCGGACTTGCTGGTAGGTGCCGCCATAACCGTAGAACTGCTGCATCTCCTGGTCCTTCTCGAAGGCGTCACGGCTGACGACGATGGACAGCATGGCGATGGCGCGGTCGCGCAGGATGTCGCGCATGCTGTTGGCCAGGCGGGCCTTCACGCTGTTCTCGCCGACGATGGACTCCAGGTGCGCGTTGGTGCTCGCGAGCTGGTGCAGGCCGACCATGGCCAGGGCGACGATGAGGCTCAACGCCAGGCCGAAACCGGCGCCGACGGTGGAGAGGAGCTTGCGGGGCAGTTGCGCGATGCGGGCCGGCATGATTCCTACTGAAATAGGCTCAAAGGCCCGGACATGTTAGCGCCTGGGCTGCGCCCGAGCGTATGGAAGTAAAGGACTAGTCGCCAGCCGCCATGGGCGCAGCCGGTATCTGGTTAGGCTGCTTCAGGGCGGCGCGGATGCGGGCCAGCGCGGCGTCGGCATCGGCTGCCAGGGCGAGGACGTGGCGGGCCTCCTCAGGGGTGAAGGGTTCCCGCGCGGCGAGCTGCGACTCCAGCACGTCGAGGCCGGCCTCGGAGGCGTCCGCGCCCGCCGCCGCGCGTTGCGCCACACGTTGGCGCAGGATCTCGGGCGGGGCGTCGGCGGCGGCGATAAACCAGGGCAGGGCCAGTTCGTCCGCCAGCTTGGCGAAGGCCTGGCGCCAGCCGCGGCGGATGAAGGTGGCGTCGACGATGACGGGGAAGCCGTCGCGCAGCAACCCGCGCGCGAGCTCCATGAGCTTCGCCAGGGTGCGTTCTCCCGCTTCACGCGAGTAAATCCCGCCGGGGATTTCGGCGCTGCTGGCCAGCGCGGCGAGTCCGAACAGGCGCTTGCGTTCGACGTCGGAGCGCAGGCGGATGGCGCCCAGTGCCTCGAGCAGGCGCTGCGCCTGCCAGGTCTTGCCGGAGCCGGAGACACCGTGCATGAGCACCAGCGCGGTGGCGCGAGGGGCCACCAGGCGTTCGGCCAGGTCGAGGTA
>VGVT01000064.1 GCA_016873935.1 Betaproteobacteria bacterium | reverse complement strand
GTTGCTGGCGCTATCCAGGCAGTTGGGCAGCCCGAAGCAGGCGCGCCGGTCGGCGAAGTCGTGGTAAGCCGGCGGCTGGGCGATAAGCGGCAACAGGAACGCCAGCACGGTCAGTCCCGCCGCCGCCAGGAGCAGCCAGGCACCCGGGCTCATGGCGTCGCCTCGCGCTCGGCCAGCAGCAGGTCAATCACCCGCCACAAGCGCCACAGGTCGGGCAGATCCTGAGTCAAGAAGCGCCAGGACAGCAGGCCGGAGATGCTTAGATCGACATGGCCTAGTACACGATGGATGAGGAATACGCGCGCCTGGCCCCGAGGCGCCGCGGCGACCAGCGACACACTCTCCGGCCATGGGATGAGGTTGTCGTTGCGGCCATGCACGAGCAGCAGGCGCGCCTTGAGCGGCGCGAGATCGCGTCGTACGAGGTCGAGGCGTTCCAGGTCGTCCCGCATGGCCTCGGGCAACGCGGCCAGCAATTCCGGGAAGCGTGCCGGATCGGTGTTCATGGCCAGGGCGTAGACGGACTGGCCTGCCGGGCTGAGTTGCGCGGCAAACGGGGTGAGATCCGCCGCCGGGTCGCGCCCGCGCAACTCCACCATGGCATCGAACAGTTCGCCGTCGCGCCCGGCGTGCAGATAGTCCAGGCTCGAGTAAGCCAGCACCATGCGGCCAGTGTCGTCGGGCCGGAGGTAGTGCCTGCGGCCCTCATGCTCGTACCAGCCGGTGGTGAAATAACTCATGGTGCGCGGCAGATCGTGGTAGCCGCCAAGGGCGACGATGAAGCGTACCTGCTCGCGGATGTCCGGTTCCAGCGCGGCGAGTACGGCGGGTCCCACGGCATAGCTGAAAGCGAACAGGCCGGCGCGACCCTCGGGGGCAAGCTCCGGGCGGGCGACCGCATAGGCGAAGGCATCGGCAATCTCGCGCGCGTCGGCGGGGCGCACGCGTAATTGCCGAAAACCCGGCATGCGTGGCGCCAGCACCGCGAAGCCGGCGCGCGCCAGGCTGGCTGCGAAGGCAGTGAAGCGCGGGTCGTCGCTGGCCAGCGGCACCGCGCCGGGCACGGCGATTAGGGCGGCGCGCGGGCAAAGATCTGCGCAGGTGTCGAGCGCGGCAGGCAGGTACAGGTCGGCTTGGCGCGCGCGTCCGTCCACCGTGTAGGCCACGGCCTGGCGCAGGGGGGTGGGCGTGGTCCGCTTCAGGCGCGTTCCATCCTCGCCAGCGGCGATGTCGCGCAACACTTGGACCGCTTCGTAATGGCGCGCGGGCGCGCAGCCGGCCAAAAGCGCCGCCAGCAGCAGGAGCAAGGCCAGAGCGACCAGCGCCCGGGCGGGTTCTCCGCGACATGGCATCGCGTTCAGGCGCTAAGCGCCTCCTCCTTCAGCCTGCGGCGGAGGATCTTGCCGATGGGCGACTTGGGCAGATTGTCGCGGAAGATCACGCGATGCGGCGTCTTGTAATGGGCAAGCTGGGCGTGGCAGACGTCAATTATCCGCTGTGCGGTGAGCGTGGGGTCGCTTTTCACTACCCAGGCCCAGACGGCCTCGCCGCTTTTCTCGTCGGGCACGCCGGCCACGCCGGCTTCCTTGACGCCGGGCAAGTGCAACAGCACATCTTCCACCTCGGCGGGCCAGACTTTGAAGCCGGACACGACGATCACGTCTTTCTTGCGGTCGACGAAATAGAGGTAGCCGCGCTCGTCCATGCTGACCACATCACCGGTCGCCAGCCAACCCTCCGCGTCCAGCACCCTCGCGGTTTCTTCCGGCATGTTCCAGTAGCCGCGCATGACCTGCGGCCCACGCACGCACAGTTCGCCTGGCTGGCCCGGCGCAGCTTCGCGGCCAGCCTCGTCGCGCAGCAGTATCTCGGTGGAGGGCAGGGGCAGGCCGATGGCACCGCTGAATGCCGTTGCATCCAAGGGGTTGGCGCTGACGATGGGGGAGGCTTCGGTGAGGCCGTATCCCTCGATCAGCGGCACGCCCCAGACTCGTTGCCAGCGCTCGGCCACGGTGGGATGCAGGGACATGCCGCCCGCCACCGCCACCTTCAGGGCATCGCCATTCGCCGCCTTCACCCCGGCGAACCCCGGCGCGTCGAGCAGCATGCGGTAAAGGGTGTTGACGCCGGTGATGACGGTGAAACGGGTCTTCTTCAGTTCCTTGATGAAGCCGGGAATGTCGCGCGGATTGGTGATGAGGACGTTGTTCGCGCCCCACTTTACGAAGGTGAGCAGGTTCGCGGTGAGGGCGAAGATGTGATAGAGCGGCAACGGTGTGACCACCACTTCCTCGCCTTCCCTGAACGCGCCGCCGATCCAGGCCGAGGTCTGTTCGACGTTGGCCACCAGGTTGCCATGGCTCAGGATCGTGCCCTTGGCCGCGCCGGTGGTGCCGCCGGTGTATTGCAGGAAGGCGATGTCGTCGGGGCCGAGCGCCACCTCCGTCAGCGCATGGCGCGCACCGGTTTGCAGCGCGTCGTTGAAAGCCATGGCGCCCGGCAGGTTCCAGCGCGGCACCATGCACTTGACGTGCTTGACGACTAAGTTGACCAGGCTGCGCTTGAGCGGCGGGAACAGGTCGCCAACCTGGGTGGTGACGACGTGGCGTACGGCGGTTTCGGCGATGACATCCTGCAAGGTGTGCGCGAAGTTCTCCAGCACCATGATCGCCACCGCGCCGGAATCGGCCAACTGGTGGCGCAACTCGCGCGCGGTGTAGAGCGGATTGACGTTGACGACCGTGAGCCCGGCGCGCAGCGCGCCGAACAGCGCCACCGGATATTGCAGCAGGTTGGGTAGCATGAAGGCGACGCGCTGGCCTTTGACGAGGCCCAGTTCCTGTTGCAGATAGGCCGCAAAGGCGCGGCTCAGGCGGTCGATGTCGTCATAACCCAGGCTGACGCCCAGGTTGGTGAAGGCCGGCCGTGCGCTATAGCGGGCGCAACTCTGCTCGAACAGGTCCTTGAGCGAGGCGAAGCGGCGGATGTCGATCTTCGCCGGGACGCCTTGCGGGTAGTGTTTCAGCCAGAGGGGTTGCATGCGTGCCTCTCTCGCGGCGGCAGATCAGAAGGTTTTCCGGACACCGATCGCCAGGGTATCCAGGCCGCCTTTATCGCCCGCGAGGCCAAAGCCGGTGGAGCGGTGATGCAGGCGCAGGGAGGCCGCCCAGTCCTTGCCGGGCGGCCCCAGGGTCAGTTCCATGAACCAGTGGATCAACCAGGGCTGGCTGCCGCCGCGGGTTTCCACTTCCAGCGGCGGGGTGGTGCTGGACCAGGACGGCCCCACGCCGAAGGCGGCCGTGGTCGCGACGCTCTGGTTCCAGGGAAAGCGATGCCAGCGCGCCACCAGCGGCGCGTTCAACTCCCAATGGGTCTGATCGCCAAAATGCTTGACCACCTGCCCCTCGACCTCCACGGTCAGGTCGCCGCCGCGATAGCGCGCCAGAGGTTTGGACAGCGCCGCCGCCAGCAGGCCGGAGGAAGCGAAGTCGAGCGAACCGGGAGACGTGAAGAAATCCTCCCAGTGGTTGCGCGTGCTTTGTCCGGCGAAGACGGTGACGGCCAAGTCCTGCGCCGCCATGGCCGGCATGGCAGTCAGCAGGAGTACCAGGGCAGGTAATGCGTGGTTCAGTCTCATGGTTTTCTCCAGTGGGACGTGCGAATAAGCCTGCGCTTCCATTGTTCGGCAAGTTTCAACAATCAGATCGCGTGATAGCGAAAGGCGAGCTTTATTGGTTCCGCTCTCCCACCAGCAGCACGTCGCAATCCGCTTCCTGCGCGACGTCCTTACTCACGCTGCCAAGCAGGAAATCCTCCAGCCCGCCACGGCCTTGTCGTCCCAGCACAATCAGATCCGCGCTCCAATCGGAGGCGGATTCCAGGATACGGGTCGGCGGATAGCCAGGCTCGATATGGCTTTCCACCTCCCTGGGCAAGTCGGCGCGGAGATTGGCCATCAGGTTCTCGGCGATGGCGCGCATCTCTTCGCGATGTTGCTTGATCGCCGCGCCGTCCAGACCCTTGGAGCGCAGGCCGCTTTCGTCCAGAGGTTCTGGCGCGTGCAGCACTCGTAGATGCCCGTCCGCCGCCAACCGGCGCGCCCATGCCACGACGACACGGCTATGCGGAAAGAAATCCACCGCCGCGAGCACCCGGCCATAGGGCGCGATCGGCTCGCCGCGCACGATCAGCACCGGCAGCTGGCACACCCGCAGCAGCCGCCAGGCGGTCGATCCCAGCAGCAAGCGCAACAACGTGCTCTGGCCGCGCGCGCCGACCACCACCAAGCCGGCCCCCACCTCGGCAGCGTAGACGGCGATCTGGCTATGCGCTCGGCCGATGCGCTGCGCCACGGTGACGCGGATGTCGTAGCGCTCTCGCAACACCCGTGCGGTCGCTTCGGCTTGCTCGCCGAGGACGGCCGAAATGACGGCGCCGTCGGCGGGGCCGACTTCCTGCCCGGGGTAAAGGGCGAGGGGCGCAGTTACATGCAGCAGATGCAATTCCGCATCCTGTTGTCTGGCAATGAGTGCCGCGCGCAGGGCGGCGCGACCTGCTTCGCTGGAAAAATCAGTGGCAGCGACGATGGGTGGCATGGTTTGCATCAGTCTTTCCTCGTGGTTGCATACGATGGTTATGGCGAAGGGAACCTGCGTTGGGGATATCCCTTCATCCGACGGCGCCCGCTGCCAGGAAGGCCTCGATGCCCTTGCGCACCATCATCACGGCGATGGCGGCGAGCAGCAGCATGGCGATCTTGGAGACAATTTTTTCGCCCACCCGCCCCAGCACCCTGCTGATGCCGCCGGCGAAGCGGAACACGATGCCGGCGATCAGGATGTTGGCGATGATCGCCGCCGCAGTCCATCCGGCGCCATATTGGTTGAGCAGGAGCATTGAGGTGGTGAGCACCGCAGGCCCGGTGATCAGCGGCACGCCCAGGGGAACAGCACCCAGGCTATCGGCATCAACCTGACGCTGGAGTTTATCGTTGGCGAGCAAATCACCCATGGCCAGGATGAACAGCAGGATGCCGCCCGCCACCATGAAATCGGCCACCGTGATGCCGAGCAGGTCGAGGATTGCTGTGCCCAGCGCGAGAAATGCCAGCGCCACCGCCGTGGCGGTGGACACTGAGTGAAGGATCGCCCGACGTACCTGGCGGGGCTCCATGCCTTGGCTCAAGGAGAGGAATGCCGGCAGAACGCCGATAGCATCCACCGCCACGAACAGGGGCACGAAACAGAGCCAGAATTCGTTCATGACGAGGTGTCCTCTTGCCTATCGGACTGGCGCCCCCGCCACCGCGCCGCCCAGCACCGATGCCGCGCTGACTGCGGCGGCGAGCACCCTGGGGTCGGTGAGCGTGATCAGCGCTTCGGCGAATTTCGGGTTGGACAGGGCAGCCAGCACGCGCGCCAGGGTCTCCACGGTCTGCGCGTCGGCCAGGGTGGCCGCCAGCCTGATGAAGGCATCCACCGTGCGCGGGTCGGCTGCCACCGCCGCCAGCTTGAGCATGCCTTCGATCGCCGGCGGATTGGCGAGCAGGGGCGCCAGGCGCAGGATGCCGTCCAGTGCCTGCGGGTTGGCCAGGCCGGCGAGCAGAGCCGCGCGCAGGTCGGGTGCGGCGGGTGGTGGCGGCGCCTGCTGCGGCAGGAACAGCGGGAAGGGCATGGGCATCGCCTGCGGCGTGCTTTGCGGCATGGGCTGGGACGGGTACCAGCCGAACGGATACATCGCCTGACTGGTCTGGAAGGGCACATCCGCAGCGGCTGGCGCGCTTGCCAGGGTCAGGACCAACAACAGGGGTTTGATCGAACGCATGGTTTTCTCCTGGTGAATGAACATCCTGCCTGCGGCGCGGGGTTTCAGCCGCCGGCCTTGTTTCGCGTCAGCAGGTCCATCAACTCGACCGGCACCGGAAAGACAATGGTGTTGGTCTTGTCGCCGGCGATGCCGGCGAGCGTCTGCAGGTAGCGCAGCTGCATGGCCTGGGGCTGGCGCGCGAGCACCTCCGCCGCCGCCAGCAGTTTTTCCGAGGCCTGCAACTCGCCTTCGGCGTGGATCACCTTGGCGCGCCGCTCGCGTTCCGCCTCGGCCTGGCGGGCGATGGCGCGCACCATGGATTCGTCGATATCCACATGCTTGATCTCGACGTTGGAGACCTTGATGCCCCAGGCGTCGGTCTGCGCGTCCAGAGCCTGCTGGATGTCCTGGTTGAGCGTCTCGCGCTCGGCCAGCATTTCGTCCAGTTCGTGCTTGCCGAGCATGGCGCGCAGCGTGGTCTGCGCCAACTGGCTGGTGGCATCCAGGTAGTTTTCGACTTGCAGAATGGCCTTGGCCGGATCGACGACGCGGAAATACACCACCGCGTTGACTTTCACCGAGACGTTGTCGCGCGAGATCACATCCTGGCTGGGCACGTCGAACACCACGGTGCGCAGGTCCACCCGCACCATTTGCTGGATGCCCGGCAGCACGATCACCAGCCCGGGGCCCTTTACTTTCCAGAAACGCCCGAGCATGAACACGATGCCGCGCTCGTACTCGCGCAGGATGCGAAAGCTGTACGCCAACAGCGCCAGCAGGAGGAGGGGAAAGGTCAGCCAGCCGAGGTCAAACATGGTCATTCTCCTTAACGTGTAAGTCGCGAAGCGACTTCTCGCCGCTCCCCTCTCCCGCAGACGGGAGAGGGGCTGGGGGGTGAGGCGGGGGTTTCGCGGAGCATGCTCCGC
Source organism: Betaproteobacteria bacterium (assembly GCA_016873935.1). Classification (GTDB taxonomy): domain Bacteria; phylum Pseudomonadota; class Gammaproteobacteria; order Burkholderiales; family Thiobacillaceae; genus PFJX01. Next base: position 5,425 of record VGVT01000064.1, on the reverse strand, counting down.
GCCCGCCGAACAGCCACGGAATGCAGTCCGGGGCGCGCCCTGCAAGGGAGGGAAACGGGCATGGCTTTCATGCTTCAGCGCGCCTTCTCGAAGTCATGCCCGTTGGTCGGGTCGACCGGTTGCACTTCGAGGGTCAGGCCATCCCGCGCCGCGACCCGGATTCTGCTTCCGCGCGCCAACGGCGTGCGGCTTCTGGCCCGCCAGCGTTCGCCATGCACGCGCACCCAGCCTTCGCCGGCGATATCTTCCAGAGCTTCCCCTTCCATGCCCGGCAGTTCCTCGGCGCCGGTGAGCACGGGCCGCCGGCGGGCGCGCAGCGCCAGGCCGGCGATGGCGAGGCTGAACAGGGCAGAAACGGCAGCCAGCGGTACCACCAGCGTCCAGGAGATGCCATAGCCGGGCAGATCGGTGTCGATCAGCATCAACGAACCGAACACGAAGGCGATGGCCCCGCCCACTCCCAGCGCGCCGAAGCTGGGCAGAAATGCCTCCGCCAGCATGAAACCGATGCCGAGCAGGATCAGCGCCAGGCCGACATAGTTGATCGGCATGAGTTGCAGCGCGAACAGGGCGAGCAGCAGGCAGACGGCGCCGACCACGCCGGGAAGCAACATGCCTGGGTTGGCGAACTCGTAGAGCAGGCCATAGATGCCCAGCAGCAGCAGGATGTAGGCGATGCCCGGATCGCCGATGACCGACAGCAGCCGGGCGCGCCAGTCCGGCTCGACGCGGGTGATGGTCAGCCCCGTGGTGTCGAGGGTGATCTCGCCGCTTGCCAGCTTCAGCTTGCGGCCATGCACTTGCTTGAGCAGATCGGCGATGTCGGTCGCCACCACGTCCACCACCTTTTCCTGCAGCGCAGCCTCGGCCGGCAGGCTCACCGCCTCGCGCACCGCCCGCTCCGCCCAGTCCGCATTGCGCCCGCTCAGCTCGGCCAGGCCGCGCAGGTAGGCGGCGGCGTCGTTGATCACCTTGCGCATCTTCGCGTCGGCGGGTGGGGCCGGCTGCGCCTCGCCACTTCCAGCAGCCTTATCGCCTGGCTTGTCCGGCTTGTCGGCGGGCCGTTCGGGTGCGCCCATGGGTGCCAATTCCACCGGTGAGGCGGCGCCCAGATTGGTTGCCGGAGCCATGGCGGCGATGTGGCTGGCGTAGAGCAGATAGACACCGGCGCTGGCCGCGCGCGCGCCCTGGGGCGAAACGTACATCGCCACCGGCACGGGGGAGGCCAGGATGGCCTGGATGATGTCGCGCATCGAGGTATCCAGGCCGCCCGGCGTATCCAGTTCGATTACCACCAGACGCGCTTCAGCCTGCTTCGCCCGGTCGAGGCCTCGCACCAGATAGTCGGCGCTGGCCGGACCGATGGCGCCTTTCACGCTCAGCAGATGCAGTTCCCCGGCTGCCGCCGGCGCCGCATGCAGCAGCGCCAGTAAGGCCACTAGCAGCAGCCAGCGCCATGCGCTGTCGCAAGGTGCCGTCCTCATGGCATCTGCCGCGCGCCGTCAGGCGCCGCTACCTCTGCCGGTCGCGCGGGACGCGATTTCTTTCTCGGCCTGAAGCCAGTCATCCACCTCCTGGCCTGGCGAAAAACCTCGCTGTTCTGCCCGAAAATAAGCCGCGACAGCGATCATTTGTTCTTGCAACTCAGCCGTGTCCCTCGTATCGATAACCGGGATTTCCAGAGCCACTTTGCTGTCAGCCTTTTTCTTTGCCATGACAACCTCCTTTGGAATGAATAGCTATTAACAGGCATAATCTAACATACCCCGCCTACTATCAATGTAGTGGAATTGCCATGATTTACGAATAGCCATGCTCGCCGGGGAGGGGCGGGTCGGAGTCCGCAGGCCGGCGGGTCTATAAACAAATGGCAAACGTCGTTCCCCTGTATATCGCTCATGGCTGACACAAACCCAAGGAGGCAACATGACCACCATTACCGAACTGCTGGGCGGCGAGGCTGAATCGCTCCTCACGCATACCTGCAAGACCTTTCCGAAAACCGCACTGCACCTGCCCGGCCCGGACTTCATCGACCGGGTGGTGGCGGGCAGCGACCGCACGCCGGGCACCCTGCGCAGCTTCCAGCAGATCTTCAGCACCGGTCGGCTGGCGGGCACCGGCTATCTGTCCATCCTGCCGGTGGACCAGGGGGTGGAGCACGCCGGCGGCGCCTCGTTCGCGCCCAACCCGGAATACTTCGACCCGGAAAACATCGTCAGGCTGGCCATCGCCGGAGGTTGCAACGCGGTGGCCTCCACGCTCGGGGTGCTGGGCGCGGTGTCGCGCAGGTACGCCCACAAGATTCCCTTCCTGGTGAAGCTGAATCATAACGAGATGCTCACCTACCCCGGCATCCATGACCAGACTCTGTTCACCGACGTGCAGAAGGCCTTCGAACTGGGGGCGGTGGCGGTGGGGGCGACGGTCTATTTCGGCTCGGTGGAATCGCGCCGGCAGATTCTGGAGGTTTCGCGCGCGTTCGCCGAGGCCCACCGACTTGGCATGGTCACATTCCTCTGGGCCTATCTGCGCAACTCCGGCTTCAAGAAGGACGGCGTGGACTATCACGAGGCCGCCGATCTGACCGGCCAGGCAAACCACCTGGCGGCGACCATCGAGGCGGACATCGTCAAGCAGAAGCAGGCCACCTGCAACAACGGCTACGGCGCCATCGGTTTCGGCAAGACCCACCCCAGGGTGTATGCGGAACTGACTTCGGACCACCCCATCGACCTGGTGCGCTACCAGGTCGCCAACTGCTTCATGGGCCGGGCTGGAATGATCAACTCCGGCGGCGCTTCGGGCGAGAACGATTTGGCCCAGGCGGTGCGCACGGCGGTGATCAACAAGCGGGCCGGCGGCATGGGCCTGATTTCCGGGCGAAAGGCCTTTCAGCGGCCCATGGCGGATGGCGTGAAGCTGCTCAACGCAATCCAGGATGTGTATCTATCACCAGAGGTGACGGTGGCCTGAAGCCGCCTCTCGGTACTTACGCAGACTTATACAAGTAAGCACTTGTCGCTTCGCCTCGCGGCTGGAAACCCGCCCGGCGTTTGTCCTGCGGGTTGAACTAATCTCCGTGGCAAGAGCACAATGCAGCCATGCCTGCCCCGTATGCCTGTTTCCTGCCGCTGCGCGTCCGCCTGACGATTGCCGGGGAGGGGCGCATCGCCCGCATGCCGGAGTTGCCGGCATGACCGGTCTGGAAGCCCCTCTTGCCCTGTTCCTGCTCGTCAATCTGCTGGCGGCGCTGATCCGGGCTGCGCGCGGGCCGACGCCGGCCGATCGCATGCTGGCTGCGCTGCTGTTCGGCACCACCGGGGTCGGCGCGCTGTTGTTGATGGCGCATGCGCGCGAGTCGGCGGCCATGCCTCTGGTTGACACCGCTCTGGTCCTCGCCCTGCTCGCCGCCATCGCCGGCGTGGCCTTCGCGCGACGCGCCTGGCATGTCTCGGGGAGGGACGATGACGCTGCTTGAGGCGCTCAGCGCCCTGCTGTTGCTGTCGGGAGCCGGCTTCTATCTGGCCGGCACCGTCGGCCTGCTGCGCTTTCCCGACGTTTATACCCGTCTGCACGCACTCACCAAGGCGGACAACCTCGGCCTCGGCCTGCTCGCACTGGGCTTGTCTCTCCAGGCCGATAGCCTGGCGGCGGGCCTGAAAATTCTTCTGGTCTGGCCCCTGGTGCTGGTGGCCAGCGCGGCGGTGAGCTTCGCCATTGCACGACGTGCGCACGAACTGGGCATCGCCCCGGCGGGAGCGGACTCGCAGCGGCGAGAGTCGCGCGCCGGGGATCGGCGGGACGGGGCATGAACCCGGCGTTCGACGCGCTCCCTGCGCTGCTCTGGAACGCCTGGGATAGCCAGAGCGTGACACGGCTTTCTGTAGCCATCACAGACTTCATCCTCCTGTTTTACCGCGCCGGCATGGCACGAGAAAGCGCGGCCAGGCTGCCTGAACCCCTGCGATGAGCGAACCACGCCACAGCGCCCACTTCGGGCGCTACCTCTTGATCGGCTTTTTCACCGTCGCCCCCCTGTGGGTGACGTGGCTGGTACTCGACTTTGTTTTCAGCCTGCTGGCGAAGACCGGGGTGCCCTTCCTGCGGGGCATGGCGCTGGGGCTGAGGCCGCTTTCGGAAAACCTGGCCGGGTGGCTGCTCAATCCTGGTGTGCAGTATGTGCTTGCGGCCATGTTCACCCTTGCAGGGCTGTATGCCGTGGGCCTGTTTACTTCATGGGTGCTGGGCCGGCGTCTGATTACCTGGATGGAAAGCCTGCTGGGACGCCTGCCCGTGGTGCAGACCATCTATGGGGCCACCAAGCGTTTTCTGGAAAGCGTGCAGAAGCCGCCGGTATCGGGCCAGCGGGTGGTGCTGATCGCTTTCCCTTCGCCGGAGATGAAGGCGGTGGGGTTCGTCACCAAGGTCATGACCGATCCGGACACGGGCCGGGAACTGGCGGCGGTATATGTGCCGACCTCGCCCAACCCCACCTCCGGATATATCGAGATCGTGCCCCTGGACGAGGTGACCCCCACCGATTGGAGCCTCGAGGAAGCCACTGCTTTCGTCATGACCGGCGGAGCCAATGCGCCGGACAAATTGCGCTTTGGCGCCCGGCCCGGAGAGCCCCGGCCATGATGGGCGCGATTCTGCTGCGTGGCGCGGCCTTCGCGCTGGTCTGGTGGATGCTGGCCGAGGGACGCGCCGACAGTTGGGGGGTGGGGATGGTGAGCGTGGCCGCTGCCGTCTCCGCCAGCCTTTATCTCTCACCGCCCGGGGCCGGGCGGCTGTCCTTGGCAGGGCTGCCGGGCTTTGCCGGCTTCTTCCTGATGCAATCCTTCCGGGGTGGCGCGCAGGTGGCGGCGCAGGCATTTCGTCCGCGTATCGACCTCGCCCCCGCCTTGCTCGAGTTGCCCGTCACTCTGCCCGAGGGGCCGCCACGGGCGCTGCTGGTGAACACCCTCAACCTGTTGCCAAGGATAGGAAATCCAACGCGACGAGTGGGACTATCATCGACTCTGGCCGCTCCTGTCAATCGCCGATTTCGTGCCAGAAAGCCTCGCAAACCTCCCGTCTCGCGTCTTCTTTACCGCCTGTCGCCCGGACAGGTGCCGCTGGCGGCGACTTTCCGGGCGACAGGCGCGTGTCACCCCATGACAAGCGATGGCTTGAGCTTGACTTGATTTCCGACCGTCCCGCACCTACCAGGCGATGCGCTGATCGAACTCGAAATCTGGAGCGGGTTGGGCGGCTTGATCCCACTGAGGATCGTTCCCCGCCTGCTCCGCCGCTGCCGCCTCCCACAGCGGCGGCCCGCGCGCCGGGGCCAGCTTGGGCGGTGCGATCGGCTCGCCCAGGTGTTGGAGGATCTTTCGGATCGCCTCGCCCTCGTCGATGAAGGCGATGATCCGCATCGCGC